>CAYMQH010000128.1:0-6618 GCA_964392525.1 uncultured Aestuariivirga sp.
TTGGCGCACCCGACAGGATTCGAACCTGTGACCTCTGCCTTCGGAGGGCAGCACTCTATCCAGCTGAGCTACGGGTGCTGATTGACACGGGGCACGTATAGCCGATCAGGATGGCGTTCGGCAATGGCTGGCGGTAAGGGGCGCCCCGGAGGTGCCTCATGAAAGCTGCCGTCTTTGATTCCTACCGCTCCCCGCTGGAGATCCGCGATGTACCGGACCCGGCCTGCCCGGCCGATGGCGTTGTTCTGAAGATCGAGGCCTGTGGGGTGTGCCGGTCCGATCATCATGGCTGGAGCGGGGTGGACCCCGATGTAACCCTTCCGCACGTGCCGGGGCATGAGTTTGCCGGCACGGTGATCGAGGTCGGCAAGGATTGCCGCGGCTTCCGCAAGGGAGACAGGGTGACGGCTCCCTTCATCCTCGCCTGTGGTGAATGCCCGGACTGCCGGGGCGGCGAACCGACCATCTGCAATCATCAATATGTGGTGGGCTTTTCCGGCTGGGGGGCTTTCGCGGAGTTGCTTGCCGTGCCGCATGCCGATTTCAATCTGGTGAAGCTGCCTGATTCGCTGGGTTTCGCCGAAGCTGCCGCCATGGGGTGCCGCCTCACCACCGCGTTCCGCGGCCTGGTGGATCGCGCCGTGTTGAAACCCGGCGAGTGGCTGGCCATCCATGGCTGCGGCGGCGTCGGCCTGTCCGCCGTGATGATCGGCCAGGCGCTGGGGGCGCAGGTGCTGGCTATCGACATCAATGCAGACGCTTTGGCCATGGCGCGAAAACTCGGCGCCAACGCCACGCTCGACGCCGCTGCCGTGCCCGATGTGGCGCTGGCCGTGCGCGACATGACGGGCGGCGGGGCCCATGTGTCGATTGATGGCCTTGGCATCACCACGACGATCCAGAATTCGCTGCGCAGCCTCCGGAAGCTCGGCCGCCATGTGCAGATTGGCCAGCCCTTGGGCAAGCACGCTGCCCCGCCCGTGCCGCTGCTTGAAACCGTCTATGCCCGCCAGATCTCGATTTTCGGCACGCGCGGCATTGCCGCGAGCCGTTTCTCGGCGCTGCTTGGCATGATTGCGGGAGGCAGGCTGGACCCGGCCCGGATGATCACCAGGCGTATCGGACTTTCAGATGCGGGAGCCGCCCTTCAGGCGATGGATGGCTATACGGGCGTCGGCGTGACGGTGATCGACAGGATGGACCGCTGAGGCCCACGCTCTGGCATCCCGCGGTGCGCGGTGGCATAGTGCGCCCATGTCAGCCACATCTTCACTGAAGCCCGGGGACCATCTCTATCTTATCGATGGCTCCGGCTATATCTTCCGCGCCTATCACGCGCTTCCGCCGCTCACGCGCAAGTCCGACGGACTGCCCGTTGGTGCAGTCCAGGGTTTCTGCAATATGCTGTGGAAGCTGTTGAAGGAAACCAATGCGGGGCAGAAGCCCACGCATCTGGCCGTCATCTTCGATCATTCCTCCAAGTCCTTCCGGAATGATATCTACCCGCAATACAAGGCACACCGGCCGGAACCGCCGGCGGATCTCCGCCCGCAATTCGGGCTGATCCGCCAGGCCACGCGCGCCTTCAATGTGGCCTGTGTCGAACAACCGAATTATGAGGCTGATGACCTCATCGCCACCTATGCCCGGCAGGCGGTGGAAGCGGGCGCCACCTGCCGCATCGTGTCCTCCGACAAGGACCTGATGCAGCTGATCCGGCCCGGCGTCGCCCTCTATGATACGATGAAGGATCGGGAGGTTGGCGCGGCGGAGGTGTTCGACAAGTTCGGCGTAACGCCGGACAAGGTGGTGGACATCCAGTCGCTTGCGGGCGACTCCGTCGACAATGTGCCGGGCGTTCCCGGCATCGGCGTCAAGACGGCGGCACAGCTCATCACCGAATATGGCGACCTCGAAACGCTGCTGGCGAAAGCGCCCGGGATCAAGCAGCAGAAGCGGCGCGAGAATCTCATCCAGTTCGCCGATCAGGCGCGCATCTCCAAGCGGCTGGTCACCCTCGATGACCATGTGCCGGTGGAGCATGATGCGAGCGGCTTCGCGGTCGATACGCCCAAGGCCTCTCAGCTCATCGGTTTTCTGAAGGCGCTGGAGTTTTCGAGTTTCACCCGGAAGGTTGCGGGCGAACTGGACTGTGACATCGCGGCGGTGGACCCGATTGCGGTCGAGGTGAAATTCTGGCCGCCGGAGGGTGCCGATCCGAGGCCCGCCGAGCCCACGCCTGCGCCGCGCAAAAATGAGGAAACCCCGGGTGAAGGCGCAAGCCCTGCCACCTCCACCCGGGATGACACCGCACTTCTTTCCGTTCCCTTCGTCCATGCCGCCTATGAGACGGTGCGAAGTGCTGCCGACCTCGAGGCCTGGGTCGCAAGGGCCTACGAGACGGGCTATGTCGCGCTCGATACGGAAACGGATTCGCTTGATTCCATGCAGGCCAATCTGGTGGGCGTGTCGCTGGCGGTTCTGCCCGGCAAGGCCTGCTATGTTCCGCTGCAGCACAAGGCCACGGGCGGCGGGTTGTTCGGCGGCGAACTGGTCGAAGGCCAGATCCCGCTCGCGCAGGCCATTGCCAGTCTGAAGCCCTTGCTGGAAGATCCGTCCATCCTCAAGATCGGCCAGAACCTCAAATATGATATCGAGGTTCTGAAGCGGCACGGCATTTCGGTCAACCCGGTCGATGATACGATGCTGATGTCCTATGTGCTGGAATCGGGTGACGTCGGCCATGGCATGGATGAGCTGTCGCAGCGGCATCTCGATCACAAATGCATTGCCTTCAAGGATGTGGCGGGTTCCGGAAAGTCGATGATCACCTTCGACCGTGTGCCCATCGCCGATGCTGCGGCCTATGCGGCAGAAGATGCGGATGTGACGCTGCGCCTCTGGCTGCTGCTGAAGCCCCGGCTTGCCGCGCAGGGCAAGCGTACGGTCTACGAAACCCTGGAACGGCCTTTGGTGCAGGTTCTGGCGGCGATGGAGATGGAAGGCATCCTCATCGATCCCGAACTCCTGCGCCGCCTCTCCAATGATCTTGCCACCAACGCTGCCGCAATCGAGGCGCAAGTCTATGAGCTGGCGGGTGAGCGCTTCAACATCGGCTCGCCCAAGCAGCTGGGTGACATCCTGTTCGGGCGCATGGGGCTTCCCGGCGGCCGCAAGACGGCCACGGGTGCGTGGAGCACCGACTCCGATGCGTTGGAGGATTTGGCGGGGCAGGGCGTGGAACTCGCCCGCCGCGTTCTCGACTGGCGTCAGCTGTCCAAGCTGCGGTCAACCTATACTGACGCGCTGCCCAATTACATCAACCCGCAGACCCGGCGCGTTCATACCTCCTATTCGCTGGCAGCCACCTCAACGGGCCGCCTTGCCTCGACAGACCCCAATCTGCAGAACATTCCGGTGCGCACCGAGGAAGGCCGCAAGATCCGCTCCGCCTTCATTGCGCCTGAAGGCTCGAAGCTGATCAGTGCCGACTACAGCCAGATCGAGTTGCGCGTCGTGGCCCATGTGGCGGATATCCCACAGCTGAAAAAGGCCTTTGCCGATGGCCAGGACATTCATGCCATGACGGCGTCCGAAATGTTCGGCGTTCCCGTCGAAGGCATGGACCCGATGGTGCGCCGCCGCGCCAAGGCCATCAACTTCGGCATCATCTATGGCATCTCCGCCTTCGGTCTTGCCAATCAGCTGGGGATCGGGCGGGAGGAGGCGGGTGACTATATTCGCACCTACTTCAAGCGTTTTCCCGGCATTCGGGATTACATGGAGGCAACGAAGCAGCAGGCGCGTGAGCAGGGTTACGTCGAAACCATCTTCGGGCGGCGCATGCATTTTCCGCGCATCAAGTCCCCCAATCCCTCTGAGCGCGCCTTCCTCGAACGCGCAGCGATCAACGCGCCGATCCAGGGCGCGGCTGCCGACATCATCCGCCGTGCCATGATCCGCATGCCGGCTGCCTTGGCCGCGGCAGGCCTCAAAGCCCGCATGCTGCTGCAGGTGCATGATGAATTGATCTTTGAATGTGTGGATCAGGAAGCCGGGAAGACGATGGATGTGGTGAAGCGCGTGATGATCGCCGCGCCCGAGCCCGTGGTGAAGCTTTCGGTTCCCCTGCAGGTCGATGCGCGCGCGGCGCAGGACTGGGAAGCGGCGCATTGATTTCCTTCTCCCGCGCTTCGCGTGGGAGAAGGTGGTGCAAATCACCGGATGAGGGCCTGTACATGAGGAAGGCCCCCTCACCCGTCCTTCGGGCACCCTCTCCCATGGCTTTGCCACGGGCGGGGGACAATGGTTAAGTCCCGCAGAATGTCCGATACACTTTCTCTGTGTCCGCAGGCGCTTCGGCATAACGTTGTGCCGCAGGCTGCTCCTCATAGGGCGTCATCAGCACACGGAGCATGTTTTCGAACGGGCCAAAATCCTCCCGCTCGACGGCTGCCTGGATCATCTCCTCGACAAGATGGTTGCGCGGAATATAGGCTGGGTTCGCCTTGCGCATGAGGGCCTTGCGCTGCTCCGCATCCTGCAGATCGCGTGACAGGCGCTCGCGCCATTTCGGCAACCAGTCCGCCAATGCGCCGGGTTCCCTGCCATTGGCGAGATCGCGGAAGCTGATGGTGAAGTCGGCCCGCCCCATTTGCAGCGCATCAAGCAGCGATTGGATCAGGTCCATGTCGCTGTCTTCGCTGGAGACGAGTCCGATCTTGCGGCGGAACACCTCGAGCCAGTGTTGCGTGTAGAGAGCGGGGAAGGCCTCGATACGTTCGGTGGCGATGCGGATCGCCGTGTCGCGGTCCTCATCCAGCAGGGGCAGCAGCGCTTCCGCCAGCCTGGCCAGGTTCCACTGTGCGATGGGCGCCTGGTTCTCGTAGGCATAGCGGCCATAGCTGTCGATCGAGCTGAACACCGTGGCCGGATCATAGGCGTCCATGAAGGCGCAGGGGCCATAGTCGATGGTTTCGCCGGATATGCTCGTGTTATCGGTATTCATCACGCCATGGATGAAGCCGACACCTACCCAGCGCGCCACCAGATGCGCCTGTGCTGCCATCACCGCGTCGAGCAGGGCAAGCGCCGGAATGTCCGCACCCTTGATCTGCGGATAGTGGCGGTCGATCACATGGTCGAGAAGCGCCTGGAGTGACGCAATGTCCTTGCGCAGGGCGAAGAACTGGAAAGTACCGACACGGATGTGGCTTGCCGCCACACGGGTGAACACGGCACCCGGCAGTGCTGTCTCGCGGTAGACCTTTTCGCCCGTGGTGGCAGCCATCAGCGCCCGCGTTGTCGGAATGCCGAGCGCATGCATGGCTTCGCTGACGAGATATTCCCGCAGAACAGGTCCCAGCGCGGCGCGCCCGTCGCCGCGCCTCGAGAACGGCGTCTGGCCGGCTCCCTTGAGCTGGATATCCCGCCGCTTCCCGGTCACATCGATCACTTCGCCCAGGAGAATGGCCCGGCCGTCGCCCAGCTGCGGCACGAGTGATCCGAACTGGTGGCCGGCATAGGCTTGGGCAATCGGCGTCGCGCCCTCCGGCAGGACGTTGCCGGCCGCCACCTCGGCCGTCAGATGGGCCGGGTCGATCCCCAGTTCCTGGGCCAGGGGGGCGTTCACCCGGATGAGTCGGGGGGCGGCAACGGGTGTTGGCCGTGCGCCTGCGTGCATGGTGCCCGGAAGGCGGGCATAGCTGTTGTCGAAGGGGATCATCGCATCCTCGGGGGCAGGGCTGTCACTGGGCCCAATATAGGGAGAAGAGGCCGAAAGGTCGCGGTAACGCAACATAAAGATTTCTTTATGTCCTCATGGACAGGCCTCTCCCGCGCTGCTATAGGACGCGCCGAAATTCAGGAAACCAGAGGTAAAGCCATGACCCGCGCCCACAACGACTATCACGTCGCCGATATCAAGCTGGCCGATTGGGGCCGCAAGGAAATCGATATGGCGGAAGTCGAAATGCCGGGCCTGATGGCCACCCGCGCCGAATACAAGGCGCTGCAACCGCTGCGTGGCGCCCGCATTTCTGGTTCCCTCCACATGACGATCCAGACCGCCGTTCTGATCGAGACATTGGTGTCGCTCGGTGCCGAAGTGCGCTGGGCTTCGTGCAACATCTATTCGACCCAGGACCACGCCGCCGCCGCGATTGCCGCCGCCGGCATTCCGGTCTTCGCCTTCAAGGGCGAGAACCTGAAGGAATACTGGGACTTCACCGCCAAGATCTTCGACTGGCCGGATGGCCAGCCCTCCAACATGATTCTCGATGATGGCGGCGACGCCACGCTCTACATCCTCTTGGGCTCCAAGGCCGAGAAGGACCCAGGCCTCATCGCGCACCCGAAGAGCGAGGAAGAGGAATGCCTGTTCGCCGCCATCAAGAAGCGTATCAAGGAACAGCCCGGCTGGTTCGACAAGGTGAAGGCCTCCATCAAGGGCGTTTCGGAGGAAACCACCACTGGCGTTCACCGCCTCTATGAGCTGCAGAAGAAAGGCGAACTGCCGTTCCCGGCCATCAACGTCAACGACAGCGTCACCAAGTCGAAGTTCGACAACAAGTATGGCTGCCGTGAGTCTCTGGTGGACGCAATCCGCCGCGGCACCGA
>CAYMQH010000129.1:0-6511 GCA_964392525.1 uncultured Aestuariivirga sp.
CCATCGACTTCACCGAGGACAGCAGGTTCATGATGGAGTTGGTTTCAAGCCGGGGGGAGGGATGGGCGCTGGCGGCCGCGAAGGCGCGGTCGATGATCCGGCGATTCTGCATGTTGGGGGTCAGCAGGCAGAGTGGCTCCTGCGCTGCATCAGCCCAGCGCACGGACGGTTGCTCCGCATATGGAGAGGTTTCCGACACGAAGAGGCAGTAGTGCTCCAGATAAAGCGGCTGCTGCATGAGGCCCTTCACCGGCTCATTGTCGAGATAGGTGATGCCGGCGTCGATGGCGTGGTCATGGAGGTTCCTCAGGATCTCTTCCGAGGATTGCGACAGCACGGTGAATTCGACGCGCGCGTGATTACGCTCCATGCCCTGGGTGAGGAGCGAGGCCATGGGAAGGGCCGAGGGGATGACGCCGAGCGTGATCCTGCCGACCAGTTCGCCCTTCTTCGAGCGGATGGTGCCGAGCTCCTGCTGGAGGGACTGCCAGTTGTCGAGAATGAGATGCGCCCATTTCAGCACGCGCTCACCTTCCGGCGTCAGGCCGATGTAACGCTGGCCGCGCTCCACAATCGGGACGCCCAATTCCTGCTCGAGTTGCGAAATGCGGCCCGAGAGGGTGGGCTGGGTGACGTTGCAGGCCTGTGCCGCGCGGGTGAAGTGCTTCTCCCGCGCCAGTGCGGCCAGATATTGCAGCTGGCGGATATCCATGAGGTGAGGAATAGCCGCGCGGCCTGACACCGCAAGGGGAAAAGAAAAATCCTGTTAAAGGAAAATAGTCCTTGACAGCGCGCGCTCGTTCGCGTAGGAAAAGGCATACTCCACAATTGGGTGACGAAATGAGCGGCGGCGGTGATGAACCGGCGCCCGCAGCCTTTTGGGCGCGGGTGCGCGAGCGGTACGAGACGGGCGGTGAGGCGGTGTCCGCCATCGCCAAGGATGCCAGGATAACGGCGCAGGCGCTGACGGTGAAGGCGAGGCTGGAAGGCTGGCGGCTGCGCGGGAAGCCCCGGCCGAAGGCGCCCGGCACGCGCGAAACGCTGGCCCGCTTCAAGGCGCTTCTGCAACAGAGGCTTTCGGAATTCGAGGCGCAGATCGGCACGCTGTCGGCGGAGGCAAGCGCCGCCACAAGCGAGCGCGATATCCGCGCCATGAACACACTGGTGCGCACGCTGGAGAAGGTGCTTGAGCTTGAACGCAAGGAACGCACCCGCCGCACCGCCAGGCGAAAATCCGCCGGGGCCTTCACTGACGCCGAGCGTGATGCGCTTGCGGAAAAACTTGCGGGGCTGCACCGGGAGCTCCTTGCGGAGCGATCTTCCCCGGCTGCCGGCGGTGATGACGCCGCGCGAGATCCGCGAGATGAACCGCGACTGGCGCATGTGGGGCAGGCTTGCCAAGCAGATTCCGGACGATGAGGCCGCCATTTTCTGGCGGAACTGGCTGATCCTCGGCGGGCGCGGTGCGGGTAAAACCCGCGCCGGGGCCGAATGGGTGAAGGCGCAGGCGCTGGGCGCATGGACCGGCGGACACCCGCAAGCCGAACGCATTGCGCTGATCGGACCGACGCTTGACCAGGCGCGGGCCGTGATGATCGAGGGAAAGTCCGGCCTTCTGGCCATCCACATGGAGGATGAGCGGCCCAGATACCAACCTTCGAAGCGGCTGCTGACATGGCCCAACGGCGTGATTGCCCAGGTGTTCTCGGCCGATGAACCGGAAAGCCTCAGAGGCCCGCAATTTGATGCGGCGTGGTGTGATGAACTCGCCAAGTGGCGGCGGGTGGAGGAGGCATGGGACATGCTGTCCTTCGCGCTGCGGCTCGGCAGCCTGCCGCGCGCAGTGATCACCACGACGCCACGGCCCATTGCGCTGTTGAAGAAGCTGCTGGCAGATGACGCCACCATCGTGGGGCGCACGGCAACGCGCGACAACCAGGTCCATCTGGCGCGGAGCTTCCTCGCTGACGTGATGGCACGCTATGGCGGCACCAGGCTCGGCCGGCAGGAACTCGATGGCGAGATGATCGAGGATGATCCAGATGCCCTGTTCCGACGGGCGCTGATTGAAGCCGGACGGGTGAGGGACACCCCGGAACTGACGCGCATCGTGATCGCGGTCGACCCGCCTGCGGGATTTGGCAAGCAGGCCAATGCCTGCGGCATCATCTGTGCGGGCCTTGGCGTTGATGGAAAGGCGTATGTGCTGGAGGACCACTCCGTGCAGGGCGCAAAGCCGCTCGAATGGGCCTCGCGCGTGGTGGCGCTCTACCATGCGCGCGGCGCCTGCCGCGTGGTGGCGGAGGTGAACCAGGGCGGCGCGATGGTGGAACAGGTGCTGCGCGAGGTGGATGCCACGCTCTCCTTCCGCGCTGTTCATGCCACACGCGGGAAGGCCGCGCGCGCCGAGCCGGTGGCGGCCCTTTATGAGCAGGGCCGGGTGCGGCACGCAGGCGTGTTCCCGGAGCTTGAGGATGAAATGTGCGCCGGCCTTCGTGACGGCATGAAAAGCCCGGACCGGCTCGACGCGCTGGTGTGGGCGGTGAGCGAGTTGATGCTGCGGCGGCGGAGCGAGCCCCGGGTGCGGACGATCTGAGGGAAGGAAACCCATGCTTGATGTTCTGAAGCGGATGTTCGTGGCTGAAACCAAGCGTTCGGCCACCGCACCTCTGATCGCGCTGCACACGGCCGGGCGGCCGCAGTGGACGCCGCGCAATTATGCGGCCCTGGCGAAGGAAGGCTTCGCGGCCAACGCCATCGGCTACCGCGCGGTGCGGATGATCGCGGAGGCCGCTGCCTCGCTGCCGTGGCTGCTGTATCAAGGGAGCCGGGAGATCACGGCCCATCCGCTGCTCACGCTGCTGCAAAAGCCTAATGCCGGACAGCCGGGGCGGGAATTTTCTGAACAGCTCTATGGCTTTCTGCTGGTGGCCGGGAACGCCTATTTGGAAAAAGTGGTGCTTGATGGCGCCCCGCGTGAGCTTCATGCGCTCCGGCCCGACCGGGTGAAGGCAGTGGCCTCGGTGAACGGCTGGGCGGAGGCCTTTGAATACTCCGTCAACGGACAATCTGTGCGGCTTCCGCGCGAGGCGGTGCTGCACCTGAAGCTGTTCAACCCGCTGAATGATCATTACGGGCTTTCACCCCTTGAAGCGGCACAGCGGGCGATTGACGTCCACAACGCGGCGTCTGCCTGGAACAAGGCGATGCTGGACAACAGTGCAAGGCCTTCCGGCGCGCTGGTTTATGCGGCGGGCGACGGACATTTGACGGCTGAGCAGTTCGAGCGGCTGAAGCAGGAACTGGAGGCAAGCTATCAGGGCGCTGCCAATGCGGGCCGCCCGATGGTGCTGGAAGGTGGCCTCGATTGGAAGGAAATGGGCTACAGCCCCAAGGACATGGAATTCATCGAGGCCAAGAATGGCGCAGCGCGCGAGATTGCGCTCGCCTTCGGCGTCCCGCCCATGCTGCTGGGCATTCCGGGTGACAACACATTTGCCAATTACATGGAGGCCAACCGCAGCTTCTGGCGCCAGACGGTTCTGCCGCTGGCCAGCCGCATGGCGGAGGCGATGACGGGCTTCTTGTGCGAAGGGACTTTGCGGCTGGCGCATGACCTTGACCAGGTGGAGGCGCTTGCCTCCGACCGTGAAGCGCTCTGGGCGAGGCTGCAGCGCGCCAGCTTTCTCAGTGATGACGAGAAACGCGCGGCTGTTGGATATGGGCCGAAAGGGATGCCCGGCTCGGAGGCCGGGCGTGAAGAGCCATAGATCGACTTCATGGCCGGGCGTGACCCGGCCATCCGCTTTCGGGCGCTGAATTTTCATCGGAGACACATCAAATGCAAACCCGCCGGGAGAAAAGCCGGCTGGGGCAGCCGCTGTGCGCCTGCTCCGGCTCGGGCGTGTTCGTGGGCTATGCCAGCCTGTTCGGCAGAAAAGACCAGTCCGGTGACATCGTGATGGCCGGTGCCTTTGCGACTTCGCTGAAGCGGCGTGCCCCGCAGGATGTGCGCATGCTGTTCCAGCATGATGCGGCAGAGCCCGTGGGCACATGGCTCGACATGCGCGAGACGGACAAGGGCCTGCACGTGACGGGCCGCCTCGACTGCAATGTGCAGCGGGGCCGCGAGCTCCTCTCGCTGCTCGACACCAAGGGGCTCGACGGACTTTCGATCGGCTTCAAGACGGTGCGCGCCAGGCGCGACAAGGCAACCGGAGCGCGGCTTCTGGCCGAGATCGACCTCTGGGAGATTTCGCTGGTGACATTCCCGATGCTCGATGGCGCCAGAGTTTCAGGCGTGAGGCGCCGGGCGTGGGAAGAGGCCGAGAAGGCGTTTCCCAGCCTGGCCCGCATGCTGCGCGAGGGCGCGAAGATCATTCAACCACAGGAAAGGTAAGTTATGGAGAGTGGACTGGAGACGAAAGTCGCCCTTGGCGATTTCATGCAGGCATTTGAAGCCTTCAAGGATGCAAATGATGAGCGCCTTTCGCAGATTGAAGCGCGCATGTCAGCAGATGCAGTGACAGTTGAGAAAGTCGATCGCATCAATCGCGCGGTGGACGAGGCGAAGTCGCGCCTTGATGAGCTGACGCTGAAGGCCCGCCGCCCGAAGCTTTCGGGCGATGATGACCCAACGCCCAACATGCGCGAACACAAACAGGCCTTCGACGCCTATGTACGCAAGGGCGAGGCGCAGGGGCTTTCGGCACTGGAGGCCAAGGCGCTGTCCATTGCGTCGAACACCGACGGCGGCTTCCTCGTGCCCGCCGAGACGGAGAGCGAGATCGGCCGCAGGTTGACGATTGCCTCCCCGATCCGTGGCATTGCGGGCGTGCGCCAGGTTTCGGCTGCGGTTTACAAGAAGCCGTTCTCCACCACTGGCTTCGCCTCTGGCTGGGTGGGCGAGACGGCGGCGCGGCCCGAGACGGCCTCGGCCACCCTGGCGGAGCTGCAGTTCCCGACCATGGAACTTTACGCCATGCCCTCGGCGACGCAGGCGCTGCTTGATGATGCGGCGGTGAACATCGACCAGTGGATTGCCGAAGAGGTGCAGATGGCTTTTGCCGAGCAGGAAGGCACCGCCTTCGTGACGGGGAATGGCGTCAATCGCCCCAGGGGCTTCCTCGACTATGCCAAGGTGGCCGATGCAGCGTGGAACTGGGGCAGCCTGGGCTATCTCGCCACGGGTGTAGCGGGTGGCTTTGCGGCGGGCAACCCATCCGACCGGCTTGTTGATCTCGCCTATGCAATCCGCAGCGGCTACCGGCAGAATGCCAGCTGGGTGATGAACCGCAGGACGCAGGGCGCGATCCGCAAGTTCAAGGATGCCGATGGCAATTACCTCTGGCAGCCAGCGCTTCGCCCCGATGGCCGCGCGACCCTGATGGGCTTTCCCATCGCCGAAAGCGAGGCCATGCCGGATATCGCCACCGACAGCTTCGCGCTTGCCTTCGGTGACTTCAACGCCGGCTACCTGATCGTGGACCGCATCGGCGTGAGGGTGCTGCGCGATCCTTACTCCGCCAAGCCCTATGTGCTGTTCTACACCACGAAGCGCGTGGGCGGTGGGGTACAGAATTTCGAGGCCATCAAGCTGATGAAGTTCGGCCTGACGTGACGGCCCGGGGGCGGGGCAATCTGCCGCCCCCTTTCCTCTTCCTCCCCCAAGGGATGTTTCACCATGCCAACGATACTTGTGACGCCGCCGCAAGCGGAGCCGGTGACGCTTGCCGAGGCCAGGGCACATCTGCGGATCACACATGCCGATGAAGACCCGCTGATCGGCGGGCTGATTGCCGCTGCGCGGCGGCTGGCCGAAGCGCGCACCGGGCTGTGCTTCATCCGGCAAGTCTGGATGCTGTTCCGCGATGACTGGCCGCAGGACGGGATCATCGAACTTCCCGTGTCGCCGGTGCTGGATGTCGAAGAGCTTGCGGTATTCGGCGAGGATGACCAGAAGGCCGTGATCGAGCCTGCGCATTACGTGCTCGATGCAGCGGGGCGGCCGGCGCGGGTAATGCTGCGCGGCTCCCGCATCTGGCAGCCGCCCGGGCGCGCCATGAATGGCATTGCCCTCACCATCGAAGCGGGGTTTGGGGCCGCGCCTCACAGCGTGCCGGAGCCGCTGCGCCTCGCCATGCTGCAACTGGTGGCGCATTGGTATGAAAACCGCGGCACCGACGCGCCCCCGGCCCCGCCGGTGATGGTCGATGCGCTGCTTGCGCCTTACCGCTCGGTGCGGCTGTGAGCGGCGCCTATCAACTGCAGGAGGCGATGCGGGCGGCCCTGCTGTCGCATGCGCCGCTCAGGCTGCTGCTGGGTGGTGCGCATGTCTACGAGGAACTGCCGCGCGGGGCAGTGCCTTCCGCGGTGACCTTCGAGGCGAGCGAGACGCGCGACTGGAGCACGGCGGACCATAAGGCGCACGAGCATTTCGTGACACTTTCGATCCGCACCAACAACCGCAGCCGCAAGCTGGCACAAGGCGTGCTTGATGAAATCGAAGCGG
>CAYMQH010000130.1:0-6468 GCA_964392525.1 uncultured Aestuariivirga sp.
CCCTCGGTCGCCATTGGCGCACCGCTGGCGGAGGAAGTGATCTTCCGCGGGCAGCTGTTCGGCGGCTTGTCCAGAACCCGGCTCGGCGTCCTAGGTGCAACGCTTCTCACGGCGCTCATCTGGTCGATGCTGCATGTGACGGAGCCTTGGTTGTCGATTTCCCTGATCTTCATGATGGGCCTGGCCTTCGGCTGGATGATGTATCGCTTCGGCAGCCTGTGGGTGCCGATCATCCTGCATGGCGCGTGGAACGGTTTCTATGCGTTGCTGATCTTCTCGCAGATCGGAGGGCAGGCATGAGCCTCGAGATCCGCGAGGCGCGCCCGGGCGAAGAGGCGCTGGTCCTCGGCTTCATCCGCAAGCTGGCGGAGTATGAGAAGCTGTTGCATGAGGTGGAGGCCACCGAGGCCGATATGCGGGCCGCGCTGTTCGGCCCGGCCCCGCGCTGCCGCTGCGATATTGCCCTGTGGAATGGCCATCCGGCCGGTTTCGCGCTGTGGTTCTACAATTTCTCGACCTTTGCCGGAAAAGCCGGCATCTACCTCGAAGACCTCTTCGTCGAGCCGGACCATCGTGGCAGGGGCATCGGCAAGGCGCTTCTCAAGAACCTTGCAAAACGTTGCGTGGCAGAAGGCCTGCCGCGCCTGCAATGGTGGGTGCTGGACTGGAACGAACCTTCGATCGCCGTGTACGAGTCGCTGGGCGCGAAGCCGATGGATGAATGGACGGTGTATCGCGTCTCCGGCCCGGAGCTTGAGGAACTGGCACGGTGAGCGTTTCGATTCGCGAGGCGCGGGCGGGAGACGGCGCGGTGCTCCATGCCATGGTGCGCGAGCTGGCCCATAACCATGGCCATGCGCAGGATTTCCTGGCCCTGCCGGAAGACTATGAGGGATTCCTTTCGAACCCTCATGCCATCAATGGCGCGATCATCGGATATTGGAACGGTGAGGCCGCAGGCTGTGCGATCTGGCAGCGGAGCTATTCGACCTTCCGGGGCCGGGAAACGCT
Source organism: uncultured Aestuariivirga sp. (assembly GCA_964392525.1). Taxonomy (GTDB): domain Bacteria; phylum Pseudomonadota; class Alphaproteobacteria; order Rhizobiales; family Aestuariivirgaceae; genus Aestuariivirga. The sequence goes on from CAYMQH010000130.1 coordinate 1,012, forward strand.
CTACCTCGAAGACCTTTCGGTCCTGCCGTCATTTCGCGGGCGGGGCGTTGGCACGGCGTTGCTCAAGGCTGTCGCCCGCCTCGCGGTGTCGCGGGGGCTACCCTCCGTCACCTGGCTGATGATGGCATGGAACGAAAACGCTCGCCGGATCTATTCTGCTGCCGGGGCGGAGATCGAGGATGGCAATTGCCTGTGCCGGCTGTCCGGCGCGGCGCTCGAAAGGCTGGCAACATGATTTCATTCGTGGTCGCGGTGGCGCAAAATGGCGTGATCGGGCGGGAGGGTGGCCTGCCATGGCACATCTCCTCCGATCTGAAGCGCTTCAAGGAGATTACCATGGGCAAGCCCGTGGTGATGGGGCGCAAGACCTGGGAGAGCCTGCCGCGCAAGCCGCTGCCCGGGCGGCACAATATCATCATAACCAAGCAGAAGGGCTATGTGGCGGAGGGTGCCGGTGTAGCGGCAAGCCCCGAAGCCGCGCTGCTGATGGTGCCTGATGCGCCCGAGGTGGCGGTGATCGGCGGCGGTGAGATCTACAGCTTGTTCTGGCCCATGGTGGACCGGCTTTACCTCACCGAGGTCGATCTCGCGGTCGAGGGCGACACGTTTTTCCCGGCCGTTGATCCGGCGGAATGGCGGGAAGTCTCGCGCGAGGTTTACCCAAAGGGGGAGAGGGACAGCGCCGGTTTCACCCTGCGAATTCTGGACCGCCTGCGAAAATGACAAAATTGTAAGCCAGGCCGGCGGCATGGACATTCCCGCGCGGCCTACCTATATCCACGGGAAATTGCGTATCACCACACCAATCAACAAGGGTGCATGAATGCCGTGGAATTCTGAAGGCGGTGGCGGAAATCAGGGCCCCTGGGGGCAAGGGCCGTGGGGGCAGGGTGGCGGCGGCGGACCGCGCCGGCCGAATCCCGGTGGCCGTGGCCCGAACCCGCCGGACCTCGATGAGTTGATCCGCAAGAGCCAGGACAAGCTGAAGCAGGTGATGCCGCAGGGCTCGCGCTTCGGCTGGCTTATTCCGGTGGTGCTGGTCGCCCTGCTGATCGGCTATAATTCCATTTATCAGGTGCAACCGGACGAGCGCGGCGTGGTGTTGCGCTTTGGCACCTTCAATCGTATCGCCGAGCCGGGCCTTCACTTCGCGCTGTGGCCGATGGAGACGATGGACAAGCCGCGCGTCGGCGCCGTCCGTCAGATCAACATTGGTTCGGATGGCTCGGAAGGGCAGATGCTCACCTCGGACAAGAACATCATCAATGTTCCCTTCTCGGTGTTCTGGCGCATCAGCGATCCGCGGGAGTTCCTCTTCGACGTTGCTGACCAGGAGCGGGTGATCCGCGCCGTGTCACAGAGCGCCATGCGCGAGGTGGTGGGCCAGACGCGCGCCCAGGCCATCCTCACCACCGGCAAGAACACGGTTGAGGCGCAGGTCATGGAAATCACCCAGAAGCTTCTGGAGGACTACAAGGCTGGTGTGATGATCACCTCCGTCAACCTCGGCGACGTGCAGCCGCCGCGCGAAGTGGCCGATGCCTTCGCCGAAGTGGTGCGCGCCGGGCAGAACCAGCAGCAGTTGATCAACGAAGCCGAACAGTACCGCAACCAGCAGCTTCGCCTGGCAGACGGTGAGGCCGCGAAATTGATCGAAGATGCCAGTGCCTACAAGGCCAGCACGGTTGCGCAGGCGGAAGGTGAAGCAGCGCGCTTCCTCTCAGTGTATGACCAGTACAAGAACGCCAAGGACGTGACGCGCGAGCGGCTCTTCCTTGAAACCATGGAACAGGTGCTGGGCCAGACCAACAAGGTGATCGTTGAGCAGGGCGCGGGCGGGCAGGGTGTTGTTCCCTATCTGCCGTTGCCGGAATTGCAGCGTCGCCAGACCAACCAGCCGAACTGATCGCGGGGAACCTTCACATGACAAGCATGATCAAGCCCATTCTGGGTGTGGTGGCCGCGGCTGCCGCGGTTCTCCTCTACCTGTCCTATTTCGTGGTGGACGAGAAGCACAACGCGCTGGTGCTGCGGTTCGGTGACATCAACCGCGTCGTCGAGAAGCCCGGCCTCTATTTCAAGCTTCCCTTCGCCGATACGGTGACGCTGATCGACGACCGTATCCTGATCTGGGAAAACAACGACCGCCCCGTGCAGGATGTGGCCTCGCAGGTGTACATCGTCGATGCCATCACGCTGGCCCGCATCAAGGACCCTCGCCTGTTCCGCGAAACGCTCGGCGCTGACCTGCTGCAGGCCGAGACCCGCGTGGCAGCCCGCCTCGATGCGGCGCTTCGCCAGACCTATGGCCGCCGCTCCTTCGACGCGGCGCTGTCCTCGGACCGTGCGGTGATGATGCGTGAAATCCGCGATCAATTGCGCGAGGAGGCCGACACGCTCGGCATCGAGATCGTGGACGTGCGTGTGCGCCGTACCGATCTTTCGGAGAACGTTCTGGAGCAGACCTACCGGCGCATGGAATCAGAGCGCAAGGCCTTGGCGCAGGACATCCGCTCACAGGGTGAGGCGACCAAGACCCGCATGAAGGCCGAAACCGACCGTACCACGACGGAAAAGCTGGCTTTGGCCCGGAAAGAGGCGGAGATCATCCGCGGTCAGGGTGATGCCGAGCGTAACCGCGTGTTCGCTGAAGCCTTCCAGCAGGACCCCGAGTTCTTCAGCTTCTACCGTTCCATGCAGGCTTACGCGAAAAGCCTCGGCACGCAGGGAACAACCATGGTGCTGAACCCGGATTCGGAGTTCTTCAAATACTTCGGCGGGTCTAAGCCGGAGGCACCCGTGCCGGCGGCAGTCGTTCCCCCCGCACAATGATTCCTGAACTATTGATGGCCCTCGGTCTCGTTTTCGTGATCGAGGGCCTTCTTTATGCCTTGGTTCCGGCGAGGCTACGGGCCATGATGAGCGCCATGCAGGGGCTGACCGATGATCAGTTGCGCATCGGCGGCCTCGTGGCCATGGCGTTCGGTGTGGCCGTGGTCTGGCTGGTGCGGGCCGTGGTCTTTTGAGGGTCCCAAGGGGAGGGGTGAAGATGAACAATAGGATGATCGGTGTAGGGGTCGTGGCATTGGCCGCTGGCCTCAGCGTTCTGAGCCATGGGGCTGCGATGGCGCAGTCCTCCACGGACAGCAGCACATCGCCCGCTGGCCAGATTGTGATCGCGGAACTCCCCTCCATCGCCGACCTTGCGGACCGTCTGCTTCCGGCGGTGGTTGAGATCACCATCGAGGCGGGCGGTGAATCGTCCCCGGACACAGCGCCGGGTCTCGATCAGGGCGAACCGCAGGGCAACGACGGCTCCGGCGACGAGGCCAACCCGTTCAAGGATTTCTTCGACGAGTTCCTGAAGCGCGCACCCGATGGCGGCCCCTCGCCGCAACAGCAGCAGAAGATGACCTCCATGGGGTCTGGCTTCGTGATCGATCCCTCCGGCATCATCGTTACCAACAATCATGTGGTGGAAGGCGCTGAGTTGATCGAGGTGCATTTCAACGATGACACCATCCTGAAGGCGGAACTGGTGGGCCGCGATCCGAAGACCGACGTGGCCGTCATCCGGGTGAAGCCCGAGAAGCCGCTGCCGACGGTTGCCTTCGGCGACAGCGACACGCTGCGCGTGGGCGAATGGGTGCTGGCCATCGGCAACCCGTTCGGCCTTGGGGGCTCGGTGTCGCTGGGCATCGTGTCGGCCCGCAACCGCGACATCAATGCCGGCCCCTATGACGATTTCATCCAGACCGATGCGGCGATCAACAAGGGCAATTCCGGCGGTCCGCTGTTCAACCTGAAGGGCGAGGTGATGGGCATCAACACCGCCATCTTCTCGCCCTCAGGCGGATCGGTCGGTATCGGCTTCTCGGTGCCCGCCAATACGGTGAAGAACGTGATCAGCCAGTTGATCCAGTATGGCGAGACGCGGCGCGGCTGGCTTGGTGTCAAGATTCAGTCTGTAACCGACGACATCGCCGAGTCGCTGAACCTCGACGCGCCGCGTGGCGCGCTGGTGGCCGATGTGACGCCAACCGGTCCTGCCGAGGCAGCGGGCATCAAGCCGGGGGACGTGATCGTGGAGTTCAATGGCCGCGCCATTGCCTCGATGCGTGACCTGCCGCGAATCGTGGCGGAGACCGCAATCGGCGAGAAGGTGCCAGTGAAGGTTCTGCGCAAGGGTGAGGAGTTGTCGCTCACCGCTGAAGTGGGCCGCCTTGAGGATGGCGAGAAGCTGGCTGATTCAGGCCAGGGTGCACAGAAGAGCCCGACTGCTCCCGCTGTCGTGACGGTGCTTGGCATGACGGTCTCTTCCATGACGGATGAGTTGCGGACCAAATATTCCATCGACAAGGATTTGAAGGGCGCGGTCATCACCGAAGTGGCCAAGGAAGGCCCGGCGGCCGACAAGCGGCTGGAACCGGGCGATGTCATAACCGAGGCGGGCGAGCAGGAGGTTCAGGGCGCAGCCGACATCTCGGCCCGCATCGAGGAGGCAAAGAAGGCCAACAAGACCTCGCTGCTGCTGCTGGTCGCCAAGGGCGGCAAACAAGGTGAAATGCGCTTCATCGCGCTCAAGCTGAAGGAATAGCTGCGGGTTTGCGCCTGTGAAGGTGCGGCCCGGTCCCTAAGCACGTCTCCTATCGGCCTGCCAGTTCGGAAAGCCTGTGCGGCATGTCGGGAAGCGGAGGGTTCAGGATGTGCCGGGTTGATTTCGCGGGCAGCAGGTCTCCGCTTTCCGCCGCAGCGCAGACGTCCGCGCGGGTGAAGCGGCGGTCTGTCCATGAGGCGAGCGTCAGGCGGGCGTCATCATAGTCGATGACCACGGCATTGATGAGGGCGAGGCCCAGCGCCTTCGCCGCGTGGTAACGATGGTGGCCGTCAAGGATGGCGAAGGAGTGGCGCTCGACGAGGACGGGGCGGCGCTGCACACCGTCCCGCCGCATGTCTTCGGCCAGCGCGCGGACATGCGCGGCATCGACCATCTCGGTCGGTTTCAGCCGCGCGATCTCCACAGGCTCACAGGTGTAATCGCTCACTCCGCCGCGATCTTCGGCAGTTCAGCCAGCGAATTGTCGAGCGCCGACTGGTCGTACATGCGGTCTTCGAGCTTGCCGGACTGGTAATCCATATAGGCCTGCATGTCGAAGTGGCCATGGCCGCAGAGGCCAAAGAGGATGACGGGCGAGGTGCCGTCTTCCTTGGCCTTGATGGCGGCGTTGATGGCGCCGCGCACCGCGTGGTTGGCTTCCGGTGCAGGCAGGATGCCTTCAGTGCGGGCGAACAGCACGCCTGCCTCGAAGCAGGCGTTCTGCGTATAGGCCTCGGCCTCGATCAGGCCCAGTTCCTTCAGGTGCGATACCATCGGTGCCATGCCGTGATAACGCAGGCCGCCCGCGTGGAAGCCCGGCGGCATGAAGGTGGAACCCAGCGTGTGCATCTTGACCAGCG
>CAYMQH010000131.1:0-6447 GCA_964392525.1 uncultured Aestuariivirga sp.
CATAGAGCGGGCCCTCATAGCCCTCCGGCACCTTGTCGAATTCCTGCGCGTAATCGGTGATGACGCGGGTGAAGATATCGAGCCGCCCGGTTGAACTCTTGGGGTTGGCCGCCGCGGCGATGCCTTTCGGCAGGGCGAGGTGCTCCTGCAGCGGCACGATATAGACACAGCCTGTTTCCAGCACCGCGCCATCCGCCAGCGGCATCTTGTGAAGCGCCAGTTCCTGTACCCGCTCGGCGACCGTTGCCCGCTTCCCGGGCAGAAAGGAGGCGCGCACCCGGTAGGCCCAGGCGCCCAGCCGCAAGTCAAGGCTGGCTGGCTGGATCTGGTCGGCGTCCGCCGGGCGGGCGAGGCGGATCAGCCCCTGTTCGCAATAGGAGGCGATGGTGCGGGCGGGCAGGATGCCGTGGCGGTCTGTGGTCATGGGTCCACATGGCGGAAATCCCGCGGGCTTGGCAAGTGCCTTGTGGAAAACTGCCGCCAGTGCGCTAAACTGCCTCCATGTATGAGCGCATTACGAGTGGTGTGAAGGTCATCGTCCGCCCGCAATATCTCGACGGCCAGTCCAGGCCGGAGGAGGGGCATTATGTGTGGGCCTATACCATCACCATCGAAAATCATGGGCGGGAGACGGTAACGCTCCGCACCCGCTACTGGAAAATCACCGACGCCCTGGGCCATGTGCAGGAGGTGCGCGGCGCCGGGGTGGTGGGCGAGCAGCCCAGCCTGAAGCCTGGCGACAGCTACAGCTACACCTCCGGCTGCCCGCTCAAGACATCCTCGGGCTTCATGGTGGGCGCCTATCAGATGCAGCTTTCATCGGGCGAATTCATCAATGTCGAGATTCCCGCCTTCTCCCTCGACAGCCCGCACGAGAAACACGCCATCAACTGAGGGGCCATGACCGGCAAGACCTATTCCACCGAGGAGATGCTGGCGCGCCTCATCGCCTTTGACACGACAAGCCGGGATGGCAACATCCCGCTCATCGCATTCGTCGAGGACTATCTCGATGGCTGGGGCGTTCCGCATGTCCGCGTGGACTATGAGGCGAACCGGAAGACCAACCTGTTTGCCACCATCGGGCCTGACATCGCCGGTGGCATCGTCTTGTCGGGCCATACCGATGTGGTGCCGGTCGATGGCCAGCCCTGGACGAGCAATCCCTTTGAACTGACGCATCGGGAGGACCGGCTGTTCGGCCGCGGCACGTGTGACATGAAGGGCTTTCTCGCCGTGTGCCTGGCGGAGGTGCCCAACTTTCTGAAAGCGGGGCTGAGGTCTCCCATTCATCTTGCGCTGTCCTGCGATGAAGAGGTGGGTTGCAAGGGCGTTCGCCCGCTGATCGCGCACATGCGTGACAATCTGCCGAAGCCGCGCGCCGTGATCGTGGGTGAGCCGACCTCAATGAAGGTCGTCAATGCGCACAAGAGCGCCGTCACTTTTTCGACCGAAGTGACAGGCCATGAGGCGCATTCAAGCCTCACGCACCATGGCGTCAACGCCATCATGGTGGCGGGCGAGATGCTTTGCGAGATCAACCGCATCCGCGCTGAACTGATGTCGGCTGGCGATCCGACCCAGCGCTTCGATCCGCCTTATTCCACGGTCCATGTCGGTGTGATTGAGGGCGGCACTGCCAAGAACATCATTCCCCGCCGCTGCGCCTTCCAGTGGGAAACGCGCCTTCTGCCCACGGCGGACCAGGACATGGTGCCAAACCGGATCGCCGCCTTCGCCCGCAGCCTCGAACCCGCGATGAAGGCGGTGGCGCCCGATAGCGGCATTGCCACCGAAATGGTCAACCGCGTGCCCGGCCTGGCACCGGAGCAGGGCTCGGAAGCCGAGCATCTGGCGCTGCACCTCGCCAATGCCAACGCCACCCATGCGGTGAGCTATTGCACCGAGGCGGGCCTGTTCCAGCAGGCCGGCATTCCGGCGGTGATCTGCGGCCCCGGCTCCATCGAGCAGGCGCACAAGCCGGATGAGTACATCGACATTGCGGAACTCCGGAAATGCGAGGGCTTCATGGGCCGCCTGGTGCAGCAACTCGTCTGAGGGCAGGCCGTTTCACCAAAGCAAAAAGCCGGTTCTTTCGAACCGGCTTTTGTCTTTCAGTCAGCCCTTTGCTCAGTAGCAGGGCGGATAGGGATAGTAGCCGCACACCGGCTGCGGGGGCGGCGGGGGCGGCGGCGGATAATAGGGCGGATAGACCGGCGCCACGGGATAGCCGTACCAGCCGTGGTGGCCATGCACCACGTAACCGCCAGGCGTCACGGCCCACCAGTCGATGAACAGGGCGGCCGGGCCCTTGAGGCCCTTGAGGTCGCCTTCCAGAACCTTGGCATCAAAGGTCAGCTTGTCGCCTTCGAGCTTCGGGTTGGAAATGGTGACGACAGCGTCTGTCACGCCATCCTTCGCGCCGCCCAGAACCGAGATCGTGGCGTTCGGCGGATCCTTGGCGAAGCTGTCCTTGCCATCGCCCCAGCGGGCGATGAAGAGGTCCATGTCTTCGTGGCCAGCGGCGCGCACCGGGCGGTCAGCGAAGACGATGACATTGCCGGCAATGCCGTCGAGCACCAGCTTGCCATCGGCCAGCGTCGCGCTCTTGGCATTGATCACGCCGAGCGAAGGCACCGGCGCCTGATTCTGCGGCTTGCCGACGGTCTTGGCGAGCGGCACATGCTGGTTCGCCGTTTCAGCCGCCTGTCCTGCCGCCGCCGCCAGCACGATGCCGGCAGAAACGATCGCCATGCGGGTCAGAGCCTTGAAATTCATTCGTGGTCTCCCAGAGTTCTTGTTCGCCGTTCCCGCCGCGGAGGGCGGCGTGGAACGAGCGCAGGTAACACTCCGCTTGGGTGAATTCCAATTAAATTCCTGTACAATACTTGGGTTCTGGCAGGTGGCGTAAAGGAAGCCTCACCGGATTTGATAAGCTCCGGTAGAAACGGCTTCCGGAATTGCCCGCACGCCCCGCCCTGCCTATTGCAGCAGGCGGGGGATTTGCTCGTTGAATTCCTTCTCGAACACCTTCGCCTCACCTTCATAGGCCTCGATCTTGCCCCAGACGATCCAGTGCATCTTGGTGGCGGTCAGCCTGCCATAGGTCTCGGTGCGGATGTGCCAATCGCCGCGGCGGCGTTCTTCCGTCCAGTGGGTTTCCATCTTCGCCGAGAGCGGATCATCGGGCATTATCGAATAGCTTTCGCGGCCCGCGCCGCCCACGATCAAGCCATGGGGTGCCAGCTCATACTCGCCGAAATCATCCACGATCTCGATGCGCAGTTCGCCTGTTTCAGGGTCAAGGCCGGACTCACGCTTGTTCCACGGCGCCTTGCGTTCGATCTGATCGGCGGGCAGGGCTGATTCAGCCTCGCTCCACGTCACCGGGGTTTCATTCGCCACTTGCTTGCGGATCGGCAGGTGAAGCTGCGACTTGCCGGCATAGACGGTGAGTGTGACGGGCTCTGGCGCGGGCCACATCATCGGGAAATAGGAGGTCGACATCGCAACGCGCAGCTTGTGGCCCTTGGGGATGCGCATGGCAATGTCGTCGAGCTTGATCTTCATGCGGTAGTGCTTGCCGGGCTCCAGCGGCATGGGGTTCTCGCGGCTGTCGCGCATGCAGAGGTTCTGCAGGTGGTAGGTGATGCGCGAGACCTCGCCCGTCGGCCACACGTCATTGAGGCGCACGGCAATGTGGGCCACCGGCTTGTCCACCGAGAATTCAAGATCGAGGGCGGGCTGGCCGACGATGTCGATATCGGTGATGAGCTCCGGCGTGTCGAAGCAGATCGACTGCGCGTCATCCATGGCCTGGTCGCCGGGAAACTCCGGCCCAAGCCAGATGATGCAGTATTCGCCACCGTCAGCGCCGGTCGTCTGGCTGGAGGAAACGGAGATCGGCGTTTCAGCGCCGGATGTGGGGCCGATGCCGTTGTTGTTCAGCCACCACTTCTTTGTTTCAACATGGCCGAAGCCCCAGAAACTGTCGGCAAGCCAGCGGCCTTCGATCTTGTCGGGAAAGCTGCCGGGCTTCCACGGCTCCATCACATAGTAGCGGTAGTCCGGGTCGCGCGCCGCGCCTGTCGATTCCGTCTTCAGCCACTGGTCCCACCAGCGCAGCGCCTCCTGCAGGAAGCCGATGCGCGGCTCCGGCACGGCGAAATGCGGATACTTATGTGCCCAGGGGCCGATGATGGCTTTGCGCGTGGTGCGAAGCCCCCGCATCAGCCGCGGCACGGCGTTGGAATAGGCATCGTTCCAGCCTCCCACCACGAGGGTGGGTGCGTCTATGGCGGCAAAGTCCTCGCAGACTGAGCCGTGCTTCCAATAGGCGTCGCGGTGTGGATGCTGCAGCCAGGGGATGACGAGGAAGGGCTCGTTCTGCAGCCGCTCCATCCACATGTCGCGCCAGCGCTCGCCCACGATCAGCGGGTCTGGCGGGCGTGATGAGTAAGCCAGCATCGTGGCCGCCCAGCCCAGCATTTCGTTGATGACGGTGCCGCCCTTGTAGTGAACATCATCCTCGTAGCGGTCATCGGTTGAGCAGATGGTGATGATGGCCTTCAGCGCCGGTGGCTTTCGTGCGGCCACCTGCAGCGCGTTGAAACCACCCCACGAAATGCCGAACATGCCAACCTGGCCGGAGCACCAGGGTTGCTTTGACAGCCAGTCGATGACCTCGAGTGCGTCATCCTGTTCCTGCTTGGCGTATTCATCGAGCATGAGGCCTTCGGAATCACCATTCCCGCGCATGTCGACACGGATGGCGGCATAGCCATGGCCCGCGAAGTAAGGATGCGTCAGCGCATCGCGCACATAGGTGCCATCCCGCTTGCGGTAGGGCAGATATTCGAGAAGGGCGGGAACCGGGTTCTCCTCGGCATCTTCCGGAAGCCACAGGCGCGCCGCCAGCTTGGTGCCGTCGGACAGGGGAATCCAGAGATTTTCAATCTCCTTCACCTTGCGCGGAAACTCGGTGATCGTGGTGATGGTCATGCGCGTCCTCTGGCAATAATCAAACAGGCAGGCTGCCGTGATGCGCAAGCGAAGCGCAGGCGGCGGTGATGGCGTTGAAACTCTGGCGCGCTGGAACACTTGTGTTCCGGGCGCGGATGAAGGCATGGACAAGCAGCGGCTCATCGCGGACAAAGGCTGCAACGCCGTGCGCCGTCAGGCGGGCCGCGTAATCAAAGCAGTCGTCATGCAGCGGGTCGAGTGCGGCAGCCACCAGGAAAGCGGGCGGAAGGCCTCTGAAATCCGTTTCCCGCAGTGGCTCGGCATATTTGCTGCCCCGGCCATTGTACGTGTCGCGGTAATAGATCACGTCACGCGTTGAAAGCCCGGGCGCTTCGGCCTGCGTCACATAGGAGCCGCGCGTCATGTCGCCACCCAGCCCCGGATAGATGAGCACCTGCCCCTTGAGCTTCAGCCCGCCGTCATCGCGCGCCTTGAGGCAGAGGGCCGCAGCAAGGTTGCCGCCCGCGCTGTCCCCACCGATGATGAGGTTCGGGGTTTGCTGCGCCACGGCCTGCAGCACGGCCCAGCCATCCTCGAAGGCGGCAGGGAAGGGGTGCTCGGGCGCCAGGCGGTAGTCGACGGCGATGACGTCGATCTTCGCCCCATCGCAGAGTTCCGCCGTTACGTCGTCGTGGCTCTCAAGGCTGCCCACTACGAAGCCGCCGCCGTGCAGATAGATCATCACGGGCGCGTCGGAGGCGTCCTTCCGCCGGTAGTGGCGGCACGGCACGCCGCCATAGGCCACATCTTCAGCGCTCACGTTTGCGGGCCTGCCTTTCCGGAAATGGGCGCAATAGCGGTCATAGAAGGCACGCTGCTCGGCCATGGTGAAATTCACCGCGTCCGGGGGGTAGAAGCGTTCGCCCGCGATCAGAAACTCCCGGATGCCGGGGTCTTCCAGATGGGCGTATTTGCTTTCGATGTCGTCGGCCATGGTTTCCGTTGGGTGGGTCTTTCAGGCGTGAGGGTCATACGTTACAGGCTGAACCGGTGAAAGCAAGAATGAGCGGCAGGCGGCCCCCGTCTGCCATTTTGGAGGAAGACGCCCGCAGGCGCTTTGGCCTATGCTGCTGCAAAAGACCGAGGAGAGACCAACACTCATGACTGACCGCCGCTTCAACCAGCCGCTCGGCGGCAACGACATGCCGCGCTTTGCCGGCCCCGCAACCATGATGCGGCTTCCCTCACAAAGCACGGCCGAGGGCCTCGATGCTTGCTTTGTCGGCGTGCCGATGGATATCGGCTCCTCCAACCGGTCCGGCACGCGCCATGGCCCCCGCCAGATTCGCGCTGAGTCCTGCATGATCCGCCCCTACAACATGGCAACGCGGGCCAAGCCCTTCGAATCGCTGCAGGTGGCCGACATTGGTGACGTGGCCATCAACACCTTCGACCTGAAGAAGACGGTGGGCCTCATCGAGACGG
>CAYMQH010000132.1:0-6163 GCA_964392525.1 uncultured Aestuariivirga sp.
TTCGCCTCGCGGATCTTCGCCCGCAGGGCCGGCACGATCTTCTCCGGCGTATTGTGCCACTTGGCAGGCAGGCACTGGAGGTCAAAGGCTGTCCAGCGGTTGCGCTCGATGAGATCGACAATCTCGCGGCCCAAAGCACCACAGGCCAGGAGAAGGACTTTCCCCTGGCCTGGCTTGAACTCGAATTCGTCGGATGGCTTGAGATTGACAAGGGTCATGTCAGACCCTCCCGAAATCAGCCTGCGAGCTGGTTGTGCCGGCGCGCCATATAGCTCTTGGCGGTTTCGACGGCGACGGCCGCATCGCGGCAGTAGGCGTCAGCGCCGATGGCCTTGGCAAACTCCTCATTCAGCGGCGCGCCGCCGACCAGCACCACATAGTCTTCCCGCATGCCCTTTTCCTTCAGGGTATCGATGACGACCTTCATGTAGGGCATGGTGGTGGTGAGCAGTGCCGACATGCCCAGGATATCCGGCTTGTGCTCTTCAAGGGCTTCCAGATACTTCTCGACCGGGTTGTTGATGCCGAGGTCGACGACTTCGAAGCCAGCGCCTTCCATCATCATGCCGACGAGGTTCTTGCCGATGTCGTGGATGTCGCCCTTCACCGTGCCGATCACCATCTTGCCCTGGCGCGGCGCGCCCGAAGCGATGAGCAGGGGACGCAGGATCGCCATGCCGGCCTTCATGGAGTTGGCAGCCAGCAGCACCTCGGGAACGAACAGGATGCCGTCACGGAAGTCCACGCCGACGATACGCATGCCCTCGACGAGCGCTTCGGTGAGCACCTTGTAGGGTGCCCAGCCACGGCCGAGAAAAATGTGGACAGCGGCCTCCACCTCTTCCTTCAGGCCGTCGTACAGGTCGTCGTGGACCTGTTGCACCAGCTCCTCGTCATTGAGGGAGTTCAGGTCAAGATCACCATCGTCGCTCATCGGCTGTCTCCGGACAGGAAATTCATGAAATCAGACACTAGCCCCGGATGCGCAAGGGCTTGCGCCAAGAGGCGACATGCACATGCCGGAAAGCGACGGTTGAGGCAAGGAGAAAGGCCCGCTATCACGGTCAGAACCGAGTTAGAGCCGGATTTTCTCACCATGACAGCTGCCTTCGATGTTGCCGCCTCCCGCCGCCAGTTCCCGGCCCTGTCACTCACCGACGCGGGGCGGAGCCGGGTTTACTTCGATAACCCGGCGGGCACCCAGGTTCCCCAGCAGGTCATCGATCGTACCGTCGAATGCCTCACGGCGAAGAATGCCAATCTCGGGGGCTATTTCCAGACCACCGTTGAGGCCGGAGATCTGGTGGACCTCGCGCACCAGGCCTGCGCGGATTTCTACAATGCGGCCTCGGCCTCCGAGATCGTGTTCGGCCAGAACATGACGACCCTGACGCTGCACATGTCGAGATGCCTCGGCAAATCGCTGAAGCGGGGGGATGAGATCGTGCTGTCGCGCATGGACCATGACGCCAATGTGGCCCCCTGGCTGTTGCTGGCGGAGGACATCGGCCTCACCGTGCGCTGGATGGACTTCGACACCGGGACCTATGAGTTCCCGGATGACGCGCTGTCGAAGGTGCTGAGCGAGAAGACGAAGATCCTTGCCATGGGCATGGCTTCGAACTGCACCGGCAGCGTCAATGACGTGAAGCGCTTCGCAGCCGAGGCCAGGGCAGCGGGCGCCATCGTCTATCTCGATGCCGTGCAATATGCCCCGCATTACGCCATCGACGTTCAGGACATCGGGGCCGACATCGTCGTCTCCTCCGCCTACAAATGGTTCGGGCCGCATCAGGGCATTCTGTGGGGGCGGGAGGCCCTGCTGAAGGAGACATTCGGCTACAAGGTACGCCCGGCAGGCGAGGACCTTCCCCACAAGTTCGAAACCGGAACCCTCTCGCATGAGGGCATGGCGGGCACGCTCGGGGCCATCGAATATCTCGAGCAGTTTGGCACAGGCAAAACACGGCAACAGCGCATCGCCACCGCCTGGGGTGCGATGGCGGATTATGAGCAGAAGCTGACGCTCGAACTCATCGAGGGCCTCAAGACCTTCAAGGGCCTCACCATCCGCGGCATCACCTCCGCCAATGCCATGCACCGGCGCGTGCCAACCGTGTCCTTCACGCTCGAGGGACACCACCCGCAGGACATGGCCAAGGCTTTCGCGCGCGACAATATCTTCGTCTGGTCCGGGCACAATTACGCCATCGAACCCGTCTCCCGCATGGGGCTGATGGACAAGGGTGGCGTGCTGCGCGTGGGGCTTGCGCATTACAACACGCAAGCCGAAGTCGACGCCCTGCTTTCCTCCCTCACCCGCCAGATCAGGAGCGCATGACATGGCCTACCGCCTCGGCATCATCGGATTGGGAAAGATCGCACAGGACCAGCACCTGCCCGTGGTGGCGAAAAACCCGGCGTTTGAGCTGGCCGCCGTCGTGTCCTCGAAAGGCCCATATGGCAGCGTGCCGAGATTCAGCACGGCCAAGGAACTGTTCGCCAGCGGCATCGAGCTTGACGCCGTATCGCTCTGCATGCCGCCCACGCCACGCTTCGCCATCGCACGCGATGCGCTCGATGCCGGGCTTCATGTGCTGATGGAAAAACCACCAACGCCAACGGTGGGAGAACTCGACGCCATCGCCAAACATGCGGAAAAAACTGGGCGGATTCTCTTCACCACCTGGCACTCACAATACAATGCCGCAGTCGATCAGGCGAAGCACATGCTGAAAGGCAAGAGAGTGACGCACCTGCGCGTGAGCTGGAAAGAGGATGTGCGCCATTGGCACCCGGGGCAGGAGTGGATCTGGGAACCGGGCGGCTTCGGCGTGTTCGACCCCGGCATCAACGCCTTCTCGATCGTCACGAAAATCCTGCCGCAGCCGATCTTCGTTCAATCCTGCATTCTCGAAACGCCCCGCAACAGGCAAACGCCGATTGCAGCGGGTATCACCTTCAAGCCCTCATGGGAGGGCGAGGCGCAACTCACCGCCGACCTCGACTGGCGGCAGACGGGCGAGCAGAGCTGGAATATCGATGTCGAGACAGCCGACGGGATGCGGCTGGTCCTGCGGAATGGCGGCACGGAGCTTTATGTGAACGGCCAGCGCACCATCATGGAACCGATGCAGGAATATGAGGCGATCTACCGCTACTTCGCAGAGTTGCTCGCCTCCGGCCGTTCGCATGTGGACGCCGCCCCCCTGCAACTCGTCTCCGATTGCTTCATGCTGGGCCGGCGTGCAGAGACGGAAGAGTTTCTCTGACGCGCGAGAGGGTTTCTTCGGGAGTTCCGGCGGCAGTGGCACGTGGCCAGGCGATGGCGCCGAGATCGTAAGCAGATTGCGTGTCCACCACTGCCGGTGTGGCGTCTGAGGCGTCACCGGTTCGCGCCCCGACCCGGGCCTTCAGAACATCCAGCGGGGCTTCGAGCCAGATCGCCGCGAACCGGGCCCCGCAGGCCCGGGCAACCTCCGCCGCCGCCCGCCGCTCGTCTGCGCGCGCGAAGACGGCATCCATCACCACGGAATGTCCGGCGTGAAGCGCCTTTTCAGCTCGCCGGAAACACGCCTCATAGACATGGAAGGAGGCTTCACGGGAATAGTGATCAGCCGAAAGCCGCTCCGTTTCCTTGACCCCTGCCAAAACCTTGCGTTCGATGTCGCTGCGCACATGAATTGCCCCGGGTGGCGCGCCAATATCAGGGGCAATCGCCGCGGCCAGCGTTGACTTGCCGGTGCCGGACAGTCCTCCGACACACAACAGCCGTGGCGGCGCAGGCTTCAGATAGGCGATTGCGGCACGGAACCAGTCCATAGCCTGGCTACGCTGTTTCATGGATCGGCTGAGTGTCAGTTCATGCGCGAGATCAGCCGTCACCAGCGCGCGCACGCCGGCGCGTGTCGACAGGAACATCGGCAGCAGCGCCAGCCCGGAGAGGTCCTCCTCACGGCGGCGCAGGTGCAGATAGTGATTCAGCACGCGGTTGGCGGCGCGCCCTTCACCCTGCGTCCACAAGTCCATCAGCAGAAAAGCAAGATCATAGAGAACATCGATGGTGGCGATCTTCTCACTGAACTCAATGGCGTCAAACAACTTCGGCACGCCATCTTCCACGATGATGTTGCCTGCATGCATGTCGCCATGGCAGCGCCGCACCAGCCCGCGCCCGCTCCGCTCATTGAGCAAGGCCTTGTTGGCCTTCAGGGCCGCTTCGAACAGGGCGTGAAAGTCCAACGTCTCGGCAGGGTGGAAAATGTCAGGCGAATTGATGAAGGCGGCAGAGAGCTGTGCGCCCAGCCCGCACATGATGTCATTGCCCCGGACATCGCAGCGCGGCGCGTTGTCATGTGACAGCGCCACCATCCGGGCGAGGTTCTCCGTCAGCGCGGGGCTTACGCCGCCATGTGCAATCGTCCAGTCCAGCAAGGCCTGCGCCGGGAAGCGACGCATGATGAGCACCGGCTCTCCAAGCACCTCGCTCACACCGAGATAGATGCCCGGGGTAAAAAGCCTGTTGATCGCAAGTTCATTTTCAAGAACCGCGCGGCGCTTCTCGCGGTCCGAGAAATCGAGATAGGGAAGCACCACATCCTTCTTGATCTTGAAGGCGCGGTCCCGAATGAGGAAGATGTGTGCGGCGTGGGTTTGCACATGCTCCACCGGTTCTCCGGGAAAGCCCCATGTCTCACCTTTCAGAAACGCCTCATCAAACATGGCATGACAATGCCGCACTGCCCTGCGAGGTTCATTGACGGGTGTCAATTCACAAGGTCAGCCTTCCAGCAATTGTTGCAGAACGCTGTTGTGATGATTGAGGAAATTGCGGGTGACGGTAAAGTGATCTGTATCCTCATAAGCCACGCGTTCCAGACCATGCGCTCCCAACTGGTAGATCCAGGCATCCGGATAGGCCATCAGGATCGGCGAATGGGTCGCGATGATGAACTGGCTTTCAGCAGCAATGAGATCATGCATGCGGACCAGCATTGACATCTGCCGCGCAGGGGAAAGTGCCGCTTCAGGTTCATCGAAGATGTATAAGCCTCGGCCGCCGAGCCGGTGCTCCAGCAAGGCGAGGAAGGATTCACCATGTGACTGGGCGTGAAGCGATGTGCCGCCATACGACTGCACGCCGCCATCCAGCTCATCGACATAGGTCGCGACGTTGAAATAGCTCTCTGCCCTGAGAAAGAACCCATCCCGCGCCTGCCTCGTGCCTTTGATCAGCCGCAGCACAGAATGGAGCGGCGCGTGAGAGGCCACTGTGCGGAAGTTGAAGTTCCTGGATCCACCCTCAGCGTTGAAGCCCCAGGCGACCGCCAGCGCCTCGATCAGGGTGGATTTGCCTGAACCGTTCTCACCGACGAGGAACGTCACCTTCGGATGAAACGCGATCTCCTGCAATGCAGCGATTGCCGGAAGCGAATACGGGTAGCGAGAGCGGTCCGCGATCTTCTCCCACCGGAAGTCCGCCTTCAGCAGGTAATGTCGCGCTTCATATGCCCTCATATCGTAAGGGTGACTTACTCTTCCGGAAATTGCAAGGCCGGCTGGGCCGTCTCAAACGCCCCGGCGGCGCTCACGGCGCGCTGCACCCGCCGCTGCAGCGTCATGGCCCTTGGCGAGTTCCGACACCGGCCCCAGCTTCTGCTCGATCAGTTCAAGGCTCGGGCGCTCGCCCCTGCTGTAGCTCTCAAGCGACTTGCGCATGGCGGCGAGATGCTCCGGGCTGGTGCCGCAGCACCCGCCAATGATCTTCGCCCCGGCATCAAACGCAATGCGGGCATAATCCGCCATCAGTTCCGGCGTGCCGGTATAGTGGATGTGGCCATCGACATATTGCGGAATGCCGCAGTTTCCTTTGGCGACCACCGCCGTGTCGGGGCGCGCTTCCGAAATGCCGAGCACGGTGGCGACCAGTTCCGAAGCACCCACACCGCAATTGGCGCCGATCGCCACCGGCTGGGTGGGAAGGGCCGCCGTGATCGCGCCAAAGGCCTTGGGGGTCATGCCCATCATGGTGCGGCCGTTGGTGTCGAAGCTCATGGTGGTGACGATGGGAAGGCCCGCTTGCGCCGCACCCTCGACCGCCGCCTTCAGTTCCTCCTCGGAGGACATGGTCTCGATCCAGATCACGTCCGCGCCGCCCTCCTTC
>CAYMQH010000133.1:0-6105 GCA_964392525.1 uncultured Aestuariivirga sp.
CGTCGACAGGGAATCATACCGCACAGCCAGTAGCGAGCCAGAACGAATTGCCTCGACATTCTCCGGGACCACGCGGCTTTTCATCTTGGCGCGGATTGCACCGCTGGATGTCTTGCGCTCGCCGCTCGCGAAAACATACTGAAGACCTTTCGCCTGAACGCTTTTTTCCGTGTTATTCAATGAACTGTCCATTAGCTCATCAATCAGCTTTTTCGCCAGATCAATCGATGCCTGATCGAACTGTGACTTCTGGGGCTTGTAGGAACTGTCCTTGTTGCACAAGACTGCCTCGGGAGTGGCGAAGTCAGCGCTGGTGAATATCTTCCACTGCTTGGCTTCCTTGTTCCAGCGCAGGACCACCAGCCGCGGCTGACTTTGCCCCTTGAAGATGATCCCGGAATTCAGATCCACGCGATTGGGCAATGCGACATTGAAGGACGCTACCAAGACTTCATCGCTTGGCCTGCTGATGACCATGTCCGTGATGGTGAACTCGTCAACATCATTCGGTTCATGGGTGGCCTTCGTCAGGCCATAATTCAGCCGGGCCGATTGGATCAGCGCGTCATCATCAAACATGGCCTTGACGTTCGCCACGGCATCAGGATCGGTCATGTTCGGCGTGCCGCCAGTTTGACCACTGGCGCTTCCCACGCGCGAATGCGTCGTGAAGGCTTCATTGGCCAGAGACAGGCCAAACTCATTCAATTGGGCCTGCGTAAGCCCATCAAGCTGAGAGGGAGGCGTATGAAAAGCAGGCTGCTGCTCCGCCGAGGCCTGCTGCATCCCAAGCCCAAAAAAAACAGCCCACAGCATGGCTTTCAGGCCTGTCGAGAACTGAGTTTGCTTTGTCATCATCACCGGCCCTCAAAGCGTTTCGAGGACCGAAACACTTTCAAACTGAAAAGTCAATGTAATCAAGAGATGCGCACTTATCCGGGAAATCTGGCAAAACCCACAAGCTGGTTGAGTTGCCGAGACTGTAAACTCTTGAATTCCGTCATGAAATCCGTCAATGCGGGCGGAATGTCTTGAATGCCACCAAGCAGCCGGTCCGCCAACTGGGCTAACTTAGCCGACCTTGCATAACTTGAATGAAGCAGGCAATCTCTCTTGAACTGGCTCAACTCTGCTGCGGGGAGACGAAACGTGCAGATCCCAAGGATTGCCACGGATTCTCAGGAGAAAGAGGCCATATACGGGTTGCGCTATGCAGTTTTCGCTGAGAACCTCGGGCGGACCGATCTCGAGGGCCTCGACCATGGCAGGAAGTTTCTGCTTGATCCACTCGATGACGTTTCAAAGCACTATTATCTCGGCGACCTGAACAAACCTCTGGCAGCCATCACCGTATCTCCCCTGTCAGAGGAGCTGACACCTTCCGCCCTTTACGAGTTTCTCGGCATACGCAGACTGTCCGAGGCGGTGCCGATCGAGCGCATGCGGTTCGCGAACTGGCTCGTGGTGACGCCTGAGTTCGCGGGGACCACAGTTGTGACGAAGTTGATCGGCGCCTGTTATGAAGGCACACTGTCAGAGGGCGTTGATCTCCTGCTCACCTACTGCAGGCCGGGGCAGGTCGGATTCAACGAGCGTATCGGGTTTGAACAGTATTCGCACTCCACGCATCTCGAAGGGTTTGGATTGAGATGCCCCCTGATGCTCCTGGTCAGGGACGGAGCGATGCTGAGGTCCTGCCGGTCCCCCCTGTATCGGATCTACAAGGCTCATGAGCCTGTGGCATCGCCGGATGAGACCCGCCTGCGCCTCGAACCGGTTGTCGACATGTTTCAGGCGAGCCAGATTCTGGTCAATGACGATCTCTGGATGGATGGAGCCATCAGCCCCGACAATCAAAAGATTCCCTTGTTGTTTGCCGGAATTTCCGAGGAGTACATCAGGCAGGTCCTTGCGCTTACAAGCGTGATATCGGTCAAGTCCGGCGAGGTAATTACACGGCGGGGAGAGACCAGTGACGATATGTTCGTTGTTGTTTCAGGCTCGTTCCTTGCCAAGGAGCCGGGAACTGGCGTGAGCCGTACAGTGGGACAGGGTGATATCTTCGGTGAACTTGAACATCTCTCCGGCACCTCGCGCCACGAGGAAGTCGTTGCCCTGACCAGCGGACATGTTGCGGCTTTGAAGTCCTGGCGGCTGTTCGACTGGATGAAGCGCAACCCAGAGCCTGGTGTTGCGCTTTCGATCAATCTGGCAAGGCTGCTGTCGTCCCGGATTGTGAGTTATGGGAACAGGCAGCAGGCAGTCAGCCAAGCTTGAGCAGAGCACTGACGTATTGCTTCGGCCTGAAATCCCACAAGATAAAGACATGGGCGGTTATGCAGAAACAGGATACACGCGTCACCGCAACCCTCTGGGTATTGCTGATCGGCAATTTTCTCATCGGCACCGGGGTCCTGATGCCCACTGGCATGCTGAGTGAAATTGCCAGCAATTTCCAGGTCAGCGTGACGACGGCCGTTCAATTGCTGACGGTAAGTGGTGTCGTGATCGGCGTCGGCGCTCCGGTTCTGGCTTATGTCACCAACAAGATGGACCGCAGGACCCTGCTGGTGCTGTGCCTGGTCATCTACGCGGCAGGCCATGTCGCGTCGGCAGTGGTCTCGTCATTTGCCGCACTCATCATGATACGCGCGCTGACGGTCACGGCTGCAGCGGTTTTCAGCCCGCAAGCTGCAGCGACCGTGGCGCTGCTGGTATCGCCGGACAAGCGCGATTCCGCCATCGCGTTCATCTTCACGGGATGGGCGCTGGCTGTGGTGCTGGGTGTTCCGATCGCCGGCTTCGCATCGGTGCAGTTCGGCTGGGATACGGTTTATCTGGGAATGGCGGCTCTCTGCGCCCTCTGGGGACTGGCTACCTGGCTTGTTCTGAAACCCGGCCTGGTCGTGGTTCCGCTCGACTTGACGGCGTGGAAGACCGTCATGACCCACCCGCAACTTCTCGCGATCCTCACGGTCACCTTGTTGAGCGTGTCAGGGCAGTTTGCAGTCTTCAGCGTTCTTTCGCCGGTCCTGAGCGCTGGGTTTGGCGTCACCCCGGAACAGCTTCCGCTGGCCTTCATAAGTGCGGGGATCGGGGGCATTGCAGGAAATGTGCTGGCGGTGCGCGCGGTTGGCAAGTTTGGCAGCGACGCCGTGAGCGCGGCATCAATCCTGTCGCTCGTGGTGGGAATTGCCGCCTTCGCACTTGCATTCGGGAATTTCGGGCTTGGCCTCATAGCCATCTTTATATGGGGACTGGGTTCCTTTGCCGTGACCTCTCTTCAGCAAAGCCGGCTTGTACGCGTCGCGCCCGCGCTCGCAAGTGCGACCATCGCGCTGAACACATCGGTTCTCTATCTGGGGCAGGCGATTGGTGTCGTGACGGGAAGCCTCGCGATACAAGGCGTCATATCACCATTGGTGGCATGGCTTGCGATGCCGTTTGTCTGCACCGCTCTGGTTCTGTCCATGGCCATACCGCATTTCAACGCCCGCTCCGGCACTCACTGACGACGGCCTCCCGCTGCAACGTCAGGAGGTGGTGCAGAAGGCCAACCAAGACTTCAGGTCACATGCAGTGAACTGCGGACGCGCCGCCCTGGCATCAATCAATTCGCCGGGGCCGCCACCTGCTGGCCGGTGCACACTGGCGGCAGTTCCTTGTCACCGAACCAGATCTCGAAGGTATTGGGCCGTACCTTCTTGGCGCCGGACCAGCGGTTGGTGAGGTTCACCACCTCAATGTCGAAGCCGAGGCTGCGCAGCCAGCTGGCCACCGCTTCGGCTTTCGGCATGTCCTCGTCCTTCATGGCGCGGATCTCGTTCACCTTGCCATCCCACTTCGCCAGCGTGATCGACGGCACGGTGATCGCGGCGCCGTCATTGTCCTTCAGCGCGGCAAGAAGCTTGGAGAAACAGGCGCGCTGCCTCTCGTTCATGACATTGACGAAGATGCGCGAGGGGAGGCGGCCCACCGCTTCGGTGAAGACGGCCTGAACATTCTTGTTCACTTCCGCCGCCTTGGTCAGCGCGCGCTCCATGGAGGAGAGAAGCTGCGGGTCAGAGGCGGTGTTGGCATATTCGAGCTGGGCAGCCACGAATTCGACCGGCACCTTGTCGTTCTTCAGGAGATACTCGAACATGGCGACGCCATATTTCTGGCGCTCGGGCCTCTCGTCGCTCACCAGATCGATCATCGTCTTGAGATCGTTCACGTTCTGCTGCCAGCGCGTGTAATACAAGCCCATGCCCGCGATGGTGAGCGGGATCATGATCGTCGCCGTCATCTGGATCATGATGTCGCGCCAGGCGCGCTGCCGGTCTTTTGAATCAGAAGCCATGTCCGTCTCCGGTGTTGCCGGCACGCTCTGGGCACAGAATGCAGCAAAAACGTGACGGGGCCCCGGTCGGCTGGCAGAGGCCCCGTTCCGAACGGCGGATCAGACCACCTGCTGGCGCATGTCCTTCGGGTCGATCCCGGCCACCGCCACCGGCTTCTTCATGGCGTCGCGGCGGAATGGCTCGCCCAGTTCCTGGTTGATCATGGCCTCGATGATCGTGGTCTTCTTGTGCTTCATCTGGTCTTCGACGGCCTTGGCCAGCGCATCGCGCAGTTCCTCCATGGTGCGGGCCACGACGCCCTGCAGGCCGCAGGCCTTGGCGATCGCAGCATAAGACACCTGCGTATCGAGTTCGGTGCCGACGAAGTTGTCATCATACCACAGCGTCGAATTGCGCTTTTCAGCGCCCCACTGATAGTTGCGGAACACCACCTGGGTGACGGCGGGCCATTCCGGACGGCCGATGGCCGTCAGTTCCGTGACCGCGATGCCAAAGGCGCCATCGCCGGAGAAGCCGACGACAGGCGTATCCGGGCAGCCGATCTTGGCGCCAACCACGGAGGGAAGGCCATATCCGCAGGGGCCAAACAGGCCCGGTGCCAGATATTTCCGGCCCTGCTCGAAGGTCGGATAGGCATTACCGATGGCGCAGTTGTTGCCGATGTCGGAGGAGATGATCGCCTCCTTCGGAAGCGCTGCCTCGATGGCGCGCCACGCCATGCGGGGGCTCATCCAGTCAGGCTTCGCCTTGCGGGCGCGCTCGTTCCAGGTCGTGCCCGGATCATCGTCCTCGTGATCCATCGAGGAGAGCTGCTGCGCCCAGCGCGACTTGGTGGTGGAGATGAGATTCTTGCGCTCTTCGCGGCCCGCATCGCCCGCCGAGGGCGAGAGCATGGCAAGAATGCCTTCCGCCACCTTCTTGGAATCGCCCACAATGCCGACGGTCACCTTCTTGGTGAGGCCGATGCGGTTGGGGTTGATGTCCACCTGAATGACCTTCGCGTCCTTCGGCCAGTAGTCGAGGCCGTAGCCGGGAAGGGTCGAGAACGGGTTGAGGCGGGTGCCGAGTGCCAGCACCACATCGGCCTGCTTGATGAGCTCCATCGCTGCCTTGGAACCGTTGTAGCCCAAGGGGCCGGCAAATAGCGGATGCGAACCTGGGAAAGCGTCATTGTGCTGATAGCCGACGCAGACCGGGGCTGTGAGGCGTTCTGCCAAAGATTTCGAGGCCGGGATCGCGCCACCGAGCACAACTCCCGCTCCATTGAGGATAACCGGGAACTTGGCTTCCGAAAGCAACTTCGCCGCGGCAGCGATCGCATCCTCGCCACCCGGCGGGCGCTCGAAGCCGACGACGGCGGGCAGGTCGATGTCGATCACCTGCGTCCAGAAATCGCGCGGCATGTTGATCTGGGCGGGCGCGGACAGGCGCTTGGCGTTCATGATGACGCGGTTCAGAACTTCGGCCACGCGTGACGCGTCACGCACTTCTTCCTGATAACCCACCATGTCCTTGAACAGGGCCATCTGCTCCACTTCCTGGAAGCCGCCCTGGCCGATGGTCTTGTTGGCGGCCTGCGGCGTCACCAGCAGCAGCGGCGTGTGGTTCCAGTAAGCGGTCTTGACCGCGGTCACGAAGTTGGTGATGCCCGGGCCGTTCTGGGCGATCATCATGCTCATCTTGCCGGAGGCGCGGGTGTAGCCATCCGCCATCATGCCGCCGGAGCCTTCATGGGCGCAGTCCCAGAAGGTGATGCCGGCTT
>CAYMQH010000134.1:0-5974 GCA_964392525.1 uncultured Aestuariivirga sp.
AGGATGTTGTGCAGGACAGCTTGCTTGGGATCGAGTTCAACGGTTTCCAGCGTGTTGGTGAGGAACACCTGCAGGCGCTCGCCGTCCTTCAGCGCGTGGCCCTTGTCGCGCAGGTATTGCGACAGTTTCAGATGCGCGATGGTGTAGGGCGCGATGAGGTATTCGAAGCCGTAGAGGTTCTTCAGCAAATGCTCGCGCACCATTTGCGCCGCCTTGCCGGAATCCGCGCCGCCGATATTCTCGAACACCCTCTCGAAGGCTTCCAGCAGGAAGGTGCCGGTGCCGCAGGCGAAATCCAGCACCGTCACGCGCTTGTGGTCGGCAAGGCCATCCTCGATGCCGAAGCTGTCCTTCAGGATGTCGTCCACCGCGCGCACGATGAAGTTCACGATGGGCGGCGGGGTGTAGTAGACGCCGCGCGCCTTGCGCGTTTCCTTGTCATAGGCCTTGAGGTAGTCCTCGTAGAAATAGATGAAGGGATCGCGCTCGAACAAGCGGTGCTCTTCCTCGCTGCCCGCCCGCACCTTGCGGCTCACCGCCTTGCGCTTGCGGAAGGAGAGGTCTTCCTGAATGGATGGAAGGTCCAGCCCGTTCACGATGGAGAGCACCTCCTCCACCACCCATCGGATGTCGCGGTAGTCCTCCTGGTTCAGCACGCTGAGGAAATCGACGAGTTCGCGGATCAGCCGGAAGGACCCCGGCACATGGTCCGGCGCGTTGCTGAGGGTTACGGCGCGGCCATCGGCGTTGAGCTTGGCAAGGAACAGCCCATAGGCCAGCATCTGGGCGAAGGCGTCGGCGAATTCCGCCACCGTCAGTTCATGGAACACCTGCGTCTTGAACACCTCGAACAGGCCATAGAGCTTGCCGCCCTGATGATCCCTCTCCTGCCGGATCAGCTCCTGCACCAGAAAGTCGCGCAGAAGCTGGCTGCGCGTGGCCAGCGCCAGCGCCAGTTGCTGCGACTTGCCGATGCCCTGCGGGGGCTCGGAGAAGAAGCCTTCCAGCAGCTTTGAAACCTCCGCCGCCTTGTCTGGTCCAAGGTGAAGCTGGCGGCCCTCCAGATCATGCGGATAGGCCAGCCTTGCCCGTGCGCGCACGCGGGCTTCATCGATCCAGATGAACTCCAGATAGTCGGTGAGGATGATGTTGGAGGAGAGCTTGCGGTATTTGGCGATCTGCTCCGACTTCAGAACCTTGTCGAGGTTCGTGCCGATCTCCTTCACCTCCACATAGCCGAGGATTTGCCCCGGCCGGTGGACCTTGTAATCGGGCGCGCCGCGTTCGGCCACGCGCTTGGGCTCATGCTGAACCCTGATGCCGTGTCTGGCTGGCCCGGTGAAGCTTTCCAGCAGCGCCTGCAGGGCGGCCCGGCTGGTGTGCTCGGTCTGCTCGCCGGGCGGCGTCTCCCGGAGTTTTCTGAGATAGGCGAGGAAGGAATCTGACATTGGGTCAGTTCGCAACCTCCAGGAGAAAGAGTCAACGAAATTGTATTAAATCGTTTTCATCAGTGGCGCTCTTGATCGGGGCTTGGACGATGGGGCCCTTTCCCGCTGGCCGCACGCAATTGAAATCCGGCCCGTCGCCCGTTAGACTCCGCGCAACAAATGATGCCAGAAGGGGTCGCGGTTCATGTCATTTCTGAAAAAGCTCTTCGGCGGCGGTTCATCGGGCGAGGCATCCGCGCCAAAGCCCGCGAAGCAGGTCGAGTACAATGGCTATGTTATCGCCGCCACGCCCTACAAGGAGGGCGGGCAGTGGCAGACCTGCGGTATCATTTCCAGGACCATCGACGGCGCCCCGCGCGAGCACCGTTTCATCCGGGCGGACCGCTTTTCCGATCAGGCGGCAGCGGCTGATCACACGATCCTGAAAGGCCAGCAGATCGCCGACCAGCTCGGCGACCGCATGTTTGGGTAAGGGCGGGCTTCAGGCGCCATCGTCTCGTGATGCCCGGCTTTGATCCGGGCTCACAAGGATGCGTCGGTCGGGCCGTGGCATGAAGCGAGAGGCGGCGCGTGCCGCCTGTGCGCCTTTGGTAGGGCCAGTCGCTAAGCCAGAACGTAGTTGAAGCTGACGCTGATGCGGTTACCCTCGGCCCGGTTCAGCGGAACCTCGTGCCGAAGCCAGCTTTCCCACAGCATGAGCGTGCCCACTTCCGGGCGGAAGGAGACATGTGGCTTGAAATGCTGCGGCAGGTCGGCCTTGCGCGGGGGCGCCGCCATCATCAGCCCCAGCCGCGGGTCTTCGTAAACGATGGGGCCCGCACCCGGCGGCACGGCCACATAGAAGGTGCCGCTGATCACCGAATTTGGGTGGATGTGCGAGGTGTGCGAGCCACCTTCGGGCATCACGTTCACCCACAGCGAGTCGACCTGCGGCCTGGTGCCGCGCAGGTCCCAGTGAAGTTCCTTCGCATAGGCGAGGCAATGCTTGTCGATCAGCTTCACCAGCCGTGCGAATTCCGGGAAGCGCCACGGCAGGTCGTTCAGCGAGGCATAGGACGTATAGCCCGGATAGCCGTGCTTCTCACACCACTTGAGGCCTGCGGTGTCATCAACCGCAAGCGACATGCACAATGCCTCGATCGCGTTGGTCAGTTTCTGCGGCGCCATCCTGTCGGCCCGGTAGAGCCTGGTGACGAACAGGTCGTGGGTCTTGGCCGTGGCCGCTTTGGATGTTGTCTTCGAGCTCTTGCTTGCCATGGCCTTCCGTTAGCCGAGGCCTCACCCGCCTTCAAGCGCCTTCACCACGATGGCTGCCACATCGGCCGCGGCGTGCTTCGTCAGGTCCTTGTTGATTTCCATCACGGTTGCCTTGCGAAGCGGTGCCGAGGCCGCCTTGCGATAGACACCGAGTGCCACCGGCGGGGCCACCACAATGAGCTCAGCGAATTCGCCTGCCTTCAGGTCCGCGTCCATGTCAGCAGCGATCCTTTCGATGAACCGATCTTCGGCCTGCTGGTGCAGGTCCGTCTGTTCGATGCTGGAGCGGGCACCTTGCGCGCTGTTGAGGCGAGGCGGCTTGTCCACGCCCTGCTTGTGGGTCGGTGGATTGTCCTGATGATAGACCTTGAATTCCTCAAGATGCGGTTTTCCGGCCTCACCGGCGTTGCGGAAAACAGTCGCCCGGCCACCATCGGTGACGAGCAGGCGGGTATTGTGATTCAGGCGTTTCATGGGGAACCTCCTTGAATTGCTGCAATCTTGCAGCTGTCCGGCGGTTCCCGCCTTGCGGCGGATCAAAAATGACGGCAGCTTGGGGCCCTGAAAGGGGAAAGACATGCAAAGGCTGGTGACATTCGAGAACCGCAGGCAGCCGGTGGCCAGTCCGGTGGTCTTCTACGGCCGGGTCACGCGCAATGTGCTGTGGGCCCTCGGCATCGTGGCGCTGTCGCTGCTGACCGGCTCCCTTGGCTATGTTTACTTTGAAGGCATGGGGGCGGTCGATGCCTTCGTCAATGCCGCCATGATCCTGTCGGGCATGGGGCCGCTCAATCCGCTGGTGACCGATGGCGGAAAGATCTTTGCCGCGCTCTACGCCATCGTGTCCGGATTCATGCTGCTGGGGCTTTCGGGGCTGATGCTGGCCCCCGTCTTCCACCGTATCCTGCACAGCTTCCATGTCGATGAGGCTGACCTTGCGGAGGCAGAGCCCGAGCCACCGCGCGGCCGCTAATCCTGATCGAGGATCAAGGCTGGCGGATAGGCCCCGGCCAATGCGCGCCGCGCGGCGTGCGCCGAGGACAGTGAGGAAGCATTGATGACCGCCAGCCGGAAACCGCCGGGCGGCATGGCATGGTCCTCAGGGGGCTTTGCCTCATGGAAGGTGACCTGCAGGCTGGAAATCTGCGGCATGGCCCGGACCTCCGCCTGCAGTGCCATGGGCGGATGGGTGAAGCGGTGGCCATGGCGAGCGAAGAGAGGCACCGAGCAACCATCGCTCCGGTTCTCGTCCGCGAACTGCCAGCGGCCGGTTTCGTAAAGCCGCACAAGTGCCTCCACCCAGCCGGCGCCGTAGAGATCGCACCACTGGTCGGCAAAGCGCAGATGCGCCTCGATGATCGTGTCGCCAATCGTCTCGAAGTTCATCATGCCGGTGTAGCCCGTCATGTGGCGCGAGGCCCATGTGGCGAGGCGTTCCTCGAGTTCCGGCATCCTGGCGGCATGAATGGTCCAGTGGCGGAACATGCCATCCACCCAGGGAACGCCCGTGGCGTGGCGGCTCCAGCGGATCAGCCCATCCTCCACCGCGCAGTCGGTGGAGACATGCGCGCCCTCCAGAAGCGGCATCCACATGTGGCCGGGCTGGTAGCCATGCTCCATCTCGGCTGCCGAATTGACGACGCAGCTGCCGATGCCCATGCCGCGGAGATTGATGATCGGCTTCGAGAACACGGGGTATGAGGGCGGTGTCACGCCATGCGGGCCCGCGGCCAGCCCCTGCGATTGCGCCACGCGCAGCTTGTCGTAGATCCAGCGGTGGCCGGGGTGGAGCTGCCAGCAATCCGGATCATCCGTCGGGATGACGATATGCTCCGGACACGGAACATGTTCGAAGTACTGGAACCGCCAGGGGTCGCGCTCAAGGACGGGCATGGCCGCAGACTAACATGCGGCGGCCATGCCGCAATGGCGTTACTGAATTTCCCAGGTGATATTCACATCCATCGCCAGCGTCTGCTCGCCTGCCGCGACCGGAACGGGCCTCGCCGCATCGGCCATCGGTGCTGCTGCGGTGCGCAGCATCGGCACCGGCGGCTGGTAGCTGACACCCTCGCTGATCGACATCACGGGGCCAAGCGTTACCCCCATCGTCTCGGCATAGAGCTTCGCCTTGCGGGTGGCATCGCCGGCGGCGAGCCGGCGGGCTTCGTCCAGCGCTTCAGTGGGCTTCGAGACATCGAAGCTGATGCCGTTGATTTGGTTGGAACCGGCCTTGACCACCGTATCGAGCAGCGCGCCGAGACCGTCGATGTTGCGCACTGTAACCGTCACGTTGTTCGAGACATCATAGCCGACGAGCAGCGGCGGTTGCTTGCCGTCATTATAATCATAGCGCGGCTGGATCATGAAGTTCGAGGTCTGCATGTCCTTGTCCGCGATGCCGGCGGCCTTGAGGGCGGCGAACAGCGCCGTCATGGCGGTGGTGTTGGCGGCCAGCGCATCGGCGGCGGTTGCGGCCTGCGTCGAAACGCCTGTCGTCACGACGGCCATGTCGGGTGCGGCCTTCACTTCGCCGTGGCCGGAAATGGAAATGGTGCGGGGCATCTTGACCTCATCGGCGAGGGAGGGGCTGACAGCGAACAGAAGGACGGCAAGGGCGGAGGCGGGGAGCGTGAAGCGGTGCATGGTGTTCTCCTGACGGTGAACGCTGGATGGAGGGCGAATGCGGCGCGAGTTGGGCGTCAGCGGAACGGCGGCTCGTCGAAGCTGCGGAGCTTGCGTGAATGCAGCTGGCTGACGTTGCCCCGCAGGATGTCGATGGTCTGGAGGCCAATCAGCAGGTGCTCGCCCACCGCGCGGTCATAGAAGGCATTGGCGGCACCGGGCAGCTTGATCTCGCCGTGCAGCGGCTTGTCGGATACGCAGAGCAGTGTGCCATAGGGAACCCGCAGGCGGTAGCCTTGGGCCGCGATGGTGCCTGA
This sequence comes from uncultured Aestuariivirga sp., assembly GCA_964392525.1. Taxonomy (GTDB): domain Bacteria; phylum Pseudomonadota; class Alphaproteobacteria; order Rhizobiales; family Aestuariivirgaceae; genus Aestuariivirga. The sequence continues at coordinate 5,648 of CAYMQH010000134.1, forward strand.
TTCCATATCCACCGCGATGGCGCGAGACAGGTTGATGCGGCGAAGCTCCTGGCTCCAGCGCAGTTCCCAGTTGCGGTCGTCATTGGTCACCACGGTGCCGGTGCGCAGGCGTTCCTTCAGCGCATCGCCATGTTCGCCCGTCACATGGGCGGCGGCGTGCTGCAGCGCCACCTGCACCTCGGCAAGGGCCGGAATGGGAATCTCGGGAGGCACCAGCGCATCGAGGATCCGGTCCTGCCGCAGATAGCCATGGGCCAGCACATAGTCGCCGATGCGCTGGCTCTGGCGCAGGCCGCCGCAATGACCCACCATCAGCCAGCAATGCGG
>CAYMQH010000135.1:0-5802 GCA_964392525.1 uncultured Aestuariivirga sp.
GATTTAGGTTCCTGTGGGGAAACCCGTGGGGGTTCAAGTCCCTCCGCCCGCACCATTCACGAGCTGAGCCCAACCGGCGCCACATGGCCCATTGATTGATACGGAAGCAGGAACGATGCAGGTTACCGAGACGCTCAGCGCTGGCCTCAAGCGCGAATACAAGGTGGTGGTCAACGCTGCCGAACTCGATCAGGAACTGAACGCCAAGCTCGTTGACCTGTCGAAGCGCGCCAACATCAAGGGCTTCCGCCCCGGCAAGGTTCCGGTGCATCATCTGAAGCGCGTCTATGGCCAGTCTGCCATGGCCGAAGTCGTCCAGAACACCATCGACGCCAAGTCCAAGGCGCTTCTGGAAGAGAAGAAGTTGAAGCCGGCCTACCAGCCGGAAGTGAAGCTTCCTGAGGATGAAGCCGAAGTGAAGGCCGTTATGGACGGCAAGGGCGACCTTGCCTTCTCGGTAGCCTTCGAGATTATTCCGGATTTCGACATCAAGGACCATTCGGGCCTCGAACTCGTCCGCCATGTGGTGGATGTGACGGAAGAGCAGATCGGCGAGACGCTGACACGCATTGCCTCGCAGTCGAAGTCCTTCGACGACAAGGACGGCGCTGCCGCCACGGGTGACCGCGTGACCATCAACTTCACCGGCACCATCGATGGCGTGGCCTTCGAGGGTGGCACTGCCGAGGACGTGGCGCTCGAACTCGGCTCCGGCCAGTTCATCCCCGGCTTCGAGGAGCAGCTCGTCGGTGCCAAGGCCGGTGACGACGTAACCGTGAAGGTGACTTTCCCCGAGAGCTACGGCGTTGCCGAACTCGCCGGCAAGCCCGCCGAATTCGCCACCAAGGTGACAAAGGTCGAGGGTGCCAAGGAAACGCCGATCGATGACGACTTCGCCAAGAAGATGGGCTTCGAAGACCTTTCCAAGCTCAAGGACATGGTGAAGGAGCGCATGGGCGCTGAATTCGGCCAGATGACCGCCATGAAGCTGAAGCGCGACGTGCTCGACGCGCTCGACAAGGAATACGCCTTCGATCTGCCGGAGAAGCTGGTCGACGCTGAATTCAACGGCATCTGGAATGCGCTGCAGGGCGAAATGAACCGCTCGGGCAAGAGCTTCGCCGACGAGAACACCACGGAAGAGGACGCGCGCAAGGAATACCGTGCCATCGCCGAGCGCCGCGTGCGCTTGGGGCTGGTGCTCGGCACCATGGGCGAACGGGAAAACGTGCAGGTGACGGAGCAGGAGTTGCAGAACGCGCTCATGAACCGCATGCGCCAGTTCCCCGGCCAGGAAAAGATGGTGATCGACTATTACCGCAAGAACCCGGGCGCCATGATGGAACTGCGTGGCCCCATCTTCGAGCAGAAGGTGGTGGACGCGCTGGTTGCCAAGGCCAAGGTGTCGGACAAGACCGTGACCAAGGACGAACTCCAGGCCATGGTGCAGGACGAAGAAGAAGCCTGATCGCTTCCCCTCCCGTTTGGCGTTGTAACAGGGCGGCCCGCAAGGCCGCCCTTTTTCTTGACCGCCGCAAGCTTCCTGCAAGGCCCGCCGCACATAGTGCCCCGCATCAACGTCAACGCATGCAGGAGACTTGCCGTGGCCACCAATGAAGCGATGCTGGAAGACGAACTCTCGGGCCGCTTGAGTTTCATCCAGCTGGGCACCCAGGCGCGCAAGGACCTGAACGACTCGCGCGAGATCGTCATGTCGGCGCTGCCGCCGCTGCTTGACCAGTTCTATGTGCAGCTTTCGCGCACTCCGGCCGTGGCGCATTTCTTCGCCACCCCGCAGGATGCGGCGCGCGCAAAGAAGGCGCAGCTCGACCACTGGGAGATCATCTCCAAGGGCGACTTCACCGACACCTACACCGCCAAGGTGCGCCGCGTCGGCAAGACGCATGCCCGCATCGGGCTTGATCCGCGCTGGTACATCGGCGGCTATGCCATGGTGCTGAGCGGCCTCGTCTCTGCGGTGCTCAAGGCCAAATGGCCCTCGCTCGGCGGCGGCCGCGCCAAGGTGGAGCAGATTCTGACGTCCCTCATCAAGGCGACGCTCCTTGACATGGATCTCGCCATCTCTGTCTATCTCGATGAATCGGAAGCCCGCCGCAAGGCCACCGAGGCCGAGGCCAAGCGCGCCGAGGAACTGGCGCTCAAGAACGAGCGCGCGCTGATCGTCTCCTCCATCGGGCAGGCCTTGCAACGGCTTGCCAACAAGGACCTGACCATCCGTATTCATGACGACCTGCCGCTCGACTATGCGAAGCTCGTGACCGATTTCAACGCCGCAGCCGACCAGGTTCAGCATGCCATGTCGGCCATCAACGGCAGTATCGAGACAATCCAGTCAGCAACGCGTGAAATCGCCTCAGCCTCTTCTGACCTGTCGAAGCGTGCCGAGGAACATGCCTACATGATCGACACCACGGTGAACGAACTGGGCAAGGTGACGGCGATGGACGAGAGCCGCGCACATATCGCGGGCGAAGATGGCCAGACGGAGAAATCCACCATCGGCCGCGCCGTGGCCGCCATGACCAATATCGAGAAGTCGGCACAGAAGATCACCCAGATCATTGGCGTGATGGACGAGATCGCCTTCCAGACCAACCTGCTCGCCCTCAATGCTGGCGTCGAAGCCGCGCGCGCGGGCGATGCCGGCCGGGGCTTCGCGGTGGTCGCCTCCGAAGTGCGTGCCTTGGCCCAGCGCTCGGCCGAGGCCGCCAAGGAGATCAAGGCACTGATCCAGCTTTCCTCCAATCAGGTCGAGACCGGCTCCAAGCTGGTGCGCGAGGCAGGCGCCGCGATGCAGAATTTCGGCACGTCCATGGACCGTATCGACCAGATCACCCAGCAGAACGCCGCGATGGCGGAGGAATCGACCGCCGCCTGCCACTCGCTCGCCGAACAGGCCCAGGAACTGGCCCGCGAGGTGAGGAAGTTCCGCATCTCCGCCGCGGCCTGAGGTGGCGGCGGGCGGCCCGATGCGTTTACGGCCATTCCCCGGCACTCCGTCACCCCGGCGCAGGCCGGAATGACAGCAGAGTGTGCTGTGTCAGGCGTGCCGATGCCTGCCAGCCACATTCCGCTCTAAACCAGCCACTCCCCCATCTGGGTTTCGGTGAGGTTGCTGCCGCAGATGATGGTGGCCACGCGCCGCCCCGCAAAGTGATGGGGGAGGGCCCGTATTGCGGCCACTCCCGCCGCGCCCGAGGGCTCCGCCATCAGGCCGGCGGTGCGGAACAGCAGGCGCATGGCGGTGATGATGTCTTGATCGCGCACCAGCACGACATCGTCCACGATGCCGCGCATGTCCGCCACGGCTTCGGCGATCGGCACGCGCACGCCAATGCCATCGGCGATGGTGGCGACGGCGGGTGGGAAGACGAGTTGCCCGCTGCGCCAGGATTTCTCCATTGCGTCGGCACCCTCTGCCTGGACACCGACCACCCGAATGCCGCGGTCGGCTGCCTTGGCCCATCGGGCAATGCCAGTGAGCAGCGCCCCGTTGCCAAGCGGCACCACGATGATCTCCGGCCTTTCCCCCGCCTCCAGTAACTCGACGGCGATGGTGGCGGCGCCCTCGGCGGCCTCGGGGTCGAGCCCGTCCGCCACCCACAGGGCCCCGGTTTGCCGCGCGTGGGCCTCGGCGGCGATCTTGGCCGCGTCGAAGTCATCCCCCGTGAGTATCATGTCCGCCCCAAGCGCCCTCATGCGCGCCACTTTCAGCGGGTTCGCCGTGGTGGCGGCGAAGAGCGTGAGCGGCAGCCCATGGCTGCGGCAGGCATAGGCCAGTGCCTGGCCCCAGTTGCCCGCACTCGCCCCCACGATCCTGCGGCCCTGCAATGCGCCATCCGCAAGCCTGCTGGCGATCAGATATCCGGCTCCCCGGCCCTTGAAGGAGCGGATCGGGTTCGCGGTCTCGAGTTTCAGCGTCAGGCGGCAGGACAGGGCCTCACTCAACGGCTCGCAGTCGAACTGCGGTGTGTCGAGGAAGATGGGGTCGATAAGGGCGCGCGCCCGCAGGACATTGGCGAGGCTGAGACGGTGGCCGGGCGAGGGATCCGGCGGCGGGAGGTGCAGGGCGTTCATTGGGGGAACCCGGGGCTGGCTGGAGGGTTGAGGCCTGCCATGCTACACGCTTCGCCGCCGCCACCGCACCAGGCAATTTCCGCCGGTTCAGGCAACCCCGGGTTAACGCTTCCGGGGAAGCCCCTTCCATCCTCCCGCAGGGTCCCCTATCTAGAAGGGAACACGAGCAACCGATTCATCTGAAAGACCTTCATGCGCGATCCCGTCGAATTCCTTACCACCGGTGCGTTCTGGCCCTCCGTCATCCAGCAGGAAAGCCGGGGCGAGCGCGTCTATGACCTTCCCTCGCGTCTTCTGCGCGAGCGCATCATATTCATCACCGGCCCGATCGACGACAATGTCGCAGCCTCGATCTGCATGCAGTTGCTGTTCCTTGAGGCGGAGAACCCAAAGAAGGAAATCTCGATGTATATCAACAGTCCGGGCGGTGTCGTCACCTCCGGCTTGTCGATCTACGACACCATGCAGTTCATCCGCTGCCCCGTTTCCACCACAGTGATGGGGCAAGCGGCCTCGATGGGGTCGCTGTTGCTGACGGCGGGCGAGAAGGGCCTGCGTTTCGCACTGCCCAATGCCCGCATCATGGTGCACCAGCCGTCTGGTGGCTACCAGGGTCAGGTCACCGACATCCTGATCCATGCGCGGGAAGTGGAAAGCCTGAAGCGCAGGCTCAACGAAATCTACGTCCACCATACCGGGCGCGACTACAAGACCATCGAGGAAGCCCTCGAGCGCGACAATTTCTTCACCTCAGAAGCGGCGCTCGATTTCGGCCTGATCGACAAGGTCATCGAAAAGCGGGCCGCTGCCGCCGAGGCGTGAGGCTCACAAAAGCATGGACCACCGGCTGCCGCGCCGCGAAAGCGGGTGGCAATCAAGGCTTGATTAACCATGACAGGCCATGCTGAACTGCTGATTTGACCCCGCCGTCCGGCCGGGTTGCCGATATGGATGGAACTGCGTCAATCGCAGTGAAGTCTCGTTAAAGTCTGCATGCGTATCATGCGGCAATCGTCCAAGGAGAGCTTAAGCTTATGAGTAAGGCAACAGGGAGCGACAGCAAGAATACCTTGTACTGCTCCTTCTGCGGCAAGAGCCAGCATGAGGTCCGCAAGCTGATTGCAGGGCCGACCGTGTTCATCTGTGATGAATGCGTCGAACTCTGCATGGACATCATCCGCGAGGAAAACAAAACCTCGCTGGCAAAATCCAAGGATGGGGTACCCACCCCGCATGAAATCCGCAAGGTGCTGGATGATTATGTCATCGGCCAGGAGCATGCCAAGAAGGTGCTCTCGGTGGCTGTCCACAACCACTACAAGCGCCTGAACCACGCCCAGAAGAACAATGACGTGGAACTGGCGAAGTCCAACATCCTGCTCGTTGGTCCCACGGGCTCCGGCAAGACACTGCTGGCCCAGACGCTGGCCCGCATCCTGGACGTGCCATTCACCATGGCCGATGCCACCACGCTGACCGAGGCCGGCTACGTGGGCGAGGACGTCGAGAACATCATCCTGAAACTTCTGCAAGCCGCCGACTACAACGTCGAGCGCGCCCAGCGCGGCATCGTCTACATCGACGAAGTGGACAAGATCAGCCGCAAGTCCGACAACCCCTCGATCACGCGGGACGTCTCGGGCGAGGGCGTGCAGCAGGCGCTGCTCAAGATCATGGAAGGCACCGTCGCATCCGTTCCGCCGC
>CAYMQH010000136.1:0-5784 GCA_964392525.1 uncultured Aestuariivirga sp.
TGGCGAGGCCCACCACGGCAGCGAGCGGGAATCCCCCGGCCAGCGACTTTGCGGCCGTCATCAGGTCGGGCTCGACACCATAATGCTCCATGGCGAAGAACTTGCCGGTGCGGCCAAAGCCCGACTGGATTTCGTCGGCGATGAGCAGGATACCATGGTCGTCGCACAGCTTGCGGAGCTTCACCATCAGTTCCTTCGGCGCGATGTAGAAGCCACCCTCGCCCTGCACGGGTTCGATGATGATGGCGGCCACGCGCGAGGGTTCCACATCCGCCTTGAACAGCCATTCGATGGCATGCATCGTATCCTCGATCGTGACGCCCTTGTGGGCCACGGGGAAGGGTACATGCCACACGCCCGGCGCCATGGGGCCGAACTTGGCCTTGTAGGGCAGCACCTTGCCGGTGAGCGTCATGCCGAGCAGGGTGCGGCCATGGAAGCCGCCATTGAAGGCGATGATGTCGGACCGGCCGGTGTAGGCGCGGGCAAACTTGACGGCGTTCTCGACGGCCTCAGCACCGGTGGTGACGAGTGCCGACTTCTTCTCGCCCGAGATGGGGGCGACGGCATTGAGCTTCTCGCACACTTCGATGAAGGGCGCGTAGGGCATGACCATGGCGCAGGTATGGGTGAAGGCTTCGAGCTGCTCATAGACGCGCTTCATCACCAGCGGGTGGCGGTGGCCGGTATTGACCACCGCGATGCCGCCGCCGAAATCGACATAGCGGTTGCCTTCGATATCCCAGATTTCGGAGTTCTCCGCGCGTGCCGCAATGACCGGTGCTCCCGCGCTGATACCGCGGGAGACAGCCTTGGCACGGCGCTCGACCCACTGCTTGTTCATGCCTGGCGCTGCGACCGGTGCGTTCATGACGTTCTCCTCCAAAAGAATGACTGGGCGGCTTTTACGCCCGTTGACGGGGTGGCGGCAAACGGATTTCATCTGGTCTTTTGATGGGGACCCCATATGACCGACCTGATCCGAAAGACCGCCACGGAAATCGTCGATGGCCTCAGGCGGGGCGACGTGACCCCGCTCGATTGCCTTGACGCGCTGGAAAAGAGGGTGGGCGAGGTTGATGGGAAGGTCAATGCGCTGCCGACACGATGTTTTGACCGGGCGCGCAAGGCGGCCCGGGAGATGATGGCACGGCCGGCGGAGGCGCGGGGCCTTCTGGCGGGCCTGCCGGTGCCCATCAAGGACCTGGCGGATGTGGCCGGTGTGCGCTGCACCCAAGGCTCGCCCATCTTCAAGGACCGCATCGCCGAGACCTCGGATCTTCTCGTCACCCATCTCGAGGGCAATGGCGGCATCGTCTATGCCATGTCCAACACCCCGGAATTTGGCGCAGGTGCGCAAACCTTCAATGAGGTGTTCGGGGTGACGCGCAACCCTTGGAATACCCGGCTCTCCTCATCGGGTTCTTCCGGCGGGGCGGCGGTGGCGCTGGCCACCGGCATGGCCTGGGTGGCGCATGGCTCGGACCTCGGCGGCTCGCTCCGCAATCCTGCCAGCTTCTGCGGGGTGGTGGGCATGCGGCCCTCGCCCGGACGCGTGGCGGCCAGTGTCTTCGCCAAGATCGATTCGACGCTGGGCGTCGAAGGGCCGATGGCGCGCAATGTCGAAGATACGGCGCTGCTGTTCGACGCGATGGTGGGCGAGGAAGCGGGCGACCCTCTCTGCCTGCCGTCGGACGGCACGTCCTATCTCAAGGCGGTGCGCGCCGGGTGGAAGCCGAAGCGCGTCGCCGTGTCGCGCGATCTTGGCCTGCCGCCGGTTGATCCTGAGGTGGCGGACCTCGTGATGGCGGCGGCGCGGAAGCTCGAAGCGGAGGGCGTCATCGTCGAGCAAGCCCATCCCGACCTCCGCGAGACGCGCGAATGCGCCCAGACCTTGCGGGCACTGTCCTATGCCAACATGCGCCCGCTTCTGGACCAGCACCGCGACCTGCTGAAGCCCGAGGTGATCTGGAACATCGAGAAGGGCCTGCGGCTGACAGGCCAGGAGATTGCCCGCGCCGAGGCGCAGCGCGGCGACATGTTCCGCCGCATGCGGACCTTCTTTGATACATATGACCTGCTGCTCTGCCCAACCACCATCGTTCCGCCCTTCCCGGTGGAACAGCGCTCTGTGAGCGAATGTAACGGGGTGAAGTTCGACACCTATGTCGACTGGCTGATGATCGTCCATGCCATCACCCTCACCTGTTGCCCGGCCATTTCCATTCCATGCGGTTTCACCGAGGCTGGCCTGCCCGTCGGCCTGCAGATCGTGGCGCCGGGCCGGGCGGAGGCCAGGCTTCTGGCAGGCGCGCGTTTCATGGAGCAGGTGCTGGCACTCGGGGCCATAACGCCGATCGACCCTCGCAACTGACAGCGGCGTCCGCGCGGCGCGTTGTCCTGTCCCGCGTGTGGTGCGGCGGGAAGGCCCGCGAAAAGTCCGCTACTGAAAGTTGATGTCAACCGGCTCAGCAATGGTCTAGAAAAAACCAAGTTGGAACGGAGGGCATGATGCGCGGGCTGATGCAGGATTTTCCTTTGCTTGTCCACCGTGTGCTCGACCACGCGGCGCGCTGGCATGGCGGCACGGCCATATTGTCCCGGTCCGTCGAAGGGCCGCTGCACCGCACCGACTATGCGGAGGTGAACCGCCGCGCCCGGGCCCTGGCCTCGGCCTGTAATCGGCGGCTGGGGCTCAAGGCCGGAACCGTGATCGCCACCATGGCGTGGAACACCTGGCGGCATCTCGAAATCTGGTACGGGGTCATGGGGCTTGGCGCCATTGTCCATACTCTGAACCCGAGGCTGTTCACCGAACAGCTCAACTACATCATCAATCATGCGGGCGATCAGTGGATATTCATCGACCTGAGTTTTGTGCAACTCTTCGAGTCGCTGCAGGACAGGCTGCCGCAGGTCAAGGGCTTCGTCATCATGACCGATGCGGCCCACATGCCGGCCGCCACCACGCTCCGCAATCCGCTGTGCTATGAGGATCTGATCGCGGCGGGCGATCCCGGCTATGAATGGCCGCAGCTGGATGAGAATACCGCCTGCGGCCTCTGCTACACCAGCGGCACGACGGGACATCCCAAGGGCGTTCTCTATTCCCACCGCTCGAATGTGCTGCATGGCTTGATGTGTGCGCTGGGCGATGCGATGGCGCTCTCCAGCCGTGACCGCGTCATGCCCGTGGTGCCGATGTTCCATGCCAACGCCTGGTCGCTGGCCTTCTCGGCGCCGATCTCCGGCGCGGGCCTCGTCATGCCGGGACCGAAGCTCGATGGCGCGTCGGTCTATGAAATGCTGACGCAGGGCCGCGTGACGATGACTGCGGCCGTTCCCACGGTTTGGCTGATGCTGCTGCAATATCTGGAGCAGAACCCGGCGCTGAAGCTCCCTGATCTCGGCCGCGTGGTGATCGGCGGATCGGCCTGCCCGGAAGCGATCATGAAGGCCTTCATCGAGAGCTATGGCGCGGATGTGATCCACGCGTGGGGCATGACGGAGATGAGCCCCATCGGTTCGCTCTCCGTGCCGTCGGCTGCGGCGGTGGAACTGCCCGCCGAGGAATGGTGGACGCTGAAGCTGAAGCAGGGCCGACCGCCCTTCATGGTGGACATGAAGATCACCGATGACGCGGGCATCACACTGCCACATGACGGCAGGACTTTCGGGCGTCTGAAGGTGCGCGGTCCGTCGGTTGCCAGAAGCTATTTCAAGGGCGAGGGCGGCGAGGCCTTCGATGCCGATGGCTGGTTCGACACGGGCGACGTCGCCACCATTGACGAATACGGCTACATGAACATCACCGACCGCGCCAAGGATGTGATCAAGTCCGGCGGCGAGTGGATTTCCTCGATCGACATCGAGAATGCGGCGCTCTCCTGCCCCGGCGTGCAGGAGGCGGCGGCCATTGGCCTGCCGCATCCCAAATGGGATGAGCGGCCGCTACTCGTGATCGTGCGCAAGCCTGGTTCTTCCGTTTCGCGTGCGGAAGTGCTGGCCGCACTCGAGGGTCGCATCGCCAGGTGGTGGATGCCGGATGATGTGGCCTTCGTGGAGGACATCCCCCATACCGCCACGGGCAAAATATCAAAGCTCGAATTGCGGGCGCGCTTCAGGGACTACCGTTTCCCGGCGTCTTGAGGTTTGCCGTTCAGCTTATCTCGTAGACGTCATCGCTGACGCGGAGCTTTCCCTGCGCCACGAGGTGATCGAGATGTGCGCGCGTTGAAAGTGCGGCCGCACCATGGAGTTTCGGATCGACATCGGCATAGATGGCGGCAACGATGGCCGCCACCGTGCGCTGCCCCTGTTCGACGCGGGCGCGGATTGCTTCTTCCCGCATGCGGCGGTGGGCGAGGTAGCCGCGCACCAGCGGCAGCGGATCGGATTTCGAGGGGCCATGGCCGGGGTGGTAGACGCGCTCTTCGCGGTCAAGCAGTTTGCGCAGCGAGGCAAAATACTGCCCCATGTCGCCATCGGGCGGGGCGATGACGCTCGTCGCCCAGGCCATCACATGATCGCCGGCAAACAGCGCCTGTTCCTCGCGGAGCGCAAAACACATGTGGTTTGACATGTGGCCCGGCGTGAACAGGGCTTCGAGCGTCCAGCCCGGGCCTGAAACCGTATCGCCATCTGCCAGCGTTATGTCCGGCCGGAAATCATGATCAATCGAGGCATCCAGCCTGAGGCCGGCGGCATGCGGAGCCCCCACGCCGCCATGGGCGTAGGTGCTGGCGCCCGTCGCTTGCTTCAGGCGGCGTGCAAGGGGGGAATGGTCGGCGTGTGAATGGGTGACGAGGATGTGGGTCACCGTTTCGCCCCGCAGCGTGGCAAGCAGCGCTGCGAAATGCGCGTCATCGTCGGGTCCGGGATCGATCACCGCCACGTGGCCCCGCCCCACGATGAAGGTGGAGGTTCCCTTGAAAGTGTAGGGCCCGGGATTGTTCACCACCACCCGGCGCACCAGTGGAGAAAGGGCCACGGCCTCGCCATGGGCCGGGTCGAAATCCCGGTTGAAGTGAAGTTCGGTCATGCACGGTTGCAGCCCTGCCGGGCTCATCCTATAATGGCATCATTCTAATTCCTTTCAGGGTAGGGGTGAATGACCATGAATGCCAGCCTTCTTTCCAACCGCCTGTGGCCGGCCACCGGCTTTTTGCGCAATGCCGTTCTGGCCGTTGTGGGTTCGCTGATCGTGGCGGCTGCTGCGCAGGTGAATGTGCCGATGTTGCCGGTGCCGATGACGCTGCAGAGCCTCGCCGTGCTGATGATCGGCGCTGCCTATGGCGCGCGCCTCGGTGCCGCAACACTGGCGCTTTATGCGCTGGAAGGCGCTATCGGCCTTCCGGTGTTCGCGGGCTTCAAGTCCGGTGTCATGCTGGCGAGCTTTGGCTATGTGCTGGGCTTCATTGTCGCGGCCTATGTGGTGGGTGCTCTGGCGGAGCGCGGTTGGGACCGCTCGCCCCTCAAGATGTTCGCTGCCATGCTGATCGGTGCCGTGGTTCTCTATGTGCCGGGCCTGATGTGGCTCTCCGCCTGGATCGGCACTGAGAAGGCCATCCAGTTCGGCCTCCTGCCGTTCATTCCGGGTGACCTTGTGAAGGCTGCCGTCGCGGCGCTGGGCTTCCCGGCGGCCTGGGCCTTGCTTGGCCGCCGCTGAGGCGCTCGCCTGCTGAAAAACAAAACGGCGCGGTGGCAAAGCCAGCCCGCGCCGTTTTTATTTGGTCGGAGTGAGAGGATTCGAACCTCCGACCCCCTGCTCCCGAAGCAGGTGCG
>CAYMQH010000137.1:0-5741 GCA_964392525.1 uncultured Aestuariivirga sp.
CGTTGGGGGATCGTCTAACGGTAGGACCGCGGACTCTGACTCCGCTAGTCTAGGTTCGAATCCTAGTCCCCCAGCCACGTCCTTCAATCATTCGCTGCGGCAGCGATCGGGGTTTTCAGGCTTGGAAAAGCTTGATGCCGTGCAATCGCGGGGCCGCATGCCCGGGAGAAAAACGCCGCACGTCCCAGACCGTGTGTCCGGTGCGCGGCGTTTCCGGTTTTCCAGGCTTCACTTGGCAGAAAAGACCGGCAAAGCGACCTCTCCGTCTTCAGGCAAGGCACCCTCGGCGCAGACAAGCTTTGCTGCCCTCATCTTGCTCTCAAGTGCCGACTTGGCAGAGCGGCAGGACTGCAGATCAACGAACGGCTGGCTGAGCGGAATGGTACTCGTGCCGATGACGAGGACACCGATAAGCATAACGATGGATGTCACAGGACACCTCCTTGAAAATTGAAACGCCAAAACAGCGGCAACATTCATCGACTTCACCGGCCTGTCAAACGAGTTGCCCGTTCATTCAGGTCCAGTTTGTGTGCGAGGCGGAAATGTCCCGGCGCGGATAGGTCGTTGGTGTTGCGGGCCGGCCGGGCCCATGCGGATTGTCGCAGTGGGCTTCACCGAAGCTTAACCCTCGTGCCAAGCTTCCGGGGAGTTTCGCCACGCCCTTGCTGCCGGAGACGGCCTTGCTGCGTTACAATCGTTCTCACGCCCATTGCGCAGGACAACATGACCACTGTTTTCTCCCACGAAGCATTTCACGAAGACGTCGGCCATGCGTTCAACGAGATGATACTGATGGAGCAACTCTCGCGCATGCCGGAGGCGAGCCGGCTAAGGATTTTGCAATCGTTTCCACGCTCCTTGCTGGAAGCAGCGCTAGAGCCTTGCCCGCGCGACGTTCAGCGCAGCTTACCGAACCCGTGGCCGAGGTGAGAGGCTTCGGATGTTCCGGGGCGGCCATGCGCCAATTCCTCGATGATCGGACAATCGGGCCGGTCGTCCCCGTAGCATGTGGCGGCCAGGTGTTTCAGCGCCTTCGCCATCGCCTCGATCTCCCGCATCTTGGCTTCGAGGACGCCGACATGTTCGAGCGCGATGCGCTTCACATCGGCGCTGGCGCGTGCCCTGTCACGCCACAACTGCATCAGTTCGGAAATCTGTTGCACGGTGAAGCCCAGGTCGCGCGCGCGGCGAATGAAGCGCAGCGCGTGGATGCTGGCCTCCGTATAGACCCGGTAGCCTGACGGCGCGCGGGTGGGTGCCGCGATGAGCCCGACCTCCTCATAATAGCGGATCATCTTGGCCGACACGCCGGAGGCTTCGGCCGCCTCGCCGATATTCATGACGAACTCTCCTTCGCCGGCACGGGCCGGAATCGCTTGAGACGCAGGGCGTTGCTGACAACGAAGACGCTCGACAGCGCCATGGCACCTGCCGCGATCATCGGCGATAGCAATCTGCCGTTGATCGGATAGAGCACACCCGCCGCCACCGGGATCAGCACCACATTATATGCGAAAGCCCAGAACAGGTTCTGCCTGACATTGCGGATCGTTGCCTGCGACAGGCTGATCGCATTGGCAACCCCCGTGAGATCGCCCGACATCAGCACCACATCCGCGCTTTCGATGGCGATGTCGGTTCCGGTGCCAATGGCGATGCCCGTATCGGCTTCGGCCAGGGCGGGCGCATCATTGATGCCATCGCCCACGAAGGCAACGCGGCGGCCGCCCGCCTTGAGCCGCCGGATTGCATCCACCTTGCCCGCTGGCAGCACCTCCGCCACGATCTCGTCAATGCCCAGGCTGCGGCCGATGGCGTCCGCCGTACGCCGGTTGTCGCCGGTGATCATTACCACCCGCAGGCCAAGCCCGCGCAGCGCCGCGATGGCGGCGGGCGTCGTCTCCTTCACCGGATCCGCCACGGCGATGATGGCGGCGAGCCTGCCATCAATGGCGGCATAAAGAGGGGTCTTGCCCTGCTGGCCCAGACGCTCCGCCGTCGCGCGGAACAGATCGACGTCGACGCCGCTTGTCGCCATGTAGCGGTCCGCCCCGATGGCCACTTTGCGGCCGCCAGCTGCGCCCTTCGCGCCGAAGCCCGGAACCGCCTCGAAGCCGGTGACAGCGGGAAGGGCAAGCCCTCTGGCACGCGCGGCCGCAACGATGGCGGCGGCGATCGGGTGCTCGGACTGGCTTTCGATGGCGGCGGCCAGCGCCAGCGCCTCCTCCGGCTGAACCCCGGGGGCTACATGAAAATCCGTCAGGTCAGGGTGGCCCGCCGTCAGCGTGCCGGTCTTGTCGAGCGCGATCACATCCGCATCGCGCAGGGTCTGCAGCGCCTCGCCCTGCCGGAACAGAATGCCCAGCTCGGCGGCGCGGCCGGTACCCACCATGATGGAGGTGGGCGTCGCCAGCCCCATGGCGCAGGGGCAGGCAATGATCAGCACCGCTACCGCATTGACGAGGCCGAAGGTCAGCGCGGGTTCCGGCCCGGCGAAGAACCAGACGAGAAAGGTCAGCGCAGCAACCGCCATGACGGCGGGCACGAACCATGCCGTGACGCGGTCCACCAGCGCCTGGATCGGCAGCTTGGCGCCCTGCGCCTGCTCCACCATGCGGATGATCTGCGAGAGCAGCATGTCGGCTCCCACCCGCGTGGCGCGGTACGTGAAGCTGCCGGTCTTGTTGACGGAGCCGCCGGTGACATCCGCCCCCGCGACCTTCGCCACCGGAACGGGCTCGCCGGTGACCATCGCTTCATCGACGAAGGACACACCATCGGTCACCACGCCATCCACGGGCAGCCGTTCGCCCGGGCGCACCTGCACGATGTCTCCGGCCACCACCTGATCAAGCGGAATGTCGGTAAAGCTGCCGGCGCGCTCCACACGGGCGGATTTTGGCTGCAGCCCCACCAGCCTCGCCACCGCCGCACCCGTGCGGCCCTTGGCGCGCGCTTCGAGCAGGCGACCCAGCAGGATGAGCGTGATGATGACGGCGGAAGCTTCAAAATAGACGTTCACCGTTCCAGCCGGCAGAAGTTCCGGCCAGAAGGTGGCGATGACCGAATATCCCCAGGCCGCCGTGGAGCCCAGCACCACCAGCGAATTCATGTCCGGTGCGAGACGCACCAGCGCCGGAATGCCCTGTCTGTAGAAGCGCAGGCCCGGGCCGAACTGCACCAGCGTTGCCAGTACGAAATAGAAGAGGTGCAGCCAGGAGAGGTTCATCGCGTGCAGCCCGTGCATGAACCCGGAAATGATGTGGGAGCCCATCTCGAGAACGAACAGCGGCGTGGTCAGGCTGGCGGCCACCCAGACATCGCGCCTCAGTGCTTCATATTCAGCCTGCTTGGCGGCCTGCCGGGCGTTGCCGGCCTCCGCAGAAGCGGCAAGCCGCTGCGGTTCGTAGCCCGCCTTGCGGATGGCGGCTTCGATGGCCGGAAGTGCTGTGCCGGCCACCACCGTCACGGTGGCCCGCTCGGTGGCAAGATTGACGGCGGCGGATATGACACCCGGAACCGTCGCAATGGCCTTTTCCACGCGCTTCACGCAGGAGGCGCAGGTCATCCCGGCAACGCCGAGTTCCAGCGTCTCGCGCGTGACGTGGTATCCGGCGGCTTCAATGGCGGCGATCACTGACGCCGGGCCGGCAGGCCCCGCGAGGCGCACATCCACCCGTTCGGCGGCCAGGTTCACGGCGGCGCTGTTCACCCCCTGCACAGCCAAAACGGCCTTTTCCACCCGGCGCACACAGGTGGCGCAGGTCATGCCTTCGACGGGAAAGCTCTGCAGCGGCAATGCGGTCTGATCGGCCATGGGCGCAAATCCTCGGATCGCCAGCGGTATGAACCTTCCAACCATGGGAGGGTCAAGGAAAATCTTCATGCCGCGCCCGCCCTTGACCTTCCAACGCTGGCAGGCCCCACCTTGTTGGCATCGTCACACAAGAATGGGTATGATGAAATGGAAGCTCACAATCAGGTCCGGACCTGCTGCGGATGCGGCCTATCCGGTGCAAAGCCCGGCCAGAACAGCGTGGCCGCCGAAGGAAAGGATACGAGGTCCATGACGTTCAACGTTCCCGACATGACCTGCGGTCATTGCGTTTCCGCGATCACCAGGGCGGTCAAGGCGCTGGATGCCAGTGCCGCGGTTACGGCGGACCTCGCAACCGGCACGGTCAAGGTTGAAACGGCGGCCCCTGCGGCGGCAGTGTCCCGGGCGCTGGACGAGGCAGGCTACCCCAACACGCAGGCCTGACCCGGCCGCGCCGCTTTGCAATTTCGCTTTCCCGTTTCGCTTTCACGGCGAGTTCGGCTAGCCTCATACGGTGAGTGATCGGAGTGACCGTGCAGCAGGAAGATACCGCGAGCGAAGAGTTCAAAAGGCCGGGTAAGCCCAGCCGCTTGTCCGACATCGTGAAGTCCCTCGACCGGCATGAGGATTCGACCATCGGAAGTCTGGTGGATTCGCTCGGTGAGCGGGCCTTCGGCGCGCTGATGTTCATCTTTGCCGTGCCCAACATCATTCCCACGCCGCCCGGTACATCGGCGATTCTCGGGCTACCTCTGGTCATCCTCACCTGGCAGGTGATGATGGGCCGCCAGACCTTGTGGCTGCCGCAGGCGGTGCGCCAGCGCAAGATCTCGCGCGACATGCTGCAGACCTTCGTGACCAAGGTCACGCCCGTCATGGGAAAGCTGGAACGTGTCCTGAAACCGAGGCTCGGCCTGCTGGTCACCTCCAACCTTGCGGAACGGGTGATCGGCCTCGTCACATTCATGCTCGCCATCATCCTGTTCCTGCCCATCCCCTTCGGCAACATTCCTCCGGCTCTCGCGGTCAGTTGCATCGCACTGGGCCTCGCGGAAAGAGATGGGCTGGCCGTACTGGCGGGCTATGTCTTCGCACTGGCGGCCGCGGCCCTTCTCGCACTGGTATCATCCGCCCTCTATGCGGCGGCGGTTGCCTTCTTCAACACCCTGCTCGGCTATCTCTGAGCACCACACGGCTTCCCCTCATCCGCCAATCCTGCTATCGGCCCTGTTTCATCTGCCCTGCTCATTGAAATCGAAGGATCTGCCGACCGTGTCTTCTCCCGTTCTCACCGTGATGACTGCCGCCGTCCGCAAGGCGGCGCGCACGCTGCAGCGCGACTATGGCGAACTCGCCAATCTCCAGGTGTCGCAGAAGGGGCCGGGAGACTATGTGACCGCCGCCGACAAGCGCTGCGACAAGATCCTGCGCGAGGAACTGGCCAAGGTGCGCCCGGGCTATGCCTTCCTCACCGAGGAAACCGGTATCGTTCCCGGCACTGACCCCGATCACCGCTTCATCATCGACCCGATCGACGGCACGATGAACTTCATGCACGCGGTGCCGTTCTTCGCCATCACCATCGCACTGGAACGGAAAGACGAACTGGTGGCCGCCATCACCTACAACCCCATCACCGATGAAATGTACACGGCCGAAAAGGGCGGCGGCGCCTTCGTCAACAACAAGCGCCTGCGCGTGGCGCAGCGGCGCGACATTCACGATACGTTGGTGAGCTATGAAGTGCCCCACCGCGGCGGCAAGGACCTGCCCCTGTCGCGCGCCGAGATTTCGGTGCTGCAGGCGCGCGTCGTCGGCATCCGCGGCACAGGCTCCGCCGCACTCTCGCTTGCCTATGTGGCAGCCGGCCGCTTCGACGCCATGATCTGCCGCAACATCAAGCAGTGGGACATTGCGGCAG
>CAYMQH010000138.1:0-5739 GCA_964392525.1 uncultured Aestuariivirga sp.
CCGCCAGCGAATCAAACGTCTTGCAACGACCATCACCAGACAACATCCGAGCACGGCTTGTGGCGAGCACGCTAATGATGCTGAGTACGGTATTCACCCCGCCCGCAAGCGCAAGATCCGCTTCGCCGCGCTGCAGCGCTGCGATTGCCTGATGCAGCGCCACCAACGAGGACGAACACGCCGTATCAACAGCAATCGCCGGGCCCTCCAGGCCAAGCGCATAAGAAACGCGTCCCGCCGTAACGCTCAGCGAGGAACCGGTCGCGGAATACGCATCAACCTGGGCAGGATCATCGCTGCGGTTCAGCGAGCTGTATTCGTTCGGCCCGACACCCACATAAACACCAGTGCGGCTGGATCGGAAGGAACCAGAAGACATGCCAGCGCTCTCCAACGCGCCCCAGCTCGCCTCCAGCAGAAGACGTTGCTGCGGATCCATTGAAAGGGCTTCGCGCGGGTTGATCGAGAAGAAAGCGGGATCAAACTCCTCAATGCCACTGATAAGGCCCGCACGGCGTGTATAGACTTTGCCTGGCACATCAGGGTCAGGATTATAGTATGCATCTAGGTCCCAGCGGTCCTTCGGAACCTCGACGATACCCTCGGCACCATCTGAAAGTAGCTGCCAATAGCCTTCGACATCATCGCAGCCGGGAAACCGGCACCACATGCCGATGATGGCCACCTGCGAGTTATATGACGCAATTTGCTTCTCCAAGGCATCAATCTTGTCGATGCTCTTGCGCAGAAGGTTCGATACAGCAGAATTATCCATCACTTGACCGCATTTTTACTTTGACAATCGAGCGATTGACATTGCCACCTTGATTACTACCTGTATAGCATGTTTGTTTGTGTCAGGGACATTTCGTCTCGAGAAAGACGGTCACAGAACAGCCGTAGCAAGTCAAACGATGCAGCACCAAAAGGCCTCCAGCCGCTACCTGTCCATCAACTCGCGGGATGGTGCCGACCTACCTTACCTATATCCCCTGCTGGACCATGTAATGCTCACGGTTTCATTCAGGCCCTAAGGCCTGCATAAACGGTGAAATTCTCATCTTCGCCCTATTTTCATGGATTGCCGTAACTCGACCACCGCAAGCAGAACAAAGCCAAACAATTTCCAAAGAGGCCTGTAGGTGATGCGACTATTGATCAAACGTGTGCGAAAGCAGTCGTTCTACACTCTATTGGCAGGAACACTCCTCAGCCCCCGAAACATATTCCAGCAAGCACACTATTTGCCGACAATATCACCTCGTTACTTGTTGCGAGTTATGATTGCCATTTCTTCTGGACTCATAGGTTCAACTCTGCGCATCGCAGAGGATTTGCGCTACCGGAAACACCTCAAGCTCACGCCTATAAGTCCACCACCCATTTTTATCGTCGGTCACTGGCGCAGTGGAACCACGCACTTGCATAATCTCCTCAGCCTGGACAAGCAGTTTTCATTTACGACCATGTATCAAGCCGTTGCACCGGGGTGCACTCTGATTGGCGGACATGCGCTTAAGGCAATACTGGCAGCCTTTCTGCCTCAGTCCAGACCAATGGATAACGTCACCTGGTCAATGGATACGCCCCAGGAAGATGAAATTCCTATTGGCAAGCTCGGAGGTCCATCAGCCTATGCGATGTGGTTCTTTCCTCACAACTCCATAGAGATTGCCAAGAAATCAATTCTCTTCGATGGCGATTTTGAAAAGGGGCGGAGTGACTTTCTGAAGTACTACACGAAGGTTCTCCGGGTCTCTTCATTTGCAGGTAATGGTCGACAACTCCTTCTGAAAAACCCCGCGAATACAGGACGCATTTCAACTCTGGTTGACGCTTTTCCAGGCGCCAAGTTTATTCACATCCACAGGTCACCTTATGAGGTCTACAGATCCACGCTTCACCTGCATCGCGAAGCCTGGAAAATCTCCACGCTACAGACACTGAAGGGCCTCAGCGAACGGGAAATCGTTCTTGCTGTCTACGAACTCGTAATGCGGGCTTTTCTACGCGACAGAGGAGCCATACCTGCTGAAAGTTACATTGACGTGCGATACGAGGATCTCGAGGCTGACCCCATAAAGGTGTTGAGCGGCATTTATGAAAAACTGTCAATTCCCGGATTCCCGTCCGTAAAGGGCGATCTGGTTTCCTATGTCGAAAGCATCAAGCACTACAAGAAAAACGAGTTGCCGCTTTCAAGTGACGACATACGCATCGTAAATTCCCGGCTCGCATTTGCGTTCGAAGCGTTAGGTTATTCGATGATTAGCGAGCGTGACAGTGAAACCTCTTGAGCAGCCTGTTTACCCAAGTCGACGGATGTCCCGGCTTGCCCGCACTGAATATGAGTGCGGCCGTTCTCGAACACGACGATCTCGTTCGAAAACCTCTTCCAGCCAAGATCGTGGCTCACCACGCACACCGCCGTTCCTCTGGACACGGCGAATTCACAGAACAGTTTCATCACCTGTTCGGCACGAGAGGGATCCAGTGCGGCCGTAGGTTCATCAGCGAACAGAACCTGCGGGTCATTGGCGAAGGCGCGGGCGATTGCGACACGTTGCTGCTCACCACCCGACAATTGCTGCGGCATGTTCTTTAGACGATGCTCCAAGCCGAGTTCCGCCAATAGATTGTCAGCCATACGCCTGGCTACTGCAGGCGGCCGCCCCCCAATCTCAAGCGCCAGCGCGACGTTTTCGGAGGCGTTCAGAAACGGGATAAGGTTAGCTTTCTGGAATACGAAACCAAAGTGCTTCCGTCTTATGTCGCGCAACTTGTCGAGTTTGACACCTGGATAAGAGACCCGCGCGTCGCAGAACCGCACCTCACCCGCATCAGGCTGATCGAGCAGGCCGGCGATCATCAGCATGGTGGTTTTTCCCGAACCACTGGGACCGATGATGCCGGTGATTCGCCCGGCTCTAAGCGAAAGCGAGGCGTCATGCAAAACATTGACTTCACCCGCGCCCGAACCGAAGGAACGGCTTACCGACCGGACCGAAAGCGCTTCGTCCTGGATGCCGGTCATGACAACACCTCTTGGGCGCGGATCGAAAATGCTTTGCGGATAGCAAACAAGCTGGCCAACAGCGTCAAGATCATGAACGACGAGCCGATCCAGCAGAGGTCAAAGGGAAGAATCAGTACGCTACGCGGAAAATGCGGAAATATGACCAAGGCGTTGATCACGCCCAGCGCAAAACTCAAGGTTCCAATGATCAGCGCCTGCATCATGATCATGCCGGCAATCATTCCGTCGCGCGCGCCAATCAGCTTGAGAAGAGCTATCTGCCGTGACTTCTCGACTGTCATCGTATACACGGTCAGTGCAATCACAGCGCAACAAATGATCAGGGTCATAACTGTAAACGACAGGATCTGAATGCGAAGCTTATAGAGACGCCCCCCCAACAGTATCTCGTGCTGCTCATGCCTGGTCAGCACAGTAACATCGCCCCAGCGTCGAATCCGTTCTTGCACGATGGACGCATCGGCCCCAGCGTTCAGCGTCACAGCGACTGCCGAGATTCCGCTCGCTTCCACTCCACCCATCTTGAATCGACCCTTGGCCTGATGGTTCAGCAACACCGCCTCGCTGGGCAGCAGGAAGCCCGCGCTTTGAACATCGGACACAGTCAGATAGATCATCGGATCGCCAGCCATATCGACTTGTCCGCTGGCGATGCCGACAATGGTGAAATCATCGCGGCCAAGCCGGACAACATCACCAAGCCGTAACCCCATCGAACGGTCAGCGATGGCCTCACTATGCTTTGCCTGAAAACTCCGTCCTGCAATCAGCGGAATCCAGTTGCCGACGTCAGCCGGAAAATCGATGCCGACGACGGACATCCGAACGGGTTTGCCCTGAATTATGTATTGTTGGTTGAAATTGGCGAAGCGGCGCGCGAGTGCAACACCCTCCACGCCTGCCACCCGCCGGTCGAGATTACTCGGAAGTGATGAAGGTTCGGCAAACGGCCCAAAGCGGCCGCCTTCCACCACCCACATGTCGGCACCGATGGCGTCAATGATCAACAACGCTTCGAACACGATGCCACGGTACATGCCCTGCATTCCCACCGTCGCCGTCACGAGCATTGAAACGCCGAAAACGGTAAGGGCAAAGCGTGCGAAGCTATGCCGAAGATCCTTGAACGCGAGATTCACGGAGCCGCCTTAGCCTCCTCGACACGCTGCCATTCGAACCGGCCTGCCGGATCGAGCACTACGTCTCCGGCCGAGAGTCCCTGGCGGATTTCGATGCTGGTGCCAGTCACATAGCCAAGCTCCACCTGAACCCAGTGGGCCCGGCCGTGGCGCAGCACCCAAGCGCCTGGCCGGCCGCCCCGCCGCACCACAAATTTCTGCGGTATGGCCAGACCGGGTCTGGCAGACTCCGTGATAACGGACACCGTTGCACGCTGTCCGATCGCCCAACTCCCTGGAAGTTTTTCTAGCTTGATGTCGGCAGTAAATTCGCGTGTCTCGGGGTCCACCTCCCGCATTACCCGTTGCACTTCGCCGTTCATCGTATCGCCATCAAGCGTCGAGACCGCCACTATCGCCACCTGGCCTGGCTTAAGAATGCCAATGGTCGACTCGTCGAAACGTGCTGAAACAACAATTGAATCCGGATCGACGATCTCAAAAAGTTCAGCGCCAGGTGCCAGAAGATCACCGATCGTCTTGTTGCGCGACACCACCACGCCATCGATGGGCGAGCGGATGTCAGTTTCGGCAAGCCGTGCAGATAATGCGGCTGCCGTAGCCTCGGCGGCTACGGCGCGGGCCTTTGCTTGCTCGATGGCCGCCTTGGCCTTGAGTGCAGCAGCCTTGCTGTTCAGCAGATTGATGTAAGAGGCGTCGAACGACGCTCTTGAAATCGTCTTGCTTTCGAACAGCGCGGTCTGACGACCGAAATCCTCATTCGCCAGTTCAAGCACCTTTACCGCACGGTCGCCTTCAACCTTCGCTTCTTCCGTCATGAAACCGGCGGCTCTCTGGTTCGCCCGTGCTGCCTCAAGTTCACTTCGAAGTTCTGTACTGTCCATCGCCGCAAGACTCTGCCCCTGGCGCACATCGTCATTGCGGTCGACATTAATGGCGGACAAAAATCCTGGCGTTTTCGCTGTAATTGTGACCCTCCGGTTGGCCGTCAGAACGCCTGGCGCTATGATTTCGCGTGCAATCATCCGCTCTTCCGTCGTGTAGTGATCAGCCTCCTGCGGCCAGCCATACCAGTAAGCCGCAAGTCCACCCCCAGCGATAGCAGCAACAAGAGCAATACGGGTCAACGTCATGCACAAAGTCCGCTCTCATGCCTCATCCCAGATGATCTCCGACTTTTCAACATCAGGTCCGCTTACCGCAGATCCAAGACATGCAGCTTTCACAACCGCATCCACGAGCGCGCTCCATATTCTCAATGCGCGCGGCGTTCCATGCGGCTACCATGAGCGATGCCCTTCTATCGACCCGCCCGGCACGGGGCTCCGCCCTAATGCGCCGAAGTTGCGCGATATTTCTGAAGCCTGACCTAGAGGAAGGACATTAGCAATTTTCATAAGCTTAGTCTATCTGCTTAGGCCATGTTGGCAAAGTGGATTCACAAGTTACCTGAGTTCTGATTCAACGATGTTCCTGACGGAGGGCAGCAGTGGTTCGTGGGCTGATGCCGGACAAGGAATGGGCTTTTTTCGAGCCATTTGTAATCGAAACGGGATCAGGTTC
>CAYMQH010000139.1:0-1059 GCA_964392525.1 uncultured Aestuariivirga sp.
GCCTATCACACCTTCGGCGGCTGGAAGCGTTCTTCCTTCGGTGACCTCAATCAGCACGGTCCCGATTCCATCCGCTTCTACACCAAGACGAAGACCATAACCGCGCGCTGGCCGTCCGGCATCAAGGAAGGCGCGCAGTTCTCGATCCCGACAATGCGCTGAGGTGACGGGGAGGCGGTGAACCCGCCTCCCGTTCCCGTCCCATCATGATGCACGAGACTCCGCTTCCCGTCGGCTATCATCCGCTGCCGCCCGGCCATCTGGCCAATGTCGTCACCTGCCTCGAAATGCTGGCAAAGCCGGCAGTGCGGCCTGTACCTGCGATGCAGGGCCTGTCACTTGTACGGTTGGGGGCGGCGGATACGGACCGCTTCCGCGCGCTGTTCCGCGCCATCGGGCAAGACATCATGTGGTTCTCCCGCCTCATCATGGCTGAGGAGAGGCTTGCCGGAATCATCGGCGATGAAAACGTCCACTGTCACGCGCTGGTGAGGGACGGCCAGGACATCGGACTGCTCGAACTCGATTTCCGCGAGGCCGGGCAATGCGAATTGTCCTTCTTCGGCCTCGTGCCGTCCGCCGTGGGCTCCGGCACCGGGCGCTATCTGATGCATCAGGCCCTGATGCGCGCATGGGATCGGCCCATCTCCCGCCTCTGGGTGCACACCTGCACCTTCGACCATCCCAATGCACTCGCCTTCTACCAGCGCTCCGGCTTCAGGCCCTATGCCGTGATGGTGGAAGTGCACGCGGATCCGCGCCTGACCGGCCATCTGCCCAGGCACGCCAGTCCCGGCGTTCCGCTGATCGAGAGGTGAGACCGGCGGGTTGGCGCTTTGCTAACGAGTTTCCGCTAGCCTCCCATCCCATGTCTGACTTCGCCACCAGTTTTGCCTCTGATGCATCTGCCGCCGCCCAGGCCTGGCTTTCGAGCCTCCGGACCGAGCGGCGCATGTCGGCGAAGACCATCGAAGCCTATGCGCGCGATCTGGGCCAATTCGCCACCTTCATGATGGATCATCTGGGTGGCGCGCCGGACAATGCGGCGCTTGCTGACCT
>CAYMQH010000139.1:1159-5647 GCA_964392525.1 uncultured Aestuariivirga sp.
CCGCTCAATGCCCGGCTGATCCAGTTGCTGATTGCGAGGCTGCGCGGCGCGCTGGGGTTGCCGGAAACCGCAACGCCCCATGCGCTCCGGCATTCCTTCGCCACACATCTGCTCGCCAATGGGGCGGACCTCCGCGTCATCCAGGAGTTGCTGGGCCATGCCAGCCTTTCGACAACCCAAGTCTATACCGAAGTGAACCGGGCGCATCTGCTCGAACAATACCGCAAGGCACACCCGCGCGCCTGAGCGGTGGAAGAACCTGTTGCGGCAGGTTACAAATCAAGTTCAGTCAATCCGGGGCCTGCCTGACCATGCCTGTGATCCGCCATGTTGCGTCCGATACCGTTCTTCCCAAACAGGCCGCCGTCTGCGTGATCGGCGGCGGCGTGGCGGGTGTCACGACGGCGCTTGAACTTGCCGAGCGCGGCATCGATGTTGTGCTGCTGGAAAAAGGCGAGATCGCCGCCGAGCAGTCCAGCCGGAACTGGGGCTGGTGCCGCCAGATGGGGCGCGATGCCCGCGAGATTCCGCTGATCCAGATTTCGTTGTCGCTGTGGGATGGCATGAATGCCCGGGTTGAGGGCGAGACTGGCTTCATCCGCTGTGGCATTCTCTATCTCTGCGAAAGCGAGGCGCAACTCGCCGCCAAGAATGAGTGGTACGAGAAGAACGCGAAGCCCGCAGGACTTGCCAGCCGCATGATCGGCGCCGATGAGGCGAATGAATTGCAGCCGGGTTGCACGAGGCCGTGGAAGGGCGCGCTCTATACGCCCAACGATGCCCGCGCCGAGCCCTTCGTCGCCGTGCCACTCATGGCGGAGGCCCTGAAGCGCAAGGGCGGCAAGGTTTTCACCAATTGCGCGGTGCGCGGGCTGGAGACGAAGGCGGGGCGCGTTTCAGCGGTGGTGACGGAACATGGGTCCATTGCCTGCGACACGGTGGTTCTGGCGGGCGGCGCATGGTCTCGCCGGTTCTGCACGAATCTTGGCATCCAATTGCCACAGCTGACCGTCGTGAATTCCGTGATGCGTACGGAGCCACTGGATACGGGCCTCACCCGCACCTGTTCGGGCGGGCACTTCACCTTCCGCAAGCGCATGGATGGCGGCTATACCGTCACCCACAATCACTTCTCGGTCGCCGATATCGTGCCGGACTCCTTCCGCCTGTTCGGCGACTTCCTGCCCGCCCTGATGCTGGATTGGAAAGGCCTGCGCCTGCGGCTGGGCAAACGGTTCATCGACGAGGCGAAGCTGAAGCGCCGCTGGGCGCTTGATGAAAAATCGCCCTTCGAGGAGGTGCGCATCCTTGATCCCGAACCGGTGCAGGACATTCTGGATGACGCCGAAAAGCATCTGAAGGAATACTATCCCGTCTTCGGGCCGATGAGGATTGCCGAGCGCTGGGCCGGCTGCATCGATGCAGTGCCGGATGCGGTGCCGATCATCTCGGCGGTGGAAAAGCTTGAAGGCTTCCATCTCTGCACCGGCTTCTCCGGCCACGGCTTCGGCCTGGGGCCGGGTGCCGGCAAGCTGATGGCGGAGATCGTGACGGGAGAACGGCCGTGCGTTGATCCCGCGCCGTTCCGCTATATGCGCTTCTTTGATGGCACAAACCCGCGGCCGACGACGGGGCTGTAACTGTCCCGCTGCTTTCCCTATCCACAGTGGGGAAGAGGACTTCGTCCTATGCGTGGATGGCGCGCCCTGCCACTGCAAGCGCGGCTTCCTTCACCGCCTCCGACAGGGTGGGGTGGGCGTGGCAGGTGCGGGCCAGGTCTTCCGCCGAACCGCCGAATTCCATCAGCACCGCTGCCTCATGGATCAATTCGCCAGCCATCGGGCCGACGATGTGGACGCCCAGCACCTTGTCGGTCTTGGCATCGGCCAGAACCTTCACGAAGCCATCCGTCGTCTGGTTGGCCTTGGCGCGGCCATTGGCGATGAACAGGAACTTGCCGGCCTTGTACTCCACGCCCGCAGCCTTCAGCTCCTCTTCCGTCTGGCCCACGGCGGCGACTTCCGGGCTGGTGTAAACAACGCCGGGAATGACGCCGTAATTCACGTGCCCGGCCTGACCTGCGAGAATCTCGGCCAAGGCAATGCCTTCATCTTCGGCCTTGTGGGCGAGCATCGGGCCCTTGATGACGTCCCCGATGGCATAGATGCCGGGAACATTGGTGGCGTAATGCGCATCAACTTCGATACGCCCACGATTGTCCTTTGTGACGCCCACGGCTTCGAGCCCCAGGCCCTCCGTATAAGGCACACGGCCAACGGCCACGAGCACCACATCCGCTTCGATCTGCTCCGCCGCACCGCCTGCCGCGGGCTCGACGGTGAGTGTCACAGCGTCCTTTGATGCGGCAGCACCCGTCACCTTGGAGGACAGCTTGAAAGCGAAGCCCTGCTTCTGCAGGATACGCTGGAAGGTTTTGGCCACATCCGCATCCATGCCGGGAAGGATGCGGTCAAGGTATTCGATCACCGTCACCTTCGCGCCGAGGCGCGCATAGACCGAGCCCAGTTCAAGGCCGATGACGCCAGCGCCGATCACGGCGAGACGGCCTGGAACCTGTTTGAGTTCGAGCGCGCCGGTGGAGGAGACAACGCGCGTCTCGTCGATCTCGATGCCCTTGAGCCTGGCGACATCCGAGCCTGTGGCGATGATGATGGACTTGGTCTCGATGATTTCACCACCTACTGAAACTTTGCCTGGCGCGGTGATCTTGCCCGTACCCCGGAACACCGTGACCTTGTTCTTCTTGAGAAGGAAGTCGATGCCCTTAGTATTGCCGTCGATTGCTTCCTGCTTGAAGCCCATCATCTTCGGGAAGTCGATCTTCGACTCGGCGATGATGCCCATCTTGGCGAAGGCATGCTTTGATTCAGCGTAAAGCTCGGACGCATGCAGCAGCGCCTTGGAGGGGATGCAGCCGACATTGAGGCAGGTGCCGCCATGGCTGGCCCGCTTTTCGACCACTGCGACTTTCAAGCCCAACTGCGCGCAGCGGATGGCGCAGACATAGCCGCCGGGGCCGGTTCCGATGATGGTGACGTCAAACTGGTTTACCATGATGTGTTTCCTGTGATTGGTCAGCAGCGCCCGCCCGCGACGGGAACGAGTGCCCCTGTGACATAGGAGGAGTGTTCGGAGCAGAGCCACATGATGGCGTCGGCCACTTCCTCGGCCGTGCCTTCACGCTTCATCGGAATGTGTTCGCGCATCATCTTCACGCGGTTTGGAATGCCCGATCCATCATGGATGTCTGTGTCGATGATGCCGGGGCGCAGCGCATTGACGCGGATGCCCTCAGACGCCACCTCGCGCGCGAGACCGATGGTCAAAACATCGATGGCGCCCTTGCTGGCGGCATACTCAACCCCCAAGCCCGGAGCGCCCAGCACGGCAGCGGCAGAGGAGAGATTGACGATGTTACCACCCGTCCCGCCATGCTTCGTCGACATGCGCTTAACAGCTTCCCGCGCGCAGAGCACGGAGCCGAAGATGTTGATGTCGAACACGCGCCGGAGGCGGTCCGTGCTCATCTCGTCCAAACGGTTCTGGCGGTCCATGATGCCGGCGTTGTTGACCAGCACCTTGAGAGGGCCGAGCTTATCAGCAGAAGCGAAGAGGGCCAGCACATCGGCTTCGCGCGAGACATCACCCTTGATGGCGATGGCCATGCCGCCGGTTTGCGTGATGGCGTTCACCACCTCATGTGCTGCTGCTTCATTGGAGGCATAGTTGACAACGACGGTATAACCTGCCGCGCCGAGTTTCAGCGCCGCCGCGCGGCCGATGCCGCGGCTTCCGCCGGTAACGATGGCGACGTTTGTCATGCCACTTTCCCCCTCTTGCCGTCACCCCGGCGAAGGCCGGGGTTCCGCTTTGTGTCCGTGTGGTTGCCGCGCGAAGCTGGATCCCGGCCTTTGATTATCACAGGTCCAGAATAGTCCGCTGCGGGTCTTCGAGGTTTTCCTTCACGCGCACGAGGAAGGTCACGGCTTCCTTGCCATCGACGATACGATGGTCATAGGACAGCGCGAGATACATCATCGGGCGGATCACCACCTGGCCATTGATGGCCATCGGGCGCTCCTGGATCTTGTGCATGCCGAGGATGCCGGACTGCGGCGCATTGAGGATCGGCGTGGACATGAGCGAGCCATAGACGCCGCCATTCGAAATGGTGAAGGTGCCGCCCTGCATGTCGGAAATCTGCAGGTTGCCGTCACGTGCGCGCTTGCCGTATTCGGCGATGGTCTTCTCGACACCGGCGAAGGAGAGATAATCGGCATCGCGCAGCACCGGCACGACGAGGCCCTTCTCTGTGCCGACCGCCACGCCGATGTTGTAGTAGTTCTTGTAGACGATGTCGTCGCCGTCGATCTCGGCGTTGACGGCCGGGATCTCCTTCAGCGCCTGGATACAGGCCTTCACGAAGAAGCTCATGAAGCCGAGCTTCACGCCGTGCTTCTTCTCGAA
>CAYMQH010000140.1:0-5302 GCA_964392525.1 uncultured Aestuariivirga sp.
CGGCTTTTGCGAGTTCGAGGGCTTCCGTCAGGCCGCCGGTTTTGTCGAGCTTGATGTTGATGGCGTCATATTTGCCGATGAGCTCATGCAGGCCCTCGCGGTCATGGGCACTTTCATCGGCACAGATGGCGATGGGGTGGGGGATGCCGCGCAGGGCTTCATCATTGGCGGCGGGAAGCGGTTGTTCGACGAGTTCGACGCCATATTTGGCGCAGGCTTCGAACATGGCGGGGAGCGTCTCAGGCGTCCAGCCTTCGTTGGCATCGACGATCAATCGGCTTTGCGGTGCATTGGCGCGGATGGCGGCGAGGCGTTCGACATCACCTTCAGCGCCGAGCTTCAATTTCAGCAATGGGCGGTGGCTGGCTTTCGCGGCGGCGGCACCCATGGCTTCGGGCGTGTCGAGTGAGAGTGTGTAGGCGGTGATGAGGGTTTGCGGTTCCGGCAGGTTGGCGAGTTGCCAGACGGGTTTGCCTTTCAGTTTGGCTTCCAGATCCCATAGCGCGCAGTCGAGCGCATTGCGGGCGGCGCGGGGTTCGATGTGTTTGGCGATGTCAGCGCGGGTAAGGCCTGCTTCGATGGGGCCGCGCGCGGCTTCGAGGGCGGCCACAACACCATCCACGGTTTCCTTGTAGCGGGAATAGGGCACGCATTCGCCACGGCCCCTCACGCCCTTTTCTGTGAGGGTGACGACGACCACATCGGCGGCGGTTTTTGAGCCACGCGAGATGGTGAATTTGCCGGCGATGGGCCAGCTTTCACGGGCGATGGTGAGTGTGCGCATCAGCGCCCGAACCGCTTTTCGATTTCCGCCACCAAGGGCGCAACACCTGTGCGGATGGGATCGACGCAAGGCAGGCCATATTCAGCTGCGGTGGCCTTCAGCACGGCATGGGCGGCCGCTTCGTCCAGATGCTCGGTATTGATGGCAATGCCGACGCACTGGATGTTGGGATTGGTGAGCTTGCCATTGGCGATGGTCAGATCAATGACTTGGCCGATGGTGGGAAGGGGATGTTCGACACCGCGCATTTTCGTGCGGGTGGGTTCATGGCAGACAATGAAGGCATCCGGCTGCGCGCCATGCATGAGGCCCAGCGTCACGCCTGCGAAGGAGGGGTGGAACAGCGAGCCTTGGCCTTCGACGATGTCCCAATGTTTCGGATCATTTTCTGGGGTGAGCCATTCGGCGGCACCGGCGATGAAATCGGCGATCACGGCGTCAATTGCCAAGCCACGGCCGGAGATGAAAACGCCTGTTTGGCCCGTGGCGCGGAAATCGGCGTTAAAGCCTGCCTCGCGCAGGCCCTTTTCCATGGCCAATGCGGTGTATTTCTTACCGACCGAGCAATCGGTGCCGACGGTGAGCAGGCGAAGCCCAGCGCGCTTCTTGCCCTTGCCGGTGGCGAAGTTCATGTCGGAGAAGCGCACATCGTGCAGCTGGCAGCCGTTCTTGGCGGCAGCTTCGGCGATGGCCGGGATGGAGCCCAAACGCTTGTGGAGGCCCGTGGCGACACTCATTCCCGCGTTGAGGGCTTCGACGATGGCGGTGACCCAATGATCGGGCAGAACGCCGCCCGCATTGGCCACACCGACGATCATGGTTTTGACACCCTTGGCGGCGGCTTCAGCGATGGTCAGGTCCGGGATGCTGCAATCGGCCTTGCAGCCGGGCAGGCGGTGCTGGCCCACGCACCATTCGGGGCGCCAATCGACAATGCCATGGGCGGTTTTGGCGGCGAGCTGATCCTGCACGTCACCCAAAAAGAGCAGATAGGGCTTGGCGATTTCCATTGGCGGCGTTCCCCGGAATTGAAAGCAGAGTTCCGCCGCTGTTGAAGCACGTGGAACCGGGTTTACGCAATACCGGGGGCGTCGTGCAGCCTGCCGCTGGCATGGGCGAGGAGCATGTAGACCTTGCCGGCATCGGAAGCCAAAGCCGTTTCCACCTGCGCATCGCTGTCTGGACCCGTGGCGAGGCTGTCGAGCAGGCGCTCGAACTCGTTCACATAGTCATCCATGCGCGCGCGCAGCGTGGGCTCAGTGTCATAACGCTGGGCGAGGGCATCCTGGAACTTGCGGCTGCGGGAACTGGCCAGACGGCGCAGATAGACGCCATCTTCGCCGGAATGGAAACGGCGCTCCAGATCGCGCGGCAGGCTTCCTTCCAGGGCTTCCGCAAGGCTGCGGGCGGCTTCGGGAAGCTTGCTGCGGTTGGCATCGGCGCGGGTGCCGCGGACGGGCGGGGCCTTGCGGATCGGGGCTTCGGCGCGCAGCGGGGCGGCGGCCTCGCGGCGCTCCGGCAAGCTTATGGCAGCTGAACCTGCCTGACGCTTCACGAGGTCAGCCAGCGCCTGCAGCGCGCTGATCTGGTCGGCCACGACCTGGCGCATGGCGTCGGCATTGGCGCGGGTTTCTTCCGGCAGGCTGGCGATGGCACCACCCAGATCTTCGCGCGCGGCTTCGATGTCGCGCACCACCTGCTCGGCGGTTGCGCGCATGCCCTGCGCGGTCTGGGTGAATTCGCCGGCGCTCAATGCCAGCATTTCGTTCATGGTGCTGACAGCGTTTTCGTAAGAGGAACGCAGCTGGCGGGCAGCGGCATTGATCTTGGCGTCAGCCAGCTCTTCGAGGCGGCGGATCTGCGCGTCGAGGCCCGATGCGGTTTCTTCGGCCTGCATGGTGACAAGGCGGCCGATTTCGGTGCTGCGGCTTTCGGCGGCGGCGAGCTGTTCCTCGATGGCGGCCAGATAGCTGCGCATCATGTCCTCGACATCGCCGGAACGCTTGCCCAGGCGGTCCACAAGGTCGGACAGCGCGTCTTCGCGGCTCACCAGCATGCGTTCGATTTCGAGGTTCAGGCCCTGCACGGCGCGATCCACGATGCCGGTCACATCCTCAAGGCGGCCCGTGATGGAGCCTGCGGCTTCTTCCAGACGCGCGGAAAGGCTCGTGCCCGTGGCTTCGATGCGATCATCGAGCAGGGAAGCGGCTTCGGCCAGCTGCGTGGTGAAGTAGCTGTTGGTGTCGCGCATATGGGTGGAGAAGCTGGTGGCGGCTTCGTCGAGCTTGGAGAGGGCGGCGCTGCCGGTATCCTGCAGCGTGCGGCCCTGTTCTTCCAGACGTGCGAGCAGCTCCACCGTGGTGCCGCTGAAGGTTTGCGACATGGCTTTGATGGAGGCTTCCAGATCCTTGGAGAAGGCATAGCCTGCCTGATCCAGATTGTCGCGGATGGTGGCGGAGGCGTCGTCCAGCTTGGCGCTGAAGGCTGTCGAGGTGCCTTCCATACGGGCCGCGATGTCGTTGGTGATGCCGTTGAGCATTTCGGCGGCTTCGTCGAAATTGCTGCCCAGCACGCGGGCTGTGGTTTCGAGGCGATCGAAAATGGTGTTGCCAGCCATATCGAGACGCTCGGTGATTTCGTTGGAGACTTCGCCCAGCCGTTCAACCGTAGTGCGGTTGGATTCGCCGACCTGTTGGGTGAGGCTTTCGACCGCTCCGGCAAAGCCTGTGACCGTTTTCTGGGTGCTGCGCGCGAGGTCTGCGGCGGCCAGTTCGGCAACACTTTGCACATCGGCGGAAGCGGCAGCTGCGGCATCGCCGATCCGCGCGGCGATGGTATCGGCGGCACCCGACAGGGCATCGGTGAGCCCGGAGGAAGCATCGGTGAGGCGCTCGGTCAGGCCTTCGGCCACGGCGGCGACGCTCGATACCGCGGTTTCGCTGGCCTGCTGCATGCGCGAGACAAGCAGGCTGGAGGTGGAAGACAGGCTGGTATTGAGCGCATCGGTGGACTGCTCGACGCGGCCGGTGACTTCGTTGGCAAGGTTCGACAACAATTCGCCAACGGCAAGGCTCGACTGCTCGATGCGGCCTGCGGATTGCGCGGCCGTGCCTGAAAGCATGGTGGCGATGTTGCTGGCGCTTTCTTCGATTGTCGCGGCAAAGCTGCGCGTATCGTTGGAGATACGGCTGGCGACTTCGGTTGTCGTCATCTCCATGCGGCCGAGAATTTCCCCGGCGCTGGCGGAAAGCTGGCCGGTCATGGTGTTGCCGGCTTCTTCCATGAAGCTGAAGATCTCGTCACGCGCGCGCGTCACATTGCTCATGAAGTCTTGCGAGACATAGTGCATCTTGTCGGAGACATGATCACCGGCGACCGTGATGCGCTTGGCGACCAGCTCGCTGTTGGCTTCGATGTGGCGGATCGTTTCCTGAGACGTGCTTTGCAACTGATAGGTGATGTTGCCACTGGTTGCCTGCATGATCTCGGAGACCTGCGAGCCAGAGCTTTTGATCTGATCCGAAAGGGTTTCGGTCAGGCGGCTGACGGTGCGGGTCACTTCGGAATGGAGCGAGGAAAGCTCGGTCACGGAGTTGCGCAGGTTGGAGACAAGGTTGCTTTCCATGCCGCGCACGATTTCGCCAAAGCCCGTTCCTTCGGTTTTGAGGTCACCGCTGGTGCGTGCGAGTGTTGCCACCTGCACATCGATATGCTGGCGGAAGGTATCGATGCCGGTGATGAGATTGGCCGAGGTTTCTTCCATGCGGCGCGTCTGGGTGACGATATCATCGCCCACAAGGGTGCCGCGCACGACCACTTCTTCAATGGTGCGGTGAAGTTCGGTGGTGGAATCTTTCAGGCCCGCTTCAAGCGAGCCAAGGGCGGTCTGGGCAATCTGGATGATCTGGTCGAGATTGTGGGTACTCTGTTCCAGCCGGTTGAGGATGGGACTGGTTTCGGTGCCGATCACATAGCCGGCCTGTTGCAAAGCTACGCGCTGGTTTTCCAGACCCGTGATGAGATTGCGGATACGTTCTTCGTTGCCGCCGAAAGCGTTTTCGATGGCTGACATTTCGCGGTGAACCATGCCTTCCAGCTCGCTGGCGCGATTCATGGCCTGTTCCACGCCGTTGATCAGGGCGTTCATCTCTTCGCGCACGGCAAGCGCGACCGAGGCGAGGCTATCCACCGCCAAGTCCTGCGGACGCACAAGGCGCAGGGCCGTATGCATCAGGCTTTCCGACATCTGGCGCAGCTGTTGTGCGCGATACAGCAGATAGGCGGCGGCCATGAGGGTGGCGCCGGGCAACAGCATGAGCGCAAAGGCCTTCATCACTTCAGGAATGAGGACGGGCGATTGGGCGAGTGCGGACGGCAGATAGGCTGTGCCGGTGATGACCATCCAGAAAATGGCTACAGCGCCTGCGGTATAGAGTGTTGCCAGCGGCGGCTTGCGCTTGAGGTTGGAAATGATGGCGGCGGTGCCGGGCTCGTTTTCATTGGCCGGCATGTCACGCA
>CAYMQH010000141.1:0-5277 GCA_964392525.1 uncultured Aestuariivirga sp.
GGCAACTTCGATGATTGCCAGGCCATCGTGAAGGCGCTGTTCAACGATCTCGCCTTCCGCGACAAGGTGGCGCTTGCCGGTGTGAACTCCATCAACTGGGCGCGCATCATGGCGCAAACGGTCTATTACGCGACCGCCGCGCTGTCGCTTGGCGCCCCGGGCCGGGCCGCCAGCTTCTGCGTGCCGACCGGAAACTTCGGTGACATCTTCGCCGGACTGGTGGCAAAGCGCATTGGCATTCCGGTGGACCGGCTGTTGATCGCCACCAATGTCAACGATATCCTCGACCGCACCCTCAAGACCGGCCGCTATGAGCAGCGTGGCGTCCGGCCCTCGACCAGCCCGTCGATGGATATCCAGGTGTCGAGCAATTTCGAGCGGTTGCTGTTCGAAGTCTATGGGCGTGATCCCTACGCGGTGCGCCACTTGATGGCGAATCTCGCCCAGTCCGGCAGCTTCACCATCGGCAACCGCGAACTCGATCAGATCCGCCACGAGTTCGGCTCCGGCGCAACCGATGAGGCCGAGACCGCCGCCACCATCCGAGAGACGCTGGCCACCACGGGCGAGTTGCTCGATCCGCATACGGCGGTCGGTTATGCCGTGGCGCGCAAGGCGGAGGCCTCGCACAGCCCCATGGTGACGCTCGCCACCGCGCATCCCGCCAAGTTCCCGGATGCTGTTGAGAAGGCGTCCGGCATCCGGCCCGCGCTGCCGCCGCGCCTGGCCTACTTGATGGAGGCCCGGGAACGGTTCACAGTGCTGCCCAATGACGTGGGCCGGGTGCGTGACTTCATCCTGTCGCACCAGACAGCCTGAGCCTTGAGAGACTTCGCATGAGTGTCGAGATTTCGCGCCTCCCCAATGGCATCCATGCCGTCACCCATCACATGCCGCATCTTGAAACGGTGGCGCTCGGCATCTGGGTGAAGGCGGGTGCCCGGGATGAGCGGGCGGAGGAGAATGGCATCGCGCATTTCCTCGAGCATATGGCCTTCAAGGGCACGCCGCGCCGCTCGGCCCGCGCCATTGCGGAGGACATCGAGTCGGCAGGAGGCGAGATCAATGCCGCGACCGGCATGGAGACCACCACCTATTATGCACGCGTCCTCAAGAAGGACTGGGCGCTGGCCCTCGACATTCTGGCCGACATCTTCACCTCGCCCGAACTCGACGAGGAGGAGCTTGAACGCGAGCGGGACGTGATCCTGCAGGAAATCGCCGCCGCCCATGACCAGCCCGATGACCTCGTCTTCGACCTCGCGCAGGCCGCGAGTTTCGGCCAGCATCCGCTGGGCCGCTCCATCCTTGGCACGCAGGACCGGATCGGCGGGGTGACGCGCCAGCAGATCCTCGACTGGCGGAACCGCAATTACTGGGGCTCGCGCATCGTGGTGGCAGCGGCCGGCAACATCAGCCACGCTGCCTTCACGGCGGAGGCGGCGCGCCTTCTGGGCGGCATTGCCGAAGGCCACGGGCCGCAACGCGAAACGCCATCCTTCCTGCCCACCGCCTGTACCGCCGAAAAGCCGCTCGACCAGGCGCATCTGGTGCTGACCTTTGAGGCGCCCGGCTACCGCGACCCCGAAATCTACGTGCTGCAGGTTCTCTCCAACATACTGGGCGGCGGCATGTCGTCGAGGCTGTTCCAGGAAGTGCGCGAGAACCGCGGTCTGTGCTACAGCGTGTTCTCCTTCGGCTCCGCCTACGAGGATGCGGGGCAGGTCGGTGTCTATGCCGCAACCTCGCCTGAGCATTCGAATGAACTCCTGAGCCTCACCACCACCGTCATGCTGTCGGTTGCGGCGGAGGTGAGCGAGGCCGAGGTGGCCCGCGCCAAGGCGCAACTCAAGGCCAGCCTGGTGATGAATCTCGAAAGCGCCTCCTCGCGCGCTGACCAGATCGCCCGGCAGTTCCTGGCGTTCGGCGAGGTGCCCGCCATCTCCTCCCTCATGGAAAAGATCGATGCCGTGACGCCGGAACAGGTGCGGGCGCTGGCCGCGCGGCTGTTCCGCAACCAGAAGCCCGCCTTCAGCGCCGTCGGCCATATCGGCCAGCTCGATGGTTATGAGGCCGTGGCCCGCCAATTCACCTGAGAGGGCGCCCATGGCCTTTCTCCGCTCACCCTTCGGCGCCGATCCGCCGCCGCCACTGAGCGACGGCCATGCGCTGATCCGGGTGCCGGAGATGGGCGATTATGAGCAATGGTCCAGCCTTCGCCTCAGGAGCCGCGATTTCCTCGCGCCCTGGGAACCCGTCTGGCCGGCCAATGACCTGACCCGCTCCGCCTTCCGCAGCCGCATCCGCCACTACTGGCGCGATATCGATGACGATCTGGCCTATCCCTATTTCATTTTCGATCATGCGGGGAAGGTTCTGGTGGGGGCTGCGACCCTGTCCAATGTGCGGCGTGGCGTGGCGCAGACCGGAACATTGGGTTACTGGATCGGCGAGCCCTATGCCCAGCAGGGCTACATGACCTCGGCGGTGCGGCTGATCCTTGGCTTTGCCTTCCACCAAGCCGGACTGCACCGGGTGGAGGCCGCCTGCCTGCCGCACAATCAGGCCTCGATCGGCCTCTTGCAGAAATGCGGTTTCGCCCAGGAGGGGCTGGCACGGGGCTATCTCCGGATCGCGGGCGAATGGCGTGATCACCTCCTGTTCGCCAGGCTGGCGGGGTAGGGCACAGGCGGCTGCACTGATTCGGTGCTTGCCTTGGACACTGATGCCAGCTTAGGTGACCGCCATGAACCGGCATGGAGAAAAAGCGGCGTGTCTGCGGGCCGCACCGATTGCTGTTTTTGCCCTGTTTCTGGCAGTGGCATTGGGGCTGATGCGTCCGGCCTTCGCCATCGACACGATCGATATCTCCAGCGTTACGCTGGAAATCGACCTGACACCCCATCTCGCCGGCCTCCAGACCGGTGACAGCGAGATCTCCATCGAGCGGCTGGACAAGCCCACGGTGGAAATGACCCTGACCGCAACGGGGCCTGGACCTCGCTATAACTGGGTGGCGGCAGGTCTCACCAACAGTGCAGCCGAAGACCGCTCGGTCGTCGTTTCCATTCCGCAGCAGGGGTTCACGGGGTCGGGCTTCGTTCCCATGCGGCTCGCTGGCCCGCGTATCCATGGCGCCGTGCTGATGGGAGATGGCGCAGTGGAGCCACTCCAGACGCCGGGCGAGTCTGCCTATGTCGTCACCCTGCCGCCCGGCGGGTCGGCGTCCATCGCCTTCGAGGTCAGGAACGGGCCGCTGCCGGTGATGCTCTGGCAGCGCGAGGCCTATGACACGCGCAAGGATTATCTGTCCTTCTTCCGCGGCGCGCTGCTCGGCGTGTCCATGCTGCTCGTGGTGGCGCTGTTCGCGCTCTATGGCTTTCGTGCCCGGGCGCTTTATCCGGTGGCTGGCGGCTTCGCCCTGTCGGCCGTGGCCTTCATGCTGCTGGATGCCGGACACCTGGAACGCCTGATTTCGGCATCGGCCTCACCGGGGCTCGATCTTCAATTCATCCGCGCCGCGATCGAGACCGCCATGGCGGGCTTTCTCCTGCTGCTGCTCGCCATGCTGTCCGGCCTCATGCGGCTGTCGCGCAGCGGGGGGCTGGCGCTGCTGCTGGCTGGGGTTCTCACCTTCGGCCTCATCGCCTACGCCTTCATCGACCCGCTCATGGCCACCGCGCTGGCCCGCGCCATCTTCACCGCCACGGCAGTGTTTGGCTTCATCCTGCTGCTGGTGCTGTGGTGGCGCAAGGATGTGCGCGGCGATGCGGCCTTCCTGAGCTGGGGCACCATCCTGCTGTGGACGCTCATCGCGCTGCTGGCCGCCATGACGAGCGATCCGCGCTCCTCGATTTCCGTGGTCATGCTGGCGGGGCTTGGCGTGGTGCTGGTCATGCTGGGCTTCGTGCTTGCGCACCATGCCTTCAGCCAGGGCTATCTGTCGCGCCATTTCTTCCGCGAGGCCGGCCGCCACGCGCTGGCACTGGCGGGAGCGCGCACCTATGTGTGGGACTGGCAGCCCGAAGACGGCGAACTCTATATCAGCCCTGAAATCGGCCGCAGCCTGATGCAGCCACCCAGCGCCTTCGAGGGTGCTGCGGGCGAGGCCTTCCTCGAAATCATGCATCCAGCCGACCGGTCCGCCTATCTCGCAACGGTGGAGGAAGCCGCGCTCGACGGACGCCTTCCCATCGAGCGCAAGTTCCGCCTGCGCCATGGCGATGGCGGCTACCGCTGGTTCGAACTGAAGGCCCGCTCCATCATGGGCCAGGGCCTGCATGCGGTGCGCTGCATCGGTACGCTGGCCGATGTCACGAATGCGAAGCTCGCGGAGGAGCGGCTGCTTGCGGATGCGGTCTATGACGTCGTGACGGGCCTTCCCAACCGCGCGCTCTTCATCGACCGCCTGTCGCGTGCCATCGCGGCGGCGGGCAACCGTGATTCATCTGGCCTGTTCGTGCTGCTCGTTGACCTCGACCGCTTCAAGATGGTGAATGACGCCGTGGGGCATGAGGCGGGAGATGCGTTGCTCTCCATCATCGGGCGAAGGCTGAAGGCGGAGACCGGGCCTGCCGATACCATCGCCAGGCTGCCGGGTGACCAGTTCGCGCTGCTCTTTCACGAGGACCCGCAGCGCTGGGATGTCGAGTCCTTTGCCAATGCGCTGCTGAAGGCGGTGGCGCGGCCGCTCAAATATGAGGGCCAGGAATATTTCCTCACCGCCTCGATCGGCATCGCCGAACTGGAAAGCGGCAGCATGACGGCCGCCAAGCTTCTGAAGCAGGCGGCGATTGCGCTCTATGAAGCCCGCCGCAGCCGTGCGGGCAGTGTCGAGCTCTTCAACCCCGCCATGGTGGATGAGCGCGCAGAGCTGGTGATCCTCGAGGCGGAACTGCGCCGCGCCATCGAGCGCAACGAGATTGAGGTGCACTACCAGCCCATCGCACGGCTGTCGGACATGAACCTGGCCGGCTTCGAGGCGCTGGTGCGCTGGCGCCATCCGAAGCTGGGGCTGCTGGCGCCCGAGAGCTTCCTCGGACTTGCCGAGGAAACCGGCATGATCCGCGATATCGGCCGCGTGGTCCTGAATGAGGCCGGCCGCCAGCTCGGCATCTGGCAGCGCGCCTACCGCGCGGCGGAACCGGCCTTCGTTGCCGTCAACATCTCCTCGGCGCAACTGATCGAACCGAGCCTCCTCGATGACGTGAAGCAGATCATCGCCCGCGAAAGCCTGCTGCGCGGCAGTCTCAAGATCGAGGTGACGGAATCGCTCGT
>CAYMQH010000142.1:0-5225 GCA_964392525.1 uncultured Aestuariivirga sp.
CGGCCTTGCAATAACCGATCACGGCGCGAAGCCGCGGTGAAAAACCCGACCCCGCAAGCACACCCCCCGATACCTCGAAGGTACCGCACCCCGGCGCCGTGGACGAGCAGCCTTTCGCATCTGCCACGCCCCACGCACCCCACCACCCGCATTCCGAACCGGAACTGGCCCCCAAAAATCCAGCCAGTATCCTTGTATGGACGCCTGCCACGTGCGCCCGTTGCGCGCTCTGCCTCGAAAGTACACCATCCGCCTCCTTCAGTAGCCTGACAGCAATGGCAGCCCGTGCAAGGGCTCCCCGTCACAAGGGCGGGCGGCGGCTACACGGTGCGCGACGTGAACACGCAGGGCGTCTGGCTCGCCCAGCAGAAGCACTCCAAGTTCACCGGCACGATCTCGAAATAAGGGCATGGACGGGCTGTTCAGCTATCTGGGCGGATAAATCCGCGGAACAGCCAAATTTCGATTTACAGCCGCTGAGCAGGCGGGCATTGTCCGCCGCAATTGTTTGCAGGGGTAGTTTCCATGATGTTCAAGCGCCGGTTACTTCAGACCAGTGTTCTCTCGGCCGCGGTCTTTTCAACTGCGGCGACAGGCGCCAGCGCCGCCGATCTCATCATCGATTCACCGCCCGCCTATGAGGTGAATGGTCCGGAAAACTATGGCGTGGTCTGGGTGGGCGTCGACAACCCGTCGCAGGGGCTTCTGGTCAACCCAGCCGGCACGCTCGGCAGCGGTTCGGCGGCCCTTGGCGTCAACGCAGCCTCGGACGGAAACACCGCCACCGTCACCGGCGCATGGACCAACACCGGCAATTTCACGCTGGGCTACGAAGGCGCCAGCAACACTCTGTCGATCAGCGGGGCGGGCGAACTCTCGACCGGCAGCCTGTGGCTGGGCGGCTTCTCGGGCGCAACCGGCAACCAGGCGACTGTTGACGGTGCCTCTGCCAAGCTCAGCACTACGGGCGACCTGGCCATCGGCTATGGATCCAACGGCAATTCGGTCACCGCGAAGAACGGAGCCGTGGTGACGACCACCACCAATCTCGAGGTCGGGTTCGACGGCGATGGCAATACGCTCAATGTGGAGAGCGGCGCCTCCGTGACCTCGGGCGACGACGTCCGCATCGGGGCCAGCGCGGGATCCGACAACAACATCGTGACGGTCGAGGGTGCCGGCTCCACCCTCACCGTGAACTCGTCAAAGACTTTGTATGTCGGCCGCAGCGGCAACAACAATGGCGTTGTCATTGAGGACCAGGGCAAGCTGTATACGCGCAATGCCCGCATCGGCGGCAGCTCGGACTCGGCGCAGGTCACCAGCGGCAATTCCGTCACGGTCAATGGACAGGGCTCGCGTTGGGAACTGACCGGCACGCTGCGTGTCGGCGATGGCAGCCTGTTCGCGTCCTCCGACAACGGCCTCTATGTTGAAGACGGTGGCACGGTCGAACTCATGGACGAGAACAGGGGTACCTTCATCGGCTTCACCGCGGCTGACACGGGCAACACCATCAGGGTCTCAGGCACCGGATCGAGCTTCACCGCAGGCGACGTTTCAGTTGGCCTTCAGGCGACGAACAGCCTGCTGGAGGCAAGCGACGGCGGCAGCATCACGGTGCGCGACATCGGCGTCGGTGGCACCAGCACGCTGCGCATTGGCGAAGACAGTTCGATCGATGGCAGGAACCTGACGCTGCAAGATGGCGCCACGCTGAGCGTGGACATTTCGGAGACCGATCCGGTATCAATTGATTTCACCGGCACGGTCGAGCTTGACGGCACGCTGGAAGCAGACGTCGTCTCGGCCAACCTCGTCCCCGGCCGCTATGACGTGGTCACCGCCGGCATCGTATCGGGCACCTTCGATCAATTCGTCGTCACCGGCGCAATAAACAATTTCACGGCGGCCCTGGGTTATGACCCGACCGCGGCCTACATCCTGTTCAGCGCCGAACTTGGACTGGGCGTGGACCTGAACCAGAACCAGAGCAATGTCGCCGGAGCGCTGGATGAGTACTACAACTCCGGCGGTGCCATGACCGGCCCGATTTCCAGCCTCTATGACCTCACCGGCGCGGATCTCGAAACGGCGCTCACCGAAGTGTCCGGCGAGGTCGGGGCTTCGGGCGGCGTCAACGCCATCAAGCGGGCGACCACCTCCTTCCTCAACTTGATGCTGGGCGGCGGCGGCCAGAGCGCGGCTCCGTTCAGCGCCCGCCAGCAGGCCGCCGTCACCATCAGTACGGGCGTCGTCCCCACCGCCGATACGCCGCCGCCCGTGTCCAACGGCTGGTCGCTGTGGGGCGGCGTTTATGGCGGTGCCGCGAACCTTCCAGGATCATCCTCCAAAGGCAGCCACGATACTGAAACCAATTTTGGTGGCATTGCCGCCGGCTGGGACTACAACGTGGCTGACGAGACTCGTGTCGGCATCGCCGTTGCCGGCGGCCAAACCAACTGGGACCTCGACAGCAACCTCGGCTCGGGCGACAGCACCTTCTTCCAGCTCGGCGCCTATGGCACGCAGCATTTCGGAGCCACCTACCTCTCGCTCGCCGGCGCCTATGCCTGGCACAGCATGTCGACGGAGCGCCGCGTCAACGTTGACGGCACCGAAAAGCTCGACGCAGATTTCGACGCCAGCAACCTCGCGGGCCGCATCGAGGCCGGCCACCGCTTCGCGGCGGGCGAACAGCTGGGGCTCACCCCCTATGCGGCCCTCCAGGCGCAGGCTGTCTACATGCCGGGATATGACGAGGATGGCGGCAGCTTCGCGCTCGACTACAACGCCAACACGGCCACGGCGCTGCGCACCGAGCTCGGCGTAGGCATCGACACCGCACTGGGAGACGATCCTTCAGTGGCACGGCTGTTCGGCCGCGTGGCCTGGGCGCATGATTGGAACTCGGACGCCAATGTGCAGGCGAGCTTCGCCTCGCTCGATATGTCCACCTTCACGGTGCACGGCGCCGAAGCCCCCGACAACATCGCGCTGGTGACTGCGGGCGCCGAGTTCGGCCTCACCGAAGCAACCGAATTTGCCGCCACCTTCGACGGTGAATTTGCCGATGGCTACCAGAGCTACGCGGGATCGCTCACCTTGACCTACAGTTGGTAAGCCCTCGGCGCGTGCCGACAAACCGCACCATCAAAGATGCCACTGTCAAACGCTTTCACTACGACAATCACCCGCAGCTCGAAAAGCGTCTCACCGCCTTCATCAGCGCCTACAATTTCGGTCGGACGCTCAAGACCCTCTAGGGGCTCACACCTTACGAGTTCATCTGCAAACAATGGACAAAAGAACCTGAGGGCTTCAGGTTCAATCCGTTTCATCAAACGCTGGGACTAAACACCTACGGCGGGATACGCGCGCCGCTCTACAGGTGAAACAGCAAAGCCCTCCAGATACTGGGGGAGTCACAGCAGCGAGAGGCTCTACAGCTTCCACTCACTGCGATCAGGATGCAGTCCGCTTGGCACATGTCGAAGGCCCCAGATACGTCAGAGGACGAGAGAGTCGCCCTGGCCGCGTGTGAAGCCCTCCTGAGCCGTCTCTATGGCCGACCGGCGCAGCAGATCGATGCATCGATCAGGCAGCTGACCGACATCGGCCGGGCCCATCTTCAAGTCTTGCAGGAGCTGGAGAAACGGCGCCAGCAGGGGATCCTTGAACTCTCCGCGTCTCAGGCAACAAGCTAAAAATCATCATGTCGGCCATCGTTGGCCGGCTCATGTGTCTTTCCTTGATAACCGTGCAATGACCTTGGCCATTTCGACTGCTTGATCACGCGAGAGGTAATCGCTCCTGAGGGCGTCATCACGCCGATAATAGACATAGGCAACGCCACGGCCTTGAGCATCGCTTATCTTGAAAGCGCTGCCTGTATCACTGATCTTCCATAGCCTTGGCAGTTCATCGGTGAGCTTCACGGCCGCCGCTATGCCTCCTCCAGCAGTCTGCCCGACCTATTTGCTCAGGCCTTTCACCAACAGCCTTCGCACGGCTTCGGACTTGCAGATACCGTGATCGGCCGCCCATTCTTCCGGTTTTTCAACCAGTTCGGCGGGGACACGCACGCCTAACAGCACATCAACGCCGATCGGCGGCCGGCCCATCTTCTTCGATTGTTTCTTAGGTGCTGTTGATACGGGCATACTTTTTTAACAAAGCACTCGGACCGAGCAGAGGGTTCCATCCTCCACCCGCCCCTAACCACCGTCAACCTTCTGTGGAGGTCGTCAATGGCTGACGTCTCTATACGATTCCGTGCGCCTGCATGCACGGGTGCTTTCACTCAGCCCATAAATCTGCTTCCCCGCGGCGAGGGTAAGCCGTGACCACCATCAAGCATGTCCAGGGAATTGGCCACATGCTGAACCAGATGGGATTGGAACACGGGTTCGAGATCTGTCCCGGTCACATCTGGGTGCATATTCTAAAGGGCGGCAAATTATGCGCCGTAATGTTCCGCACCTCATCCAAATTATGATCTCGAGATCCTGCACTTCCGTCAGGGTGTGTGCCGGGCCTTGGGGCTTGAGCAGGAGGCTTCTAAGGCAGACGCCCGAGAGAAGATCGAAAACCAGCCGAGCGGGAACCTGAGCTAGGACATTGGCTAGGACACGCCTAGACCCTGATCTAATTATTCCCACAAAACGGATACTTAGGAAGATGTTATGGCGGAGAGGGAGACCGCCCACTATTTCAGTCTATTGCTATGATCTAATGCGATTATATCGCATGATGAATTTCATTGACTGACACTTTGACCGGCATCTTTCTACGATCTGCGGCAGGTTGACTCACCCTCCGGCAGGCGCGGCAGGCGTTGCTCTGTCAGGAGGTTGAATCACCATATGCCCGATTGGGGAACCCTATTTATGAGTACAGAAGCTAGACCGAGGTGCCTGAAGCCTATACCGTCACTTGGCTCCCCACCTCGATCACCCGTCCGGGCGGCAGGCGGAAATAGCTGCTCGCATCATTGGCGTTCTTCGCCATCGTGATGAACAGCTTGTCCTGCCAGAACGGCATGCCTTGGTACCTCGAAGCCCGTACGCTGCGCCGCGACAGGAAGAACGACGTGTCGGTCAGCGTGAAGGGCAGGCTTCCGGCAGGCGCGTTCTTGAGGGCGGCCGGAACATTGGGCTGTTCCATGAAACCGAAGCTCAGTTCCACGCGCCAGAACCGGTCCGAGAGCTGCTCGACCTTGAGCC
>CAYMQH010000143.1:0-2851 GCA_964392525.1 uncultured Aestuariivirga sp.
CCTGCCGCTGCTCGCCCCCATGAGCCAGGTCGCGGGCCGCATGTCGGTCCAGTCGGGCGCGCA
Organism: uncultured Aestuariivirga sp.; assembly: GCA_964392525.1. Classification (GTDB taxonomy): domain Bacteria; phylum Pseudomonadota; class Alphaproteobacteria; order Rhizobiales; family Aestuariivirgaceae; genus Aestuariivirga. The sequence goes on from CAYMQH010000143.1 coordinate 64, forward strand.
CTGCCTCGAGAAGGCGCAGGGCGGCCGTGGTGTTCTGCTGGGCGGCGTTCCGGGTGTTGCGCCCGGCAAGGTCGTCATCCTCGGCGGCGGCGTCGTCGGCACCAACGCAGCGATCATCGCGCTCGGCATGGGCGCCGATGTCACAATCCTCGAAAAGAACACCGACCGGATGGAAGAACTGGTCGCGCGCTTCGGCACCTCGATCAAGACCATCTACTCCACGCAGGGGGCCGTGGAAGACGAATGCGCGAGCGCCGACATGGTAATCGGCGGCGTGCTCATCCCCGGTGCGGCTGCACCGAAGCTGGTGACCAAGGCCATGCTGAAGGACTGGAAGCCGGGTTCGGTTCTCGTCGACGTCGCCATCGACCAGGGCGGCTGTGCGGAAACCTCCAAGGCCACCACCCACGCCAACCCGACCTATGTTGTGGACAATGTGATCCACTATTGCGTGGCCAACATGCCGGGTGGCGTAGCCCGCACCTCCACCTTCGCCTTGAACAACGTTACGCTGCCCTTCGCGCTCGCCATTGCCAACAAGGGCTGGAAGAAGGCGCTGTCGGATGACGCGCACCTGCGCAACGGCCTGAACGTGGCCGACGGCAAGGTCACCTACAAGGCGGTGGCCGATGACCTCGGCTATGCCTATGTGCCCGCCGAGAAGGTGATCGGCGCGTAAGCGAGCAACAGCATGAAAGACGCGAACGCCCGGAGAGATCCGGGCGTTTTCTGTTTGGGGAACGGTAGCCGGACGGCAATCAGCACGGCTCCAAATGCAAAAAGCCAGCCCGGAGGCTGGCTTCAACTCGCATCCCGACCGGCTGGGATCAGGCTTCGGCCTTGGGCGTCAGAACCTGGCGGCCCTTGTAGAGGCCGGTCTTCAGGTCGATATGGTGGGGGCGGCGAAGTTCGCCCGACTTCTTGTCCTCAACCCAGGTCACGGTCTGCTCATGGTGGCCAGAACGGCGCATGCCGATGCGGCTCTTGGACATTTTCTTGCGTGGAACGGCCATTTGAAACTCCATAGGGAAGGAGCGCGGGGAACGGCCCACGCCCTTCAGTTGGCGGGGCTTCTAACCCAGACTAGGGCTTAAGGCAAGTGAGATAGGGGCCCATTCCGGTCATTCGGACCAGAATCCGGTTGGCAATGCGCTTCACCCCTTTTGAGGGTTTCCCGGCGTTGCGCTTGATCGGGTTCGGCAGCACCGCCGCCAGCAGGGCGGCTTCCTTTTTCGTCAGCTTTTTCGCGGACTTGCGGAAATGATGCTGCGCCGCTGCCTCCGCCCCATAAACGCCCGGTGCCCACTCCACGATGTTGAGGTAGATCTCGATCATCCGGCGCTTGGACCACACCAGATCCATCCACATGGCGAGCGGCAGCTCGATCAGCTTGCGGATGGCGAGGCGCCCATCCCAGAGGAACAGATTCTTGGCAGTCTGCATGGGAATCGTCGAGGCACCGCGGGCGGGGGCCTCGTCCTTGTCCATTGCATCCTCGATCACGCCCTGAAACTCGCGCCAGTCCACCCCGTGGTGTTCGCAGAAGCGGGCGTCCTCGGAGGAGATGACAGCGCGCGGCAGCGCGGGCGATATGTCTTCGAGGCTGACCCACTGCTTGGTGATGGACGCCCCCGACAAGGCCCGCAGGAGCATGATGTTGGAAACGGGCGGCGGAACCACCGCGTAGACCAGCGTCATGACAACCGGCCAGGCCACGAGGAACGCCAGCGCATAAAGCCCCCAGCGCAGCAGGCGGCGCGGCCAGGAGGGCTTCGCCTCTGGCTGGGCAAGCGCATCGGCTTGCGCCGCCTCCGGGGGCACATCCTCAAGGGTGGGTGCTGCTGGTTGAGTTTCGCTGCTCATGACCTTAATCAGGTGGGCGCCTTACCACAGGATTCTGCCCTTGTCCTTCCAGCATGCTCTTTCCCGCTGTGCCGCTGAAACAGATTCTCTGCTGGACCGGCTGCTGCCAGCGGATGCCGCCCCGGCGCGCCGCGTGATTGACGCGATGCGCTATGCCGCGCTCGGCCAGGGAAAGCGCTTGCGGCCCTTTCTTCTGATTGAATCTGCCGCACTTTTCGGCGTTCCGCGCGACAGGGCCTTGCGGGCCGGAGCGGCGCTTGAGTGCGTGCACTGCTATTCGCTGGTGCATGATGATTTGCCTGCCATGGATGACGACGACCTGCGCCGCGGCAAGCCCACCACCCATAAGGCCTTCGATGAGGCCACCGCCATTCTCGCGGGTGACGCGCTGCTGACCTACGCTTTCGAAATCCTTGCCGATGAGGCCACCCACCCCGATCCCGGCATCCGGGTGAAGCTCGTCTCCGGTCTGGCGCGCGCGGCGGGCCTTGCCGGCATGGTGGGCGGACAGATGCTCGACATCGAGGCCGAGAGCCGCTCCGTCCAGAGCCTCGCCGAGATCACGCTGATCCAGTCTCTCAAGACGGGCGCACTGTTTTCCCATGCCTGCGAGGCGGGCGCCATACTGGGCGCCGCCGACCCTGCCCCTTTGCGCCGCTATGCCGGGAAGATCGGCCTCGCCTTCCAGATCGCTGATGACATCCTCGATGTGGAATCGACGCCTGAGGCGCTCGGCAAGGCAACGCAGAAGGACAAGGGCATGGGCAAGGCCACCTTCGTCGATCTGCTGGGCCTCGCGGGCGCAAAGTCCCGTGCTGCGGCCCTCGTGGACGAAGCAATCGAGAGCCTTTCGCCTTACGGTGAAAAGGCTGCGGTGTTGAATGAAGCAGCGCGCTTCATCGTTGAGAGAGAGAAGTAGCATCAC
>CAYMQH010000143.1:2951-5169 GCA_964392525.1 uncultured Aestuariivirga sp.
GCCTTCGCCGGGGTGACGAACCGGGATTTACCCCCAGCGGCCCTTCACATAATCCTCGACGATGTCCTTGAACTGCTGCGAGATGTTCTCGCCGCGCAAGGTCATCGCCTTCTTGCCGTCAATGAACACCGGGGCGGCGGGAAGTTCGCCCGTGCCGGGAAGCGAGATGCCGATGTCGGCGTGTTTCGATTCGCCCGGCCCATTGACGATGCAGCCCATGACGGCGAGTTGCAGGCTCTCGAAGCCGGGGTAATCGCGCTGCCAGTCCGGCATGCGGGTACGCACATAGGACTGGATGTCCTGCGCCAGTTCCTGGAATACGGTGGAGGTGGTGCGGCCACAGCCGGGACAGGCAATCACCATCGGCGCGAAATTGCGGATGCCCATGGTCTGCAGGATTTCCTGCGCGACGATCACCTCGCGCGTGCGGTCACCGCCCGGTTCAGGGGTAAGCGAAATGCGGATCGTGTCGCCGATCCCTTCCTGCAACAGCACGGCGAGCGCCGCCGTCGAGGCGACGATGCCCTTGGACCCCATGCCAGCCTCGGTGAGGCCCAGATGCAGCGCATAATCACAGCGTGCCGCCAGCTTGCGGTAAACCGCGATCAGGTCCTGCACTTCGGAACACTTGGCGGAGATGAGGATCTTGTCCTTGCCAAGGCCAAGCTCCACCGCGCGCTGGGCGGAGAGCAGGCCGGACTGCACCACCGCCTCATGCATCACCTCGCGCACATCCAGCGGGCTTGGGGACTTGGCATTCTCATCCATCAGTTCGGTCAGCAGGGATTGGTCGAGCGAGCCCCAGTTGACGCCGATCCGCACCGGGCGGTCGAACTTCAGCGCCGTCTCGATCATCATGGAGAAGTTGCGGTCCTTCTTCTCTCTGAAACCGACATTGCCGGGGTTGATGCGATACTTGGCCAACGCCTCCGCACAGGCCGGATGATCGTTCAGCAGCGTATGGCCGTTGTAATGGAAATCCCCCACCAGCGGTACGCTCAGCCCCATGCGGTCCAGCTTCTCGCGGATATGGGGCACGGCCCGGGCCGACTCCTCGCGGTCCACCGTGATGCGCACCACTTCCGAGCCGGCCCGGGCCAGCGCGGCCGTCTGCCGCGCCGTTGCCTCGGCATCGGCCGTGTCGGTGTTGGTCATGGACTGCACGACGATGGGGGCGCCGCCGCCCACCGTGACGCTGCCAACTTTGACGGGCACCGAGGCCCGGCGGTTCCTGATGGCGGAATAGGTCATGGCTGATTAACTGGACTGTGGGCGCAACAAGGTCAAGACGAAGAGAAGGCCGGCGGAGAGCACGATGGCAGGCCCCGTCACCACATTGGCGAAGGCCGAGAGCAGAAGCCCTGCCGCAACGGAGATGGCCGCGATGGCAGCGGCGATGAGCGCCATCTGTTCGGGTGTTTTCGACAAGCGCCGGGCCGCGGCGGCAGGAATGACCAGAAGGGCGGTGATGAGCAGCAACCCCACGATCTTCATCGAGATCGCCGTCATCAGCGCGATGAGCAACACAAAGCCCAGTTCCACCCGCTTCACATTGATTCCTTCGGCCTGTGCCAGGTCTTCATGAACCGACATGGCGATGAGGTCGCGCCACAGCAGGCCCAGCACCAGCAGCACCACGGCAGCCCCCACCCACACCACGCTGACATCGCGCCAGCTCACGGTGAGGATGTCGCCGAACAGCAGGTCCATGTGATCACCCGCCGCACCCGTGACGAGGCCGATGGTGAGGATGCCAAGCGCCAGCGAGGAATGCGACAGGATGCCGAGCAGCGTATCGGTGGCAAGCAGCCGCTGGCTTTTCAGCAGCATCAGGATCAGCGCAACCGCAACGCCGGTGGCCACCGCGCCGAGCGTCAGGCTGAAGCCCAGCAGCATGCCGAGCCCCACGCCCAGAAGGCCGGAATGGGCCAGCGTCTCGCCGAAATAGGCCATGCGCCGCCATACGATGAAGCAGCCCACCGGCCCCGCCACCGATGCAAGCCCGATCCCTGCGAGAAGGGCGCGCTGGAAGAAGGGCTGGGCGATGATGTCAAGCACCGGCGTCAATGCCTGTGGCCGGGATGATGGTGGTGGTGGTCATGGCCGCAGTCATGCTCATGATCGTGGTGGTGGGTATAGGCCGCGATCATGCGCGCGGCGGACGGGCCGAAGAGCTTGGCGAATTCGGGGTCCTGCTGCACCTTGATGGGCCCGCCCT
>CAYMQH010000144.1:0-5148 GCA_964392525.1 uncultured Aestuariivirga sp.
CAGGATGCCGGCAAGTCGCTCCATGACCAGCACCCCAACATGAGCTTCGTGGACCTCAACCGTTCCGGCTGCGCGCTGATGGAGATTGTCTCCAAGCCCGACATGCGCTCGGCCGACGAGGCCAAGGCCTATGTGACGAAGCTCCGCCAGATCATGCGTTACCTCGGCACCTGCGATGGCAACATGGAGCAGGGCTCGCTCCGCGCTGACATCAACGTCTCTGTCCGCCGCCCCGGCGGCGATTTCGGCACACGCTGCGAAATCAAGAACGTGAACTCCATCCGCTTCATGGGGCAGGCCATCGAATATGAGGCGCGCCGCCAGATCGGCATTCTGGAGGATGGCGGCAAGATCGACCAGGAAACCCGCCTGTTCGACGCCAAGAAGGGCGAGACCCGCTCCATGCGCTCCAAGGAAGAGGCGCACGACTACCGCTACTTCCCCGATCCGGACCTCTTGCCCCTGGAACTTGACGAGGCATGGATCGGCTCCGTCAAGGCCACCCTGCCGGAACTGCCGGACGAGAAGATCGCCCGCTTCATGAAGGACTATGGCCTCACCGCCTATGACGCGCAGGTGCTGACGGCGGAACGCGCCTCGGCCGATTTCTTCGAGCAGGTGGCGAAGGGCCGGGACGGCAAGATGGCCGCCAACTGGGTGATCAACGAGCTGTTCGGCCGCCTCAACAAGGAAGGCAAGACGGTGGACACAACCCCGGTCTCCGCTTCCCAGCTTGGCGAGATCGTGGACCTGATCGGCGCGCAGGTGATTTCCGGCAAGATCGCCAAGGACGTGTTCGAGATCGTCTGGACCGAGGGCGGCTCTCCGAAGGAGATCGTCGAGGCCCGCGGCCTGAAGCAGGTGACCGACACCGGTGCCATCGAAAAGGCGGTCCTTGAAATCATCGCCGCCAACCCGGACAAGGTGGAGCAGGTCAAGGCCAAGCCCACCATGCTGGGCTGGTTTGTCGGCCAGGTCATGAAGCAGACCGGCGGCAAGGCCAATCCACAGGCGGTGAGCGACCTCCTGAAGGAAAAGCTCGGCATCTGAGATATGAAGGGATGATTCTGTATATAAAACAATATATTAAGGCGGTTCCTTCATCGGGTTTCTGAGGTCGTGATGGCTGCTGGGTTGTGAGGAATGCCAGCTTTTGAGCTGGTATTTTTCTTGTTCATTCAGTGTCTTAGTTTAGGTTTTGTTTCGCTGGATTTCTCCGCTATAGTCCGTACCCGGAGTTTTATACCGGGGCCCGGGGAGGGGACAAATCATGGCCAAGACAGCCAAGAAGGCTGCGAAGAAGCCTGCGGCAAAGAAGCCAGCGAAACCAGCTGCCAAGAAGGTGGCGGGAAAGACAGCGCCGCCAAAGCCACAGGCGGCAAAGAAGGCGCCAGGCGCAGCGGCTCGGAAACCCGTGCCGGCACCCGCCGCGACGCCGGTCGACAAGGAACGCTTCACCCTTTACGGCATGCTCGGCTCGGGCCCGACCTATACGGTGGGGCTGATGCTGTCGCTGTCGAAATATCCCTTCTCCTACATTCACGTGAATCTGCGGGAAGGCCAGCACAAGCAACCGGACTTCCTGGTGAAGAACCGCTACGGCCAGGTGCCCGCGCTTCGCGATGGGCAGGTCTATTATGTCCAGTCGGCCGCCATCCTGCAGCACCTCGCAGAGGCGCTTCACAAGTTCGACGGCAAGACCGAGGTCGAGAGGAACCGCATCCGGGAGTGGATGTTCTGGCAGTGGGACAAGCTTGCCGTGCCGCTGTTCCGGCTGCGAGCCCGGGCCCGCGGGGTGCGCCAGTTCGGGGATGAGGTGCGCATCATGTATGACACCGAGACCAAGGCCGCGCTCGCCCTGCTGGAGGCTGAACTGGTCAAGTCCGAGTGGGTTGCCGCCAAGCGCCCCACGATTGCCGATATCGGCATCTACGGTGTCTTGCGTTATGCGCAGGAAGCCAATATCGACCTCACGCCTTATCCCCATGTCACCGACTGGAAGAAGCGCTTCGAGGCGCTGCCCGGTTTCGGATCGCCTGAGCAGATCCTGCCGATGGAGAGCCGCCTCCTGTGACCTGACACAGAGGCGCATTGCGCGGCATGTCTGACAGAATGGAGGCGCAGGCGCCTCGGCCGGAGGGAGCGGCGCGGCCCGGAAAGCGCCGCCAGCGTGGGCGGCTGGAATGCCTGCTGGGCGTTCTGGCCGGTGTTCTGGGCCTGATCGCCTCTCGCCTGGGTCAGCTTTGGGTGTCCTTCGATGTCTTCTCGCAGGCCACCCTGCACTTTGCGCTCGTCACCTTCGCCTTTGCCGTGGGCTGGCTGGTGCCGCGGGGACGGCACATCGTGGCTTTCTCGCTTCTGGTTCTGGGCCTTGTGGCGATCGGCATGTGGCCGCATGTGGCCAGCCGCGCCCCCGCACTTCTCGGGCAGGCCGGCGAGGGCCAGCGCGCGCTGAAAGTGGCAAGTTTCAATACACTGTGGACCAACAACGATGCCAGTGCCGTCAAGGCCGAGATCGAGCGGATCGATGCGGATGTCATCACGCTGATCGAGATGAGCTCCGCGAAGCGCTCGATTCCCGCCGCGCTCCGCGACCGCTACCCCCATAAGGCGGAGTGCTACAATCTCGATTACTGCAACCTCGTGGTCCTGTCGAAACTTCCCATCATCGAAAGCGAAGCCCGCGGCGCGGGCGAGCTCGGCGGCGCGCCGTCCTTCATCCGTGTGCGGTTGGGGCCCGAGGCTGGCGGGCTCAATGTCTTCGGCGTGCACACCATCCGCTTTCCTTATTCTGCCATGCAATACCGGCAGGTTGCAGTGCTGTCGGGCCTGATCGAGAAGCTGCCGGGGCCGAAACTGGTGATGGGCGATTTCAACGCCACGCCCTTTTCCCGCATCCTCGCCATGTTCGAGGAGAGTGCCAATCTGCGCCGGCTGACCGTTCTGCCATCCTGGCCCGCCACGCTGGGTTTGCCGCAAATCGCCATCGACCACATCTTCGTGTCGCCGGGGCTCCGTCAGCTGGAGGCAGCGACCATCGGCGAACCGGCCGGGTCGGATCACTATCCGGTCAGCGCGCGAATCGCCGTGCCGGTTGCTGGCCTGCCGTGAAAACAACAAGGGCCGGTTTCCCGGCCCTGTTTACTGAGACGCTCTGATCATGCCTCAATAGTCGAGGGCATTGTCATCCGGCGGGCCCGGGTTCTGCTGGTCCATCAGGTTCTCGATCCGGCTGTCGAACTGCTTCTTCTCGAGGTTGCGATTGTAAACCTCGGACTGATAGACGTCGACCTGCGCGTCAAACTGTGACTCGGGGCTGTTGAGCGGCGGCAACGGATCGCTGCCCAGCCCGTAATCGTGGCCGCCGGGAATGAAATTCTGATCGGCGGCTGCCGGAACCGAAACCAAGGCGAGGGCCACACTGGCGGCCACAACATAATGACGCATCGTTACCTCCGAATACCGATACCATAGTTTATCCGAAACCGCATGGCACGTTAATTCATAACATGGGCTTAAACGGCAAGGCGGCCCGGATTAACCGGGCCGCCCGCCACAGGCATGCGAATGCCCGTCAGTCGTTGAAGGCGACCTCGTCCACCAGCTTTGCCGCCTGCGGCTCAAGCTTGGCGATTTCGGCAACATTCAGCGTATCGGGCGTGAAAGTGCCCCAGGACTGCACAATTTCCGCAGCTGGCACCTTGGGGTTCACCGGATATTCGAAGTTGCCATTGGCATAGAGCTGCTGGGCCTCGTCGCTGGCGAGGAATTCCATCAGCTTCACGGCATTGTCCTTGTTGGGGGCGTTTGCGGTCAGCATCATGCCTGAAATGTTAACGTGGGTGCCGAAGTCGGGCGAGGAGGGGAACACGATCTTGACCGATTCGGCCCACTTCTTTTGCTCGGGCTCCTTTGTTTCGGTCAGCATCTTGCCCATGTAATAGGTGTTGGCGATGGCGAGGTCGCATTCGCCTGCGAAGACGCTCTTGGCCTGGGCGCGGTCATTGCCGGAAGGCCTCACCGCGAGATTGGCCTTGAGGCCCTTCAGCCATTCACGCGTTGCGTCTTCGCCCTTGTGGGCGATCATCGCGGCCACAAGGCCGAGGTTATAGGGATGGTTGCCGGGGCGCATGCAGATCTTGCCCTTCCACTTCGGGTCGGCCAGTTCCTCATAGGTGATGGAGGTGATCGGCGCACGCTCGCGCGAGGCATAGATGACGCGGGCGCGCATGGTGAGGCCGAACCACTGGTTGCCGGCGTCGCGCAGATTGGTGGGCACCTTGTCGAGGATCTCGGGCGAGGCAACGGGCTGCGCAAGGCCCCGGCCCGCGGCTTCCACGAGGCGGCCCACATCGGCGGTGAGCAGCACATCGGCCGGGCTGTTGCGGCCCTCCTGGGCGAGCCGTTCCACCAGGCCATTCTCGGCGAACACCGCCTGCACCTCTATACCGGTCTTGGCGGTGAAGGCTTCAAGCAGCGGGTTGATCAGTGCGGGCTGGCGGTAGGTATAGACATTGACAACGCCTTCGGCCCGGGCAGGCACGGCGGCAGCCGTGGCTGCAAGGGCCAGGGACAGGCCAAGACCAAGAACATGGCGGCGCTGGACGATCATCAGAAATTCTCCGTGGGTTTGGTTCAAGACTGGAGCGGAGATAAACCGCCCCGGGAGGGCCCGTCAAGAAAAACCGAGTAAAATACTCGGAATTAGAATCGCTCTAAACTGGAAGCGGCGGACGGCACGATCTATGATGAGCATTCAGCAATCATGTTGGAGGAGGAACCGGTATGGCATTCGAGGAACTGAAGGCGCAGATCGGCCTGCTGCTCGGCGAGATGACCGAGCAACCAAAGGACCTGCATGAGCTCTACAATCAGATCCATCAGGAGCTGAACCAGCTGCGCGCGACCGGCATGGCGCTGCCCGCCGACCTCGTGGCGCTGGAGCAGCGGTTGCTGGAGGAGTTTCCCGAAGCGCCCGCCCCGGAGGCATGAGGCCGCCGCCATCACGGCGCACTTGCATCCCCCGGCTTTTCGCGGCAAAAGCCACGCAGCAGGAGACGTGGCCGAGTGGCTGAAGGCAACGGTTTGCTAAATCGTCATACGCTGTCAAGGCGTATCGAGGGTTCGAATCCCTCCGTCTCCGCCATT
>CAYMQH010000145.1:0-4846 GCA_964392525.1 uncultured Aestuariivirga sp.
TAGAGCTTCTGCTGCACGGCCGCCATCATGGCTGCACCGGCAGCGCCCGCCTCCTCGCGCTGCACGCTGCGTACGCGCGCCTTCAGCGCGCTCGCCAGCATGACGCGCAGCGCGGCGGAGCGTGCCGCACCACCCGTCACGCGCACTTCGCGCGGAATGTCACCCATCGCCGAATAGCAATCGCGCGAGGCAAAGCACAGGCCCTCGAACACCGCGCGCATCAGGTCGGCGAAGCCCATGCCGAGTTCAAGCCCGGTGAACATGGCGCGCGCGGCAGGCTCCATGACAGGTCCGCGCTCGCCGGCCTGCGAGATATAGGGATGGAAGATGGCGCGCGCGGGCTCTGCCGCCATGATGCGCTCATCAAGGCCCTGCAGCAGATCACCGCGTGATTTTTCGACACCCTGATGCGACAGGACATCCCGCCCCACATCGAGCAGCCAGTCGATGTTGAGCGTCGAGGCCATGTTGGACTGGATCTGTGCATACATGCCGGGAACCGGAAAGCACATGGTGTAACCGGAGAGCTCGGCGTTGAGCTTCACATGCGCCGCCGATGGCGCAATCTTCATGTGCATCCCGGTGGAGCCGACGATGGTGCAACCCGTCTCGCCCTTCGGATCATAGAGGCCACCGCCCAGCCCGGTGCAGAGAACATCCACATAGCCGAGCGTGACCGGCGTTCCAGCCTTGAGGCCGGTGAGTGCCGCCGCCTCCGCGGTAAGCCGCCCTGCGCTTTCGGTTCCCTCGACCATCTCCGGCAGAAGCGACTTGGCATCGGGCGCGCCGAGCACATCCAGAACTTCGGGTGCATAGCGGCGTGTCGCATACTGGCCGAAGGTGAAGTTTGCCTCCGATGGGTCAGTGCGGCGGTCGCCTGTCAGCTTGAAATAGAGCCAGTCCTTGCAATGAAAAGCCGTGGTGGCGCGCGCCAGTATGTCCGGGCGGTGGCGCGTCATCCACACAAGCTGCATGCTCATCTGGCAGGCGTTCACACCGGTGCCGGTGCGCTTGTAATGCGCGGCATAGTGCGGGCCGCCGGCAAAGTCTTCCGCGATTGCGGCCGACCGTGCGTCAAGCCACAGCCAGGCGGGGGCCACCGGCTCGCCCGCCTTGTCGATCAGCCACATGCCATCGCCCTGGCCCGTCACTGAAATGGCGATGAGACGGTCGGCGAGGTTGGGGATTTTCTGCGCCAACTCGCGCAACGTTGTTGCGGTATCGGCCCATGTCTTGGGCATGTCCTGTTCGGCACCGCCATCCGCAAAGGTCAGATAGCGGTTGGGAATGGCGGCGGCCGCGATCTGCTCGCCCGTGGTGGTAAACGCCACGGACTTGATCACCGAGGTGCCGGCATCAATGCCGATCAGGATGCCATCCGTCATGCCAGCTGGCCCCCATGGGCGATGGCCATGCCGCTGTCGGGATCGAACAGGTGCAGGTCCTTCGCGGCAACACTCAGCGCAATGTCGCTGCCAGGAGCCAGGGCGATGCGCTCATGCGAGACTGAGACGACCGTGCGCCCCGCAACGTCAACGGCCACGTGGGTCTGGTCGCCCAGCCACTGGCAGGCCATGATCTTGCCCTTCACGGGTCCATCGCCCAGATGCAGCGCATAGGGCCTGATGCCGAGCGCGATACTCCTCGTGCGGGACAGTTTCTCGCGCAGCGCCGGAGAGGCTTCCCCAGCAGGGTAGGTGAGGGTCGTTCCGCCATCGACGGTGAAGCTCAGCGTATCGCCGCTGGACGTCACCTCGCCGGTGAAGACGTTCATCGGCGGTTCGCCGATGAAGGTGCCGGTAAAGAGGTTGGCAGGCCTGACCTTCAACTCTGCGGGTGTTGCGAATTGCTGCAACATGCCACCTTCCATCACCGCAATGCGGTCAGCCAATGCGTTGGCTTCTGTCTGGTCATGGGTGACGAGGATCGTCGTGCACTTGTTCTCGCGGATATAGTGCTTGATGCGCCCGCGCAGCACGGCGCGAAGCTGGGGCTCCAACTGGCCCATCGGTTCGTCGAGAAGATAGAGCCCGGCATCGCGCACCAGGGCGCGGCCCAGGCTGGCGCGCTGCTGCTGGCCGCCCGATACGGAAGAGGGGTACTTATCGAGGATGTCGGAAATCTCCAGCATCCCAGCCATGGCCTTCACGCGCCTGTCCTGCTCCGACGCGGCAAGCTTCGATGATTTCAGCGCGAAGGACATGTTCTCGCCGATGGTGAGCGGCGGGTAGAGCGAATAGGCTTCAAAGGCCATGGCCACGCCGCGCGCCGCCGGCGGCAGCGTGTGGATGGGCTTGCCACCCAGCGTGATCGAACCGTTCGACACATCTTCGAAACCGGCAATCATGCGCAAGGTCGATGTCTTGCCGCAGCCCGAGGAACCGAGCAGCGCAACGATTTCACCGTGTTGAACGGTGAGGCTCAAGTCCTTCACCGCATGAACATTGCCCTTGCGGGAGCGGTAGATCTTGTCGACGTTCTGCAGAACGAGTTCAGCCATGGAGCCGCTCTCCCGTCTGGCGGTCAAAGAGATGGGTGCCAGCTTCCGCGAAGCGCGCGTGAACACGTGTTCCGGGCTCCGGAATGCTGGCGGCGGAGGAGGGCAGCGACGACAGGAACTCCCAGCCGTTCTTTGCCTTGAGCAGCAGGACGGTGCGCTCGTTGAGCGGCGTCACGGCCACCACCTCGGCGTCGAGTCCCGTTGCCGCGCTGATATCAACGGCCTCAGGCCGCACGCCGAAGGTCACGCTGCGGCCTGCGAAGGCCCGGTAGCGATCGGCAAGCTCTACGGTTGTTCCACCCAGTGCAACATGCACGCCCGAAGTCCCGGCTTCCACCGTGGTCTCCGCCGTGTTGATGGAGGGATCGCCGAACAGGCTCGCCACGCCAAGCGTTGCGGGCTTCATGTAAATGTCTTCCGGCGTTGCCATCTGTACGAATGTGCCGCCCGCCAGAACCGCGATCCGGTCTGCCAGCGCCATGGCTTCCTTGTAGTCCTGCGTGACGTAAAGAACCGTGGCGCCGCTCTGGCGCAGCAGGCGCGGCAATTCAAGCCGCATTTCGAAGCGCAGCTTGGCATCGACGTTGCGCAACGGATCATCCAGCAACAGGATGTTCGGGCTCGCGGCCAGGGCGCGGGCGAGGGCTGTCCGTTGCTTCTGTCCGTTCGAGAGTTCGCGCGGGGAATGCGTCAGCACATGGTCGATCTTGAGCAGTTTCGCCACCTTGGCCACACCCGCCATGACCTTGTCTTCGGATGCACCCGCCGCGCGCAGTGGCGTTGCGATGTTTTCCGCCGCCGTCATGTGCGGGAACAGCGCGAAGTTCTGGAAGGCCATGCCCACGCCGCGGTGTTCCGGCGCGATGTCGGCCACGTCATGCCCACCAATCGTGATTGTACCCGAAGATGGCTCCTCCACGCCTGCGATGAGGCGCAGCAGGATGGTCTTTCCGGTGCCGGAGCCGCCGAAGATCACCACGATTTCGCCCGCCGCTGCGGAGAGGTTCAGTCCGTCGAAAACCTTGAATGCGCCATAGGCTTTCGACAGGGCGCTGATCGATAGCTGGCTCATCCCTTCACCGCACCCATGGAAAGACCCTCGACGAGATAGCGCTGGGCGTAAAGCGCCAGGGCCAGCGTGGGCGTGATTGATAGAATGATGGCGGCTGCGATCTGCCCGTACTGGATGCCGGACGCCGTGACGAAGGCGAGGGCGCCCACCGTCACTGGCTGCTTGTCGGCAGAGGCCAGGATCAGCGCGAAGATGAAGTTGTTCCAGGCGAAGATGAAGGCGAGCAGGCCCGCCGCCGCAATGCCGGGCTTGGCCAGCGGAATGGAAATCTTGCGGAAGGTCCGCCACCAGCTGTTGCCGGCGATGCGGTAGGCGTGCTCGATGTCAGGGCTGATGTCCTCAAAGTAGCCGCGCACGATCCACAGGATCAGCGGCAGGCAGATCAGCTGATAGACCCAGATCAGGCCGATATAGGTGTTGGTGAGGCCCAGCGTCTTGAAATAGAGGCTCAAGGGGAGCAGCACGAGAAGTGCTGGCGCGAAGCGGAAGGACAGCAGCGTGAAGGCGATGTCCTCGCCCAGCCGGAACTTGAAGCGCGCGAAGGCATAGGCCGCAGGCACGCCCAGCACCAGCGAGAGCGCCACCGAGCACACTGACAGCAGAACCGAGTTGAACATGTTCTGCATGAAGTTCAGCTGCAGGCTGCCCGCCGCCGTGCGGAGCTGGCCGGTGATGAGCGCCGTGTAATTGTCGATGATCGGCGTGAAGGCCAGCGACGGCGGAATGCGCAGTATGGTTTCATTCGTCTGGAGCGACATGAGGAAGATCCAGACGATGGGAAAGAGAAAGAACACCAGCACGAGCGTGATCAGCGTTCCGCGCAGGAATTTCTCGAAGGAGGAGGTATGATCCATGGGTCAATGCGCTCCGTGGGCGCGCTCGCGCAGTTTCAGCCACTGCTTGATGAAGACGTTCGACAGCGCATAGGTGATCGCCCAGAGGATGATCATGAGGGCTGCGGAACGGCCGACATTTGTGGCCTGGAAGAAGTCGAGATAGGCCTGCACCTGGAAGACAAGGAGCTTGTCGCCAGGTCCGCCTTGCGTCATCGCGTAGATGATGTCGAACTGCTGGATCGAGTCGAGCAGGCGGAACAGCGTGGCCGTGAGGATGTATGGCATCAGCATCGGCAGCGTGATGCGGAAGAACACGAAACTCCTCGGCACGCCATCGAGTGCGGCGGCCTCGAAGGGCGCCTTCGGCAGCGAGCGCAAACCCGCCAGCAGCAGGATCATCATGAAGGGCGTGTAGACCCAGATGTCGACCAGCACCAC
>CAYMQH010000146.1:0-4722 GCA_964392525.1 uncultured Aestuariivirga sp.
CAGCGCTCCTCCGCCGTTCCGTCAGCGGTAGACAACGATTGCGGTAGATAATACAGAGAATGACAGCAGAAGCCCGACAAACACATTCCTGTCGAGCTTTGCAAATCCACTTTCCGCCCCCTCGTCCACCCTTACCTTGAGATAGGAGTGAACGACCTGGATGAGAGCCGTAATGATACCGATGTAAGCGACGATGTATATCTTATCCATCAAGACCAGATAATCGATATCCGGCAAGAGGTCTGAATAGGTTTTCTGCAGGAACACAGTTGTCAGCAATCCACCACCGATGAGCGCGGAGCGTGAGTCGATGTCCGGCGGCGGAAGAAGCAGGGCTGCAAGCGCTGCAACAAAAATGAAAGTGAGCGGAAGCATAAGTTTCCAGTAGAAAACGCTTGATGGCCGTTCAACACTGAGCGTGAAGACCGCTCTTGAGTACGTCGGCTTATCTTTGTCACTTCCGAACCTAGTATTGAAATTCTTTAACTTTGAGATTGTGCTTATGGATGCAAGTTCCCAGCCTGGTATTATCAGGTCTTGATCGATACCCGTGTCCTTGCCATCGAACCTGTAAACCAGCCTATCGGACGCGTAGGTCGAATCCTCTAGTTTGATCGTAAGCTGTTGCCGGTCAAACGGGTAGTCAAAAAAGGTCGATGGCTCAACAAAGCGCCCTTCAACCCGGAAGATCTGATACTTCACGCCGTTCGCCAGTATATCAGGCTCCTCGCCAATTCTTTCAACTGTAGCAGATGAATTGTCGACCATATTCGCAAACTCAAACGACTTGGTCGGATCAATGTCGCCTTTCCACCTGAACCAAATATAGAAGTCGAGAAGGTAGGATTCGGCACCATGGCTGAGATCATAAACGGACAAAAGATAGATGCCTACGTCGACCACTTCAGGAGCCGCACTGGAGCTGCCTTGCGAATTCGATGCCGTTGTCTCAGTGGCAGTAACTGCACCGGCATGGGCGAACACAAGCATCAACAAGAAAATCACACCGCGAAAAAAACTGCGCATCGAGATGGTTCCTTTGTCCGTTCCTGGCCGCTTAATCTTTATTGACGGTAAGTTATGGCAGACCGATCTCTTAGCCAAGCTATTGAATTCGATCCATATAAATCTAACTTCGATGCGCAGATTTCTGTGTACGGAGCCGGTTGATATTCATTTTCGGATCGAGCCTTCGCGGAAGTCGGCTGTGCCCTAGCCCCGCGCCTGCCGCCCTGCGTAGACCATGTACAGCCCGCCACTGGCGAAGAATGCAGGGAACGCAGGCTTCAGATTATCCACCGGCTGGACGAAGGCTTACCCATCAGCCCTTCCGTCCGGACCGGCACGAGGCGGACTGCTGATCCGTCATTCGGCCTGCGACTGACATTCTTTCAGGCGGATATAGAGATTGGCGCCCAACGTATCGAGTGGGTGCGGCGGCAGTTTGCTTGGCTCTGCCTGCGCGAGGAAGAAGCGCGTCACATCGCTTGCCACGCCCGAAGCCAGTTCAGCGGCGGCGATCCCCGTGAGCGTGCCACGCGCCGTTCCCAGCCCGTTCTGCACGCAGGCAGCGAAGAGCCCCGGCTCCAGTTCCCGCATCACGGAGACGGCATTCTTCGTCAGGCACAAATGGCCTGACCAGGCATAATCGAAAGGCAGCCCGGCCAGCGCCGGAAAGCGGGCGGCAAACTTTTGCCGCATGCGCCGCACCAGGCGCGCCAGGTCGGCAGGGCTTGTCTGCATATCCGGGCGGTAATAGCTCCCCTGCCGGATCACGATGCGGTTGCCGCCCTGCGCCGGTCCGATCCGCCGAACCGTGGTGCCCATCGGGTCTGAGGGCGTGATGCCCCAGTTTTCATGTCCGCCCAGCGCGCGAAGCCGTGCCTCATCCATCTCGGCGGTCATGCAGGCACTCAGCATGATGTGCATGAGACGGCCGGTCTTGAAGCCAAAGCTTTCGAGATGTCCGTTAGTGGCAAGAATCACCTTTCCGGCCGTGACGCTGCCCTGCGCGGTGGAGAGCCGCCAGCCCGCAGCCCCGCTCTCGAAGCGCAGGACGGGCGAATGCTCGTAGACGATGACGCCCGCCCGCTCCAGTCCCGCGGCCAGGCCACGGATATAGCCCGCGGGCTGCAGCATCGCGGTACCGGGCGTATAGAGTCCGCCGCGGTAATAGTCCGATCCGGTCACGCCGCGCATTGCCCTGGCATCAAGCCGTTCATGCGGTTCGCCGAGCGCCGTCAGATGGGCCGCATAGCTGTCATTGGCCTTCAACCCCACGTCGGAGGCTGCCCCGTTTATCTTGCCGGAACGCCGGAAGTATCCTTCCGGTATGCCGTAGTCGCTCACCGCCTGTTCGGCGTAGGTGATGGCGAAGCGGTTGAGGCGGGTCAGCACCCTGTCGCGCGTTTCGCCAGCGCCTGCATAATCGGAAGAGGTCAACTCATGCGGCAGGTCGATCATGAAACCGGAGTTCCGCCCAGCGCCGCCTTCGGCCACCCGGCTGGCCTCCAGAATGATCACCCGGGCGCCGGGTGCAATCTCGCCCAACCGGCGCGCCGCCGAGAGGCCGGCGAAGCCCGCACCGACGATGGCAATGTCGCAACCTGCATCACCCGCCAGCACGGGGCGCTGCGGTCCGGGGCCCAGGATCTCGGACCATGCCGCCGGTCCGGTATGGAAGGGAATGCGTCTGACGCACCGCAACATCATGACACCTGATTACAACGCCTCCTGTTGACCACCAAAGGCAGCAGCAGGGCAAGTGATGAAATCATGTGGCACCGGCGAGCAAAGCTCATGATTTGGCACCGGTTGGGCCGGCTCATCTACACGCGGTCATCCTTAGCGAAACCGATGGAGTTCCTTGACTGCTGATGGTACAGGGAATCGCCGCAAAACGGCCAATATGGATAGATAGTTCGCCCGCACCCTCTTGGGTTGCCACGGCAGAAACTAAGTAAACGCGGCACAGACACGTTACGAGATACCAAGGAGATCGAGAATGAACTTCAAGGCTCTGACTCGCATGGCCTTCGTGGCCGGCGGAATGATGCTGGCAGCGACCGCCGCCAGCGCAGATCAACCCGCCAACCCACATGTCCCGCTGCAGAAGACCGTGGGACAGGTGAGCAACCCGCAGCCCGTGGCCTCGCTCGGCGTCATCAACGCGGCCAGCGCCACTCTGGCCGAAGGCAAACTGACGCTGTCCGGCGTCACCGGCAATGTCATCGTCTTCGCAGACCGTCCGGTGCGCGCGGCGGGCCACGAATCCACCGAGATGTTCATCTCGCGCTGGAGCGACGGCAATGACAGCTTCTCGAAGGATCCGCCGAACGCCACCGTATCGGTTCTCGGCGGCTCGAAGGACGGCGTGACGGACGCCGTCGTCGTCCTCAAGAACCCCAAACTCGACGGCAGCACCCTGACGTTTGACGTTTCCGTACTCGAAGGCGACCTCAAGGGCCTGAAGGGTCCGGCAGCCGTATTCATCGACTGGTTTGCGGCTGGTGGCCGTGGCTGGGCCGTCGGCGGCGGCGGCTGGCATGGCCATTATGGCTGGTACGGCGCGCCGGTGGCGGCTGGCGTCGCAGCCGGTGTGGCGGCAGGTGCCGTTGTGGGCGCGGCCGCGGCTGCTCCCTATTATGCGGCCCCGGCCTGCGGCTACTACCCCTACCCGCCGTGCTGATCGCCTGATCCCGCACGACAAAAGGGGCGTCGGTTGTTCCCAGCCGGCGCCCTTTTCATTTGGCGGCCCGCAGGATTTGACGGATACCCCCGCGCTGGGGCATGTCTAGAGCATGGACATCAAGCAAGACGTTATCGCCGCCATTGGCAACACCCCGCTCATCAAGCTCCGCAAGGCGTCGGAGCTGACGGGCTGCACCATTCTGGGCAAGGCCGAGTTCATGAACCCCGGCCAGTCCGTCAAGGACAGGGCCGCGCTGTTCATCATCCGCGATGCCATTGCGCGCGGCGAATTGAAGCCCGGCGGCACCATTGTCGAAGGGACTGCCGGCAACACCGGCATCGGCCTCACCGTGGTCGCGAACGCCATGGGCTTCCGCTCGGTGATCGTCATCCCCAATACCCAGTCGCAGGAAAAGAAGGACGCGCTGCGCCAGCTTGGCGCGGAACTCGTGGAGGTTCCGGCCGTCCCCTACAAGAACCCAAACAACTATGTGAAATATTCCGGCCGCCTCGCCAGGGCGATGGGGGCCGTCTGGGCCAACCAGTTCGACAATGTCGCCAACCGGCTCGCCCACATCGAAACCACAGCCCCCGAGATCTGGAACCAGACGGATGGCAAGGTTGATGGCTTCGTTGCCGCGGTCGGTTCCGGTGGCACACTGGCGGGCGTCAGCATGGGGCTCAAGTCGAGGAACCCCAACATCAAGATCGCCCTGGCGGATCCGATGGGGGCGGCGCTGTACAATTACTACAAGCACGGCGAGTTGAAGGCCGAGGGCTCCTCCATCACCGAGGGCATCGGCCAGGGCCGCATCACGGCGAACCTCGAAGGCGCGGTGGTGGATGACGCCTTCCAGATCCCCGATTCTGAGGCGATCCCGATTGCCTTCGACCTGCTCGAACATGAGGGCCTCTGCATGGGCGGCTCATCGGGCGTCAATGTCGCGGGCGCCATGCGGCTTGCGAAGGAGCTTGGCCCCGGCCACACCATCGTGACCATCCTGTGCGACTACGGCACGCGCTATGCCTCGA
>CAYMQH010000147.1:0-4705 GCA_964392525.1 uncultured Aestuariivirga sp.
CCCGCGAAAGCCTGCTGCGCGGCAGTCTCAAGATCGAGGTGACGGAATCGCTCGTGATGCAATATCCTGATCGCGCGGCGCAGATCCTCGACCGGTTCCGGGAACTCGGCGTCGGCCTGTCCTGCGATGATTTCGGCACAGGCTATTCCTCGCTGGCAAGCCTGCGGAAACTGCCCTTCGATACGCTGAAGGTTGACCGCAGCTTCATCTCGCCGGACGCCCAGGACCATCGCGCCGCAACGATATTGCAATCGATCATTGCCATGGGCCACGCGCTTGACCTGACCATCGTCGCGGAGGGGATCGAGACACAGGAGCAGGTGGACAGGCTGGGTGGCCTTGGCTGCGACCTGGGGCAGGGTTATTTCATCGGCCGCCCACTGACCGCCAAGCAGGTCAGTGATGCGCTGGCCGGCCTTCCCTACGCGCCCTCCGCCACCGGGCGCACCGCCATCACCTGGCTGTGGGAGCGCGGCGCCAAGGACCCGCCACCCGAAGCGAAGCTACGCCGGGTGACCGGTGCGGATCTCGGCACGCCCGCCAAGCGCCCCTCCACCAGAACGCCGCGCCGCCGCCGCGGGGCGGCAGAGGCCCCCGAACAACAGCGCACCGAGCCGGTGTTCGACGCCGCGCCCGGGCTGGAGATGAAGGACAGGGAGATTGCGCCTCTGGCGACAGCCGCGGCACCGGCCGCCGGGGCCTTGCCGCAGCCGGAGGCCGGCGAGCCCACGCCGCCTCAGGGCGAAGTGGAGCAGGCGGCAGCGGCCACCGCCACGGCGGCAGAGGATGACGTGCCGCCCCCCGCACCCCGCCGCCGCAAGCGGTTCCGCCGCGTGCCGGTGCTGGCCGATGCCGCCAGTTGAGGTTTCAGGCGTGTGAGGTTTCAGGCATGCCCGCCGCCGCTTGACAGCATGGCGGGGTCGATCTTCAGCTTGCGCAGAGCGGCGTTGTAGCGTTCATCGAAATCGAAAGTGAAGAGAATGTCCTCGTCGGCCGGGCAGGTGAGCCAGCCATTCTGCTGGATCTCGCTTTCGAGCTGCCCCGGCGCCCAGCCGGAATAGCCAAGTGCCAGCACCGCCTTGTGCGGCCCTTCGCCCCTGATCATGGCGCGCAGGATGTCGATCGTCGCGGTGAGCGCGATGTTCCCGGCCACCGGCAGGCTGTAGTCGGGGGTGAAGTAATCGCTGGTGTGCAGCACGAAGCCGCGTTCCTGCTCCACCGGGCCGCCGAACAGCACCGGCATGTCCATCATCCCGGGCGATGGCTCCATCGCGCCCTGACCGGTCAGGTCAAGCTGCGAATAAAGATCGCCGAAGCGCATCATCGGCGTTGCCTTGTTGATGATGAGGCCCATCGCGCCCTGTTCGGAATGGGCGCAGATGTAAATGACGCTCCGGTCGAAGCGCGGATCGCTCATGCCCGGCATGGCGATGAGCAATTGTCCATCGAGATAGGTACTGCTGGTCATGCCAACACCTCTACACTTGTTTCAGTTTAGCCGAGCAGGCCCGAAAGCGCAGCAACTTATCTGCTTGCCTCCCATGCGCAGGCGTCCACGTGTTGCAAGAATGACGGGAAGGTGATTGGCGAAGCACGGCTTTTCTTCCATATAGGGATGCATGAGGTTGCGTCTTTTGTTCACAGTGATTGCCTGTCTGCTCTCCCCTGCCGTGCCGCAGGCGGCGGAACAGCCTTTCCGCGTTTCGCTGGTCGGCGACAGCTTCGACGGCAAGGCCTGGCACACCGGCGTGCTCATCTCGCTTGCGCCCGGCTGGAAAACCTACTGGCGCATGCCGGGGGAAGCAGGTGTGCCGCCTGAATTCACCTGGACCACCTCGGTTCCTGCCAGCGTCGACGTGCTTTACCCCACCCCGGCCCGCTACGCCGACAGCGGAGGCGAAACCATTGGCTATGAGGGCGAGGTTCTGTTTCCGGTTATCGTTGAGGCCGGGGATGCGGCCACGGTCGAACTGCGCCTCGATCTGTTTTTCGGCGTCTGCAAGGACATCTGCATTCCCGCCACGGCGCAGGCGGCCATCACGCTGGGGCCGCTGATGAGGGATGCGCAGGGCGCGGCCCGGGTGGAAGAGGCCCTTGGCCGGGTGCCCGCGCCGGGTGAGGCAATTGCGGCCGCCGAGATGGTTGAGGCTGACGGCAAGCCCCAGCTTCTGTTGCGCCTTCGTGAGCGGCCTGATGACATTTTTGTCGAAACCCCGGGCACTGCTTACGTCCACGCGCCGGCGTTATCGTCCGATGGCGGCGAGGCGCGCCTGACAATCGACAATCTCAAGGACCCTGCGGCGCTCTCCGGTGCCGAGTTGAAACTTACCTACAGCATGGCTGGCCGGGGATTTGAACAGACGGTAAAGCTCCCCTAAACTCCACCCCTCATCAACAAGGACATCTCCCATGACCATCAAGCCCGGCGACAGGCTGCCCAACATCGAATTCACCGTCACCACGGCGGATGGACCGCAGAAGTTTTCAACCGAGGTGGTTTTCGCCGGCCGCAAGGTCGTGCTGTTCGGTGTTCCCGGCGCCTTCACGCCGACCTGCAACATGAACCACCTGCCGGGCTATCTGCTGGCCCATGACGACATCAAGGCTCAGGGCGTGGATACCATCGCCTGCACTGCGGTGAACGACATCTTCGTGATGAAGGCCTGGGGCAAGGCCACCGATTCCGAAGGCAAGATCATGATGCTGGCCGAC
Organism: uncultured Aestuariivirga sp.; assembly: GCA_964392525.1. GTDB lineage: Bacteria > Pseudomonadota > Alphaproteobacteria > Rhizobiales > Aestuariivirgaceae > Aestuariivirga. The sequence goes on from CAYMQH010000147.1 coordinate 2,713, forward strand.
GGTAATGGCGAATTTGCCCGCGCCATAGGGCTTGAGCTTGATCTCACTGTCGCCGGCATGGGCCACCGCTCGCAACGCTACTCGATGATCGTCGAGGACGGCGTGGTCAAGACGCTGAATGTCGAAACCGAGCGCGGCGTGAATGTCTCGGGAGCGGAGACGATCCTGCAGCAGTTGAAGGGGTAGTCTGTTCCTGCTCATTTCCTGGCGGATGTCGAAGGGTTGCAGGATGACGACGAAAGCTGAGACCGGCCCTCACCGCGCCCGCTTGAACGGCGCCATGCCTTCGCGCGCCAGTTCATCGGCGCGTTCATTGTCATCATGGCCGGCGTGGCCCTTCACCCAGTGCCAGGAAATCTGGTGTTGATGGAGGGCCGCCTCGAGGCGCTGCCAGAGTTCGGCATTCTTCACGGGCTTCTTGTCCGCCGTCTTCCAGCCGTTCTTCTTCCAGCCATGGATCCACTTGGTGATGCCGTCCTTCACATAACTTGAATCGACATGCATCTCGACGACACAGGGCCGCTTCAGCGCTTCAAGAGCCGAGATCGCGCCCATCAATTCCATGCGGTTGTTGGTGGTGTCGGCCTCGCCGCCGGAGAGTTCCCGGCGCGTGCCATTATACTCCAGAATGACACCCCAGCCGCCGGGGCCCGGATTGCCGGAGCAAGCTCCGTCCGTATGCACGATGACCTTGTTCGCGCTCATGCCCGGGCATCCGCCCCGCGCAGTTCTCTCGGCAGCTTGAAGGATACGTTCTCCTCGCGCAGCGTCACGGTTTCGACCGTTACCTCATAATGCTGGCGGAAGGCATCGACGATCTCGTTGACGAGAAGCTCCGGCGCGGAGGCACCCGCCGTGATGCCGATGGTTGAAAGGCCGTGCAGGGTTGTCCAGTCCAGTTCGGCCGCGCGCTGCACCAGCATGCTGCGCGGCGTGCCGTTCTTGATGCCGACCTCGACAAGCCGCTTGGAGTTCGAGGAATTGGGCGCGCCCACCACCAGCAGCAGCTCGATCCGGCCGGCGATGGATTTCACCGCCTCCTGGCGGTTGGTTGTGGCATAGCAAATGTCTTCCTTGTAGGGGCCGCGGATGGCCGGGAAGCGGCGCTGCAGGGCAGCGATGACGTCCTTCGTGTCATCGACCGACAGGGTGGTCTGAGTCACGAAGGCGAGCTTTTCGGGGTCCTTCACCACAAGGGCCTCGGCATCCTCCACCGTCTCGATCAGGCGCACTGCGCCCTCCGGCAACTGGCCCATGGTGCCGATCACCTCCGGGTGGCCCTTGTGGCCGATGAGGATGATCTCGAAGCCGCTGTCATGGTGGCGCCGGGCCTCCATGTGCACCTTGGTGACGAGCGGGCAGGTGGCATCAAGCTGGAACATGTGGCGGGCGGTGGCGGCAGCCGGTACCGATTCCGGAACGCCATGGGCGGAGAATACCACCGGCCTGTCGCCATCCGGGATTTCATCCAGCTCATCGACGAAGATCGCGCCCTTGGCCTTCAGGTCATCGACCACGAATTTATTGTGCACGATCTCATGGCGCACATAGACGGGCGCACCATAGAGCGCGAGCGCGCGCTCCACGATGTCAATGGCGCGCACCACCCCGGCGCAGAAGCCACGGGGGGCCGCGAGAAGAATGGTCAGCGGCGGCTTTGTCATGGTGACTGAGATGCTGTGGCGGATGGCTGATGTCAACTGCTTCGGGCAGTCGGGGCCCCGGGGCCAGCCCTGCCGCAGCCCGCTTGACTTGTGCGCGGATCGGCCTAGTGTCGGCTCCGTTCAGCACAACGCCTTGTGCGGAAGAGACCGGGCAAAAGCCGGCGCCGAAGGAGCAACCGCCCCGGAAACTCTCAGGCAAAAGGACCGCGAGGCGTGCACGAACTCTGGAGAGCAGCAGGTTTTCGGCAGGAAGCCCGCTCACCGAAGGAGCCAAGCAGCCGGTGTCGGAGTGACCGGTCTGTCAAATCTCTCAGGTCTCGCAACAGAGG
>CAYMQH010000148.1:0-4704 GCA_964392525.1 uncultured Aestuariivirga sp.
GTTATGAATCTCCCGCGCAACTCATGGCCGCGGGGCTGATGAAACTGCCGGACTGAAAATGGTCTTTGCTTGCACCGGGCCTCCCGATGATACATTCGGGCGGCAAGGTGCTAGAATGAAACTTATGGGTCCGTATCCCAGAGCCGGTACACAATCGGGACTGCCGTCATGACTGACAATTCTTCCGCCGCCGACTATCTGCCGAAAGCATCCACCCCGACGCGCATTGCCAAGAAGCTGGGGTTGACGGACGCGCGTGCCGCGCTGCTGCGCCGGGAGCTGGCGAGGCGGCTGCCGGGCGTCGAGATCGGCACGGACACGGTAAAGCGCCTTGCGGTGTTTCCGCGCCTTGGCGTCGTCTACAACCGCATCCAGAAGAACGCCAATACCACGACGATGCTGCTTCTGGACGCGATGGAGACCGGCAGGCTCAGGACAATTCCGGACTCGAAGGGGCAGCATTGGCTGTTCTACCGGGCCTGGCTCACGGGCCGGTTTTCGCTCGCCGATGCCCGCTATCTCGTGGTGGTACGTTCGCCCTATTCGAGAGCGCTCTCGTCGTTCCTGTTCAAGTTCGGCTATTGGCAGGAGGTGGCAATGGCAAAATACGGGCGCGAGTTCGAGATCACGCCAGCAGGCTTTCTGGACTTCCTGACATGGCTGAAGGATGGGGCGCTGTCGAGAGACCTGCACTGGGATCTTCAGATCAAATCCCTTGCGCTGCCTGTTGATGTGTTCACCGACATCATCCACGCCGAACACTATGAAGCCGAGATGCGCAGCTTCCTTGGCAGGACAAGGCTTGGCCCGGCGGGAGCCACAGCTCCGATCAACTTCGATGAATTGCGCAAGGCCGGCTCGCCGCACGCCACCCGCGCGCAGGACAAGCGCGACAGCTTCTTCACGCCGGCAACACGCCAACTGGTCAATGAGATATTCGCCGCCGACTTCGACGCCTTCGGCTATGCGCGTGACTGAGTGAGCAACTGCATCAGTCCGCCTTGAGGCGGCGGACGATCTCATCTGCTACAATCGCCGCGCCACTGACCGACATATGGTGCTCATCGAAGAACAGGGCCTTTCCATTCATGATCGCGGCACAGGACTGTGCCGGGCAGAACAGGCTGGCAGGGTCGACCACCAGAACCAGCCCAGCCTTGCTGGCATAGCGGGCAGCCAGTTCCTGCTGCAGGGCGGCGAGCTTCGCCGTCCAGACCCGTCTGTCCATGGCTGCGGCGAATTCGACATCGCCCGGTTGCTTCAGGTCTCTGATGTAATACTGGACGTGTCGGGGAAGGCGCGGCGCCTGGAGAACGATCACCACCCGCTTGCCTGCCGCAACGAGCCTGTCGATCGTATCGAACAACGACTGGAGTGCCGCTGCGCGCATCGCCGGTTCGTTCTGGCCATCATCAGCGATATCCGGCGCGAGGGAGGTCATGGAATAGGCGAGTACGACGGCCTCTATATCGGCATCCTGCGCGAGATGATCGACGGTCTCTCTTGTCCAGCGTGAACACGCCGCCCTGTCCGGGTCGGTGCGGCCGTAGAGCGGCGGACATGCGCTGTAGGTGAATTGCACCACGCCCACATCGTCGGCGCGCAACGCCTCGCCCAGCGCATAGGCGAGTTCCACCCCGTGGCTGTTGCCGAGCACCGCCACCCGGGCAGGCTTCGCGTTGAAGACACAAGCCTCCGCGGGTGAACGGGAGGCTCCCTGCCGCACATGGCATTGCTCGCGCATCGGGCTTGGTTGCGCCGTCTGTTCAACCTGTTTCTGGAGCGGTGACAGGAACGCATCCGGCGCGCGGGCCAGAATCATGTAACCGGCTGCCAGCGCGTTGATGAGGAGGAACAGCCCTACGATGGCAGCGATGAATGCGCCGGTGCGGACCGATGATGACCGGCGGAACGGCTTTTCGACGAAATGCCACGACAGGAAGGACAGAATGAAAATCAGGGCGAGCAGGAACGCCGTGAAGCCCGGTCCCGGTGGCAGGCCATCGAGCGAGCGGGCGAAGGCCAGAACCGGTTGATGCCACAGATAGGCGCTGTAGCTCATGAGGCCGATCACAACCAGCGGCGCGCTGCCCATGAGTCTTGCGGGCAGGGTGCTGGGCCTCCAGAACAGCAAGCCAAGCGCCGCACCGGTGACAGCCGCCGCCTGTGACAGGATAGCGGGAATGAATTGGGCTGGGAGCGCGAGTGCGGCGATGATCAGGCCAAGACCGCCTGCACCCAGAACCCCGCGCGTCACGTTGCTGCGCACCGTGCTGAGAATGCGGGTCTCGGTCATGGCGACGAGGGCTCCCGCTGTCAGCTCCCACGCCCGGAACGGCAGAAGGTAGAACACCGCATCCGGGTCGCGCGGCTGAAAGAAGATGGCGAGCGCAAAGCTTAGGACGCCGATTGCCGCGATCACGGCGGAGCGGGTTCCGGCGGCCAGAAACGCCATCAGCAGCGGGAACAGCAGATAGAACTGCTCCTCCACGCCGAGGCTCCATGTGTGGATCAGCGGCTTGAACTCCGCCGAGCGGCTGAAGTAGTCGGCCGTGTCCCAGAAATAGAAATTCGGCACGAACAGCGTCGTCCAGACCGCGCTGTACACGAGGTCGAGCATGTCCTCCCGGATCAGGACGTAGAAGCCCACCGGCAGGCATGTCAGGATGACGAGATAGAGTGCAGGCAGGATGCGGCGCGCCCTTCGCGCGTAGAAGCCGCGAAAGCTGAAGGTGCCCGCCTGCCGTTCCTGAGCGATGATTGAGGTGATCAGGTAACCGCTGATGACGAAGAAGATATCGACACCGAGGAATCCGCCCGGCAGCAGCGTGAACCCTGCATGGAAGATGATGACTGCCAGAACAGATATCGCACGAAGGCCGTCTATTTCGGGGCGGTATTTCATGTATGCCGGATCATCAGTCAGCGGGGTGTTTCAGTGGATCAACGGGCATGAACTGGCACCTCAGTCATGCGCAGGGGGCGTCATCAGTGACGCGAGGTGCCACGTCTCCATCCGGTTTGACCGGATCAGCCCTTACATTATTCGATGGCGGTTCCGCCACGGATTTTCTAAGGGATTGTCCTGTCGGTTCCACTTTCGGTTCATATGATGATAAGAAAATGGTCCTTGGGCCTCCTGGTTATTCCCCTCCTCGGATGGGCTGCCTTTCCCGACTTCAGGGTCAGGGACTCCGTCTGGTTGCTGCCGTCCTGCAAGCCGGATGAGCCGTTATCCGCAGCGCTGGCTATGGATGTGGCACCGGGAGAGTTCACTCTGGCCGTCATTCCGGATACACAGGCTTATTGCCGCGACCATGCCATATTGCCTTTTGGGTGGCCTGCTGCGCGCAATCCGCGGCTGGAGGCTGCGGCGGAGTGGATCATCGCGCACCAAAAACACTGTAATATCGTTTTCGTGACCCATGTCGGCGATGTGGTCAACAAGAACATTGAATATCAGTGGAAGGCCGCAGAGCAGCAACTCGACAGGATCATTGCCGCCGGGATGCCGCTCGGCATATCGGTCGGCAATCACGACATGGAGGCGCGCGACGGCACGTCTGAATTGTTCCAGTCGCATTTTCCCCGCAGCAAGTTCGAATCATTCCCGTGGTATGGCGGGGACTTCCCCGGAAGCCCCCTTCGCCCGGGCTATTCCGGTAACAATGCAAACAGTTTCCAGCTGATTACGGCCGGCGGCCAGGATCTACTTCTGCTGCATCTCGAGTGCAACGCGCCTGACGAGGTGCTGGGCTGGGCCCGGGATGTTCTCACCCGGCATGCTGACCGCATGGCCGTGGTGATCAACCATATGTGGCTTGGCCCTGTCGAATTGCCCAAGACCCCTGAGGATTTCCTCGATGCCCCCAAGGGGCGCACCGACTGGCTTAAATGCCACAAGGAGAATGGCGGAAACACCGCCCAGCAGATTTATGACAAGCTCATCAGCAAGCATGGCAATATTGCTCTCGTGCTCTCCGGCGATCAGCGCCGCACCCAGGCGATGGCCATCACCTCGACGGGCGATGCGGGCAATACCATCCACGAATTGAAGCTGGACCATGGCAACGGCCGTTACATCCGCCTGCTCAAGTTCGATCCGCAGGGCGGTGAGGTCGAATTCCTCACATGGGATCTTGAGGAGGGACAACCTCTCCTCGGCACATCGCGGGTGAAGGACCCCGCTGCCTGGCAGGGCAGCCTGCCGATCAACCTCCGCCTTGAGGCCAGACCGGGCAGTTCCGGCTAGACCATGACCCGCAAGGCCGGGCGCGCTACCGTTTGACGAAACGCCAGCCGGGCCTTGCGTTTTCCACCATCATCATTTCGGCGATGTTTTCCTGGGTCAGTATGCCCAGCGGGCGCCCGGCGAGGTCGATTACCACCTCGGCGCGGGCGCCCCGCTGCCGCAGGCGGGTGAAGGCCCCGACCAGCGGTTCGGAGGCGAGCAGGGGCTCTGAAGGCCGCATGACATCGCCCACGCTCGGGGTGCTGCCCTCGCTGCTCAAGCCACGGATCATCGCGTCCCGGTCCAGGATGCCGGCCAATCTGGCGTGCGCGTCGAGCACCGGAAACTCCTTCTGGGGCGAGGACAGCAGCGCGTCGATCGCCGTCGCGATCGGCTGGTCGACGCTCAGCAGCAGCGGCGCGGGTTCCATCGCGTCCCGCACGGTGAGGGCTGATGCAAAGTGCGCGAAGGAG
>CAYMQH010000149.1:0-1386 GCA_964392525.1 uncultured Aestuariivirga sp.
ACATCGGCAAGTTCGGCGGCCTCGCCGAGACGATGGACGAGGCGATCCGCTACCCCATCGTGACGGCGAAGGACGGCGATGCGAAGGCACCCTGCGTGATCGCCGGCCCGACGTGTGACTCAGCCGACGTGCTCTACGAGAAGGTACCGTATGACCTGCCCGTGACGCTCACGGTCGGCGATGAGGTGCTGATCGAGGCCACCGGCGCCTACACGACGACCTATGCCGCAGTGGCCTTCAACGGCTTCTCGCCGCTCAAGGCCTACATCATCTGACGGGCTGACGCCCGTTCCCACACTCCAGTCGCCCCCGGACCGAAAGCCGGGGGACCATCCAACTCTTTGGATTCCGGCGTGAAGCGCCGGGATGACAGGAAGGTTTGTTCGACATGATCACCATCCGCCCTGAAATCAGTGCTGACATTGCACCGCGTGAGCGCCTGCTGGACCGCGCCTTTGGCAAGCGCCGCTTCACCAAGACATCCGAGCGCCTGCGCGAGGGCCGCCTGCCCGCGCAAGGCCTCGCCCTCACCGCTGTGGATGCGAAGGACAGGCTCATCGGTACGCTGCGCCTGTGGGATGTGTTCGCCGGTTCCGCCGGGCCTGCACTTCTGCTCGGACCCTTGTGCGTTGAGTGCAAGGCACAGGGCAAGGGCATCGGTGCGGCGCTGATGCGCCACGCCCTCGCCGAGGCACAGGCACTGGGCCATGCAGGCATCATCCTGGTGGGTGATGCGCGCTACTATGAACGCTTCGGCTTCACCCATGGGCCGGTGGCGGACCTGCATCTGCCAGGCCCGGTTGACCGCGCGCGCTTTCTCGGGCTGGACCTCAGTCCCGGCGCGCTCGATGGGGCGGAGGGGCTCGTCATCGGCTGTGGCCGCCGCGAGACGGCGCAGACGCTGGCGGCCTAATCCGCCCTCCAGCCCCGGGCGCGCGTTACCGCTGTGGCGAAGCGGCTGCGCGCCTCGGGGCCATAAGTCCCCACCGGCCTCACCACTGTTTCGGGCTTTGGCAGATCGGGCAGATCGCGATGGCCCAGCCCCCGCATCGCCATGCGGGCGGTTCCCAGTGCCGTGAGGTCGGTGGAGGATGGAACGGTGATGGTGCGCCCGGTGACATCCGCGAGGAACTGGAGGAGGTAGGGATTCTTCGCCATGCCGCCATCGACCGACAGCGCTTCGCCCACTGGCAGCAGTTCCGCCATGGCGCTGATCACCTCCGCCGTCCGCAACGCCACGCCTTCAATGACACTCTGCATCAGGTCGCCTTTCGTTGTGTCGAGGCCAAGCCCAATCCACAACCCCGCCGCTGAACGGTCCCAATGCGGACAGGCAAGGCCTGAGAGGGCCGGCACGAAGGCAAGGCCACGCTGAATGGCGGGCGC
>CAYMQH010000149.1:1486-4664 GCA_964392525.1 uncultured Aestuariivirga sp.
GCCTGCTGGTCAACGAGGCTGGCGGTCACGGGAACGCCCCTATGCTCACCGAAGGGGCCAGTGGAGGCGCAAATCTCCGGCAGGCACTCTGCGGGAACGCCAAAGAGATCACATAATTCCTGATCCCACTGGAACGTGTCGAGCGACATGAGGCTGGTGCGCGACGCCGTGGTGACATCTGTTGCGAATTGGCCCGTGAGCCGCGCCAGCAGAAAGGCTTCGGAGGTGCCGAGACGCAGCCGCTTCTCTTTCAGAAGTCCCTTGGCCTCCGGCACATGATCGATGAACCAACGGAGCTTGGCGGCGGAGAAATAGGGATCAAGCGGCAGGCCTGCCTTCTTGAGCGTTACCTCCTCCTTGCCTTCAGCCTTCAGTTTCGCCGTCACCTGCGCGGTGCGCGAATCCTGCCAGACGATGGCATTGTGAATAGGCCGCCCGGTTGCCCCGTCCCAGGCAATGACGGTCTCGCCCTGATTGTCGATGCCGATGGCATCTATGTCTCCGGCGGCCGCAATGGCCTCCGTGACGTGGCTGAGCAATTCGTCCGGATCATGCTCGACGAAGCCCGGCTCAGGATAGATCTGCCGGTGCTCGAAACTGGCGGCTGGCGTGAAGCATCCCTCTGCATCGAGCGTGAAGGACTTGGTGCCCGTGGTGCCTTGGTCGACCGCGACAACTTTCATGACATGCCTTGTGCAATCTTCCCTGCGACGGCGCGGCCCTCGCGCCAGCACTCGCCAGAGGTCTTGAGTTCGCCATGGACATTTCCGGCAAGCACCACCTTGGGGTTGCCCGCCAGCAGTGACGCCTCCGGCACGAACTCACCCGTGAAGATCACGCCATCACAGGCAACACGCTGGCGGCGGCCATCGCGCTCGATCTCCACCGCCTCGACCTGGTCACGGCCTTCAACAGCGATGAGCCGGGTGCGCGTCCAGACGGGCACGCCGAACACCAGCTTCGCCACAAGATCGCCGGGCCGCGGCGCGGTGATGCGGTCCCTTGCTTCGATCATCGCCACGGGGCGAATGCCGGCATGGCGGCAGGTGAGGATGGCTGAAAAGGAAACCCACTCGCTGCCGATGATGACGGGCCGCTCGAAGGGCCGGAAGCGCTGGAGATAGACATGGGCCTGCAATGCCCCCGTTGTCGTGACGCCACGCGGCCGCGCGCCGCCGACAAGGCGCGGCGCGCGCGGCGTCTCACGCGTGCCGGTGGCGAGGATGATCCTGCCCGCCGCGATTTCGCTTATTCCGCTTGCATTTTGAATGCGCAACACATCGCCATCAATGTCGAGCACAGTGTGGCCAGTGCGCACATCGAGGTCGGCCGCATCGGCGCGCAGTTGAGCGGCGAAACGCGGGCCGGTCCAGATGCGGCGGTGGCTCTGCCAGCCAAAACCGAGGTGCCCGCAGTGACGCGGCACGCCGCCCGCCTTCTGCTCCCGCTCCAGGACGGTTGCAGACATGCCGAGTTCCCGGAAGCGCTGCGCTGCGGCAAGGCCCGCCGGACCGCCGCCGATGATGACGATGTCACGCCGCTCCACGCGCCGCCTCCCGGAACATCGCCTCGACATGGGCGGAGCAGTTGAAGCCCTGGCAGCGTCCCATCATCGCACGTGTGCGGCGCTTGAGGCCACCAAGGTCGCCAGCAGGCAGCGGGCCGTCCAGCGCCGCCGCAATCTCGGCCCTTGTCACCCATTCGCAATGGCAGATGATCTCGCCGCCGCTCATATAGGGGCGCGGGCGATCCTCCGTGAGATTGGGAACCGGGGTCCAGATGGGATCAAGCGTATCTGCCAGCTTGCCAAAACGCTCAGCATAGATCCGTTGTACATGCTGCGCGATGCCGAGGCTGGCCGTGAGGCCGGTAGAGCGGATGCCGCCCACGGTGATCCAGTTACGATCGGGAAGCGCCTCGATCACATAATCCTTGTGCTCGGTCGCGGGCCGCAAGCCGGCATAGACGGCATTGACGCCAATGCCCGCAAGCGGCGGCAGCATCTCCAATGCGCGCGCTTTCAGGCGTTCCAGCGTCCCGGTATCCGTCGCGGCGATCTCACGCTCCTGCACGTCTTCGGCAGTGGGGCCGATGGCGAGATTGCCGAAGGCGGTGCGAAACAGCACAACACCCTTGGTTCGCTCGGTCGGAACGGGCAGGATGATGGCGTGGACAAGTTTCGCCGCTGGCTTGTCGAACACCACGAACTGGCCACGGCGCGGCGTGATGGTGAACGGCGATGGCCTGGCGATGGCCTCGACGAGATCGCCGAAATTTCCCGCCGCATTGATCACCAGGCGCGCGGTGATCGGGCCTGACTTGCTGGCAAGCCGCCATTCACCGCAGGAGAACTCGCCGCCCGTCACCTCGGCATTGCGCAGGATCACCGCGCCGTGGGCGAGTGCCTGGTGGGCATAGGCGAGAGGTGCTGACCAAGCATCGATGATGTGCTCACCCGGCACCAGCACGGCGGCCTTTGCTGCGGGCGAAAGGTGCGGCTCCAGCCGCAGCAGCTCGGCGCGGTCCACCGCCCGGACATCGCTGACGCCATTGGCGTGTGCCTTTGTCACAATACCGTCAAGCTTGGCGCATTCTTCAGCCGACCAGCCCACGACGAGGGCGGAACTCTTCACGAGCGGCAGGTTCAGCCGCTCGTGAATCTCCAGATACTCGGCATAGCCAGCCTGCATGCAGGCAAGTTCGAGACTTCCCGCGGGCGCATCGAAACCGGTGTGAAGCAGCGCGCTATTGCCCTTTGAGGCGCCGCTCAGGATATCGGCGCCGCGCTCCAGCAGAACGCACCCAACACCTGCCATGGCGAAGCGCCGCAGCATGGCAAGGCCCACAACGCCACCACCGATAATGGCAATCTCGAACTGGTTTTTCACCGTGCCATCCGCCTTCCGTAACGAGAGGGCCAAGTCATCCAATCATGAAACTCTATTGCCAAGCTAGTACGTCCTCTGTAATCTTTCATACAGAAAAAAGAAAAACTTGGGAGGAATGCCGACGCGCGAGGCATGCCTGCAGGCCACTGGAACCGAGACGGCCCCACGCAGTTCGAGGGCTGTGCTTCGGCAATCGGTGTTCGGCACGGTTTGTTGCCGCCATGCGTCCGGCCGTCAGGAGCGCCGGTGATCAAGACCTATGTGAAATGGGTTGATGCGATTTCCGACCG
>CAYMQH010000150.1:0-4640 GCA_964392525.1 uncultured Aestuariivirga sp.
ATGCCGCCATCGAGGATATAGGCTTCGCCATCAACGCAGCCTGCGAGGCCGCGGGCGTTCATCCGGGTGCGCGCCCCCGACTTGCAGTGGAAGACGACGACCGCATCCTTGATGGCTGCGCTGGAACCCAACTGTGTCAATGGCGCGTTCTTAGCACCGGGGATGTTCTCGGCCGCGTATTCGCCAGCTTCGCGGACGTCGACCAAGACCGCGCCCTGATCGACAAGTTTCTTGGCTTCTGCTGCCGTGATGTGTTTGAGAGACATGCTGTGTTTTACCCTTGCTTAGCAGTAAACGGATTTGAGAGTGGCGAGGATGTCCCGCACCCGGGGGTCGCTTACATGATAGAAGATCTGCTGAGCGTCCCGGCGTGTTCCCACGATCTGCTCATCCCGCATCTTGGCGAGGTGCTGGGAGAGGGCAGACTGGCTCAGGCCCACCTGTGCCGTCAGCGCCATCACGCTCATCTCGCCATGTTCGAGAAGCTTGCAAAGAATCATCAGGCGCTTTTCATTGCCGAGCGCCTTCAGCATCGCGGCGGCAGCGGTCGCCTTCTTCTCGAATCCCGCGAGGGATGTGTCGACCATGAGATCGTCCATTGGAGCTCCATTTAGATGTTGCTAATTTAGAGCTTTCTAATATAATGTCAAGAATATTCGCCCCCTGAAGGAGAAGGCCATGCCCAAGCCCGTCATCCATGCATTCTTCGACGAACCCACCAATACGGTCAGCTATCTTGTGGGTGATCCAGAGACGAAACAGGCCGCCGTCATCGACCCGGTGCTGGATTATGACCACAAGTCCGGCAAGGCCAATGTCAAATCCGCCGATGCCATCCTCGCCAAGGCGAAGGAGGAGGGGTTCTCCATCACGCTGGTGCTGGAAACCCATGTGCATGCCGACCATCTGTCGGGTGCGCCCTACATCAAGCTGAAGACCGGCGCGAAGGTTGGCATCGGGGAGCACATCAAGGATGTCCAGAAGATCTTCCGCCCGGTGTTCAACGCGCTCGACGTGTCAGGCGAGGGTTCCGAATTCGATATCCTCTTCAAGGACGGCGATCACTTCGCCATCGGCAATCTCAAGGGTGAGGTGATCGCCACGCCCGGCCATACACCGGCCTGCGTGTCGTTCCGCATCCAGGATGCGGTGTTCGTGGGCGATACGCTGTTCATGCCGGACTACGGCACGGCGCGGGCCGACTTTCCCGGCGGCGATGCGCGCACCCTCTACCGCTCGATCCAGAAACTCATGGCGCTGCCCGGCGCGACGCGGTTGTTCATGTGCCATGACTATCTGCCGAAGGAAGGTCGAAAGCATTATGCCTGGGAAACCACGGTGGCGGAGGAGCGCGAGCGCAACATCCATGTGCGCGAGGGCGTGTCCGAGGAAGACTTCGTGAAAATGCGCACCACGCGGGATGCAACGCTGTCGGCGCCGACGCTGCTCATGCCGTCGATCCAGGTGAACATGCGGGCGGGCAAGCTGCCGCCTGCCGATGTGAACGGCGTCCACTATCTGCGCGTGCCGATCACCCTCGCAAGCTGAGCAGCCCTGTGCCGTGAGGCAGGTGACAAGCCCCTGAGCTACGGCTAGGGAAGAACCGGGAACCTCTCTGACCGGATTCGATGGCCCTTTCTCCGAACCTTCGCGGCATCCTTGCGATCCTCGCTGCCACGGGCTCCTTCGTGGCGAACGATACCTGCATGAAGCTGGCGCTGTCCGACATGCCGCCTTTTCAGGTGCTGACGCTGCGCGGCATTGCGGCGATCATCTGGTGCCTGCCGCTCATCGCGGCGCTGGGCCTGCTGCGCCATCTGCCCAAGGCCTTCAATCCATGGGTGGTGCTGCGTTCCATGAGTGAGTTGGTCGCCATCCTGTGTTTCATCACGGCTTTGAGCAAGATGAACATTGCCGATGTGACGGCGATTGCGCAGATCGCGCCGCTTCTGGTGCTGCTCGCCATGTGGCTGATCTTCGGCGAGAAGATCGGCGGCGTCCGGTTTCTGCTGATCGGGCTTGGCATTCTGGGCGCACTCCTTGTGGCCCAGCCCGGCGGCAGTGCGGCTTCGCCCTTCGCCATCTTCGGCTTCTTTACGGCGGTCGGCGTTGCGGCGCGCGACATCCTCTCCCGCAAGGTGCCGCCGCGCACCCCGGCGCTTGCCGTCACCTTCTCGACGCTGCTGATCGTCATGCTCGGCGGCCTGTTGCTGTCTCTGGTGTTCGAGACGCGGATCGATCCAACATGGCGTCACGCCTGGCTCATGCTGGTGGCGGGCTTCTTCCTGATGTGCGGCCACTCCTTCGTGTTCATGGCCTTCCGAAGCGCCCCGGCACGCTTGATCGCGCCCTTTACTTATTCGCTGCTGATCTGGGCGGGGCTGTCGAGCCTCCTGGTTTTTGGCGATGTGCCCAATGCGCTGGCCATCGCCGGCATGCTGCTCATCATTGTCACGGGCCTCGCCATCGTGTTGCTGGAAGGCCGGACCAAACCGGGGAAGGCCTGACATGACGGCTCAGGTTCTCATCGTCCTGCACTCCGAAACCTCAACGCCCGGGCGCATCGGCCATATGCTCGTGGAGATGGGCCACACGCTCGACATCCGCCGCCCCTGCCTTGGCGACCCTCTTCCCGCCACGCTGGAACACCATGCGGGTGCGGCGATCTTCGGTGGCCCGATGAGCGCCAACGACCCCGATGACTGGATCGCCCGCGAGATCGACTGGATCGGCGTGGCGCTGAAGGAAGACAAGCCCTTCCTCGGCGTGTGCCTCGGGGCACAGATGCTTTCGAAGCATCTGGGTGGCGTCGTTGGCCCCCATGCCGATGGGCTGGTGGAGATTGGTTACTATCCGATCCGGCCGACGGAGGAGGGAATCGGTCTCGGCCCCTGGCCGCAGCATGTCTATCACTGGCACCGCGAGGGGTTGACGCTGCCCTCCGGTGCTGTGCGCCTCGCCACGGGCGACACGTTCGAGAACCAGGCCTTCCGGGTGAACGGCAAGGCTTATGGCATCCAGTTCCACCCGGAGGTGACGCGGCTTACCATGCACCGCTGGGGTGTCACCGGTGCGCACCGCTTCGTCCTTCCCAATGCCCAGAACGCGCAGGCCCATCTCGAAGGCAATCTGCTGCATGATGAACCGGTGAAGCTCTGGCTCCGGTCCTTCCTCGACCGCTGGCTCGGCAGCTGAGCCTGTTCCGCCCTGATACGCCTGAGGCCCGCTGTTAAGGTTTTGTTCGGGCTCTGGAAACGCTTTGGCAACCCTAATCATCCATGATCATCCCATGGCAAGCGGACCTTGAGGGGACGGCGCCAGGGAAAACCGGGATCAGGTACTGCGTACCCGGACAACCCATTTCGGCGGGGGGCTTTCCAGCAAAGCCCCCCGCTGCTCGTTTTGGCATGGGCTTGCGAAACGCCCCGCGCCGCATGACATTGTGGTTCTATGCCGTCCCATACTCCCTTTCAAAGCTGGCTCCGGCCTGACCATTCAGGCCTGTATTGCGTGCCGGGTGACTTCTACATCGACCCCGCTTCGCCCGTGGCGCGGGCGGTGATCACCCATGGCCATTCCGACCATGCGCGCCCCGGCCATGGCGCGGTTCTGGCGACGGCCGATACGCTCGCCATCGCGCATCTCAGGCTGGGGGAAAACGCCTTCGGAGCCAGGCAGGCCCTGAGCTATGGCGAGGTCCTGAAGGTCAAGGATGTCACCGTGCGGCTGGCACCCGCTGGGCATATCCTCGGCTCGGCGCAGGTGGTGCTCGACTATCAGGGCCAGCGCGCGGTGATCTCCGGTGATTACAAGCGCCATGCTGATCCGACCTGTGATCCCTTCGAATGCGTGCCCTGCGATCTCTTCGTGACGGAGGCGACCTTCGGCTTGCCGGTCTACCGCCATGAGCCAGACCACAGGGAAGCGGCGAAGCTTCTCGCCTCGCTGCAGGACTTTCCCGAGCGCACCCATCAGATTGGCGTCTATGGCCTTGGCAAATGCCAACGGCTGATAACGCTGTTGAGGCGCGCGGGCTATCAGCGGCCCATCTGGCTCCACGGCGCGCTGCGCTCCATGACGGATTACTACATCGCGCGTGGCTTCGACTTGGGCGCGGTTCCCTCGGTGTCCGATACGAAGGACAGGTTGGCGGGCGAGGTCGTGCTGTCCCCGCCGTCCGCCATCGGCGACCGCTGGTCGCGCCGTTTCGCCGATCCGCTGATAGGCTTTGCGTCGGGCTGGATGAGGATTCGTGGCCGTGTGCGCCAGCGCGGCGTCGAGCTGCCGCTCATCATCTCGGATCATTGCGACTGGCCGGAGCTGCTGACCACCATCGAGGAAACGGGGGCTGGCGAAGTGTGGGTAACGCATGGCCGCGAGGACGCGCTGGTGCATGAGATGGGCAAGCGGGGCATCACCGCTCGCGCCTTGCGCCTCATCGGGCGTGAGGTGGAGGACGCGGAATGAAAGCCTTCGCCACCCTGCTGGACAGGCTGACCTACACGCCCTCGCGCAATGGCAAGCTTCTGCTGATGCGCAACTACTTCCGGGCAACGCCAGACCCCGACCGGGGCTATGCGTTGGCCGCCCTCACCGATGGGCTTCCCTTGAGCTTCCCCTTGCGCCGCGTGCTGGCGGAG
>CAYMQH010000151.1:0-4572 GCA_964392525.1 uncultured Aestuariivirga sp.
CGGGCCTGGTACATGGCCACCATGTCATGCGACCAGAGGAGGAACTGCTGGGCCATGTCAGTGGATACGCCCAGCAGATCACAGATGACGATGACGGGAATCGGCGTGGCATATTGGCTGAGAAGCTCCGCTTCGCCCCGCGCCGCGAAGCGGTCGATCAGTCCATTGGCAAGCCCGGTGATCGAGGGCCGCAGTCTCTCCACCTGGCGGGAAAGGAAGGAACGGTTGACGAGGCTTCTGAGCCTCGTGTGCACCGGCGGCTCGAGTTCCAGCAGCGAATGCGATTCGAAGTCGTGGAATGGCTTCAGCCGCGGCGGCGTTTCCGGCCAACCCAGTTCGGCGCGGGACGCAACATGCAGGATCTGCCGCCCGAAGCGCCGGTCACGCAGCAGGGCGTTGACGTCCTCATGGCGGGCAAAACACCAGTAGCCGTACTGCTGCCACTTGAACACCGGCGTCTCCGCCCGGATCGCACTATAGGCGGGGTAGGGATCACCGAAGAAATCAGGATCGACCGGATCGAGACTGACGGAGCGCCGGGCTTTGTCGATGTGCATGGCAGATATCTACTAGCGAAGTCGCCTTTTCCCGCAAGTGCCGCTAAGGAGGGTGAAAGCGGAGAGCATGTATCATGAAGGTTTTCATCAGCGTCGATATCGAAGGCTGCGCCGGCATCACCCATTGGGACGAAGCGGAGAAGAACCACGCCGACTATGGCGAGTTCCGCGAGGAGATGACGCGCGAGGCAGTGGCCGCCATCGAGGGCGCAAAGATCGCGGGAGCGACCGAAATCCTCGTCAAGGATGCCCACTCCTCCGGCCGCAACCTGATCACCTCGATGCTGCCGGCCGATGTGCGGCTCGTCCGCTCCTGGATGGGGCATCCGCTCTGCATGGTGCAGGAACTGGATGAGACATTCGATGCGGTGATGATGGTGGGCTATCACAGCGCTGCCGGCTCGGAGGAGAACAGCCTCGCCCATACGCTCTCGCATGATGCCGCTGAAATCCGCATCAACGGGCGGCGTGCCTCGGAATACCTCATTCATGCGCTGGCCTCCTCCATGCTCGGCGTGCCCACCGTTTTCGTGAGCGGTGACCGCGGGCTGATGGCGGAGATCGCGGAGGTGAACCCCAATGTGGTACGCTGCGCGGTGAAGGAGGGCCGCGGCCAGTCCACCATATCCATGGCGCCGGCGGCGGCCTGCAAAGCCATCCGCGAGGGTGCCGCTGCGGCGCTGCGCGGCGACCTGAAAGCTTCACTGCTTGATGTTCCGGAGCATGTCACCCTTGAGATCACCTATTCGAACCCGGTGCTGGCGGCACGCCACCAGTGGTATCCGGGCATGGTGCATATCGGTAACCGTACCCTCCGCTATGAGACGGGCGACTACTTCGACGTGCTCCGCATGTTGAACTATGTGACGTGATGCGGGAGACGCCTGCTGTTTCGGTGGAGTTCATCTTCCTTGTGGCGTTGCTCAACGCCATGGTGGCGATGTCGATTGACGCCATGCTGCCCGCCATCGGGTCCATCGCCCAGGAACTCGGCGCTGCTGACCCGAACAGCCGCCAGTACATCATCACCACCTTCTTCGCCGGGCTGACGCTCGGCACCATGATCTATGGCCCGTGGTCAGACTCCATGGGCCGCAAGCCCACCATCGTGGTGGGGCTTGTCTTCTATGCGCTGGGTTCGCTCGTCTGCCTGTTCTCCAGCAGCTTTCCCATGATGCTGGTCGGCCGCTTCATCCAGGGCTTTGGCGCTTCCGCGCCGCGCATCGTGTCGATCGCCATGGTGCGTGACGGACAGTCAGGGGCCGCGATGGCACGCATCATGTCCTTTGTCATGATGGTGTTCATGCTGGTGCCGATGCTGGCGCCCAGCATCGGGCAACTCGTTCTGTTCCTTGCCAGTTGGCGCATGATCTTTGCCGGGCTATTCGCCATCTCCATTCTGGCGGGTATTTGGATGTGGTTCCGGCAGGCGGAAACCCTGCCGCCCGACCGCCGCGCAGCGCTGTCTGTCCGGCAACTTCTGTCGGCGGCCGGAGAGGTGGTGAAAAGTCCCATTGCCATGGGCTATACGCTGGCCTCCGGCATGATCTTTGGCGCCTTCATCAGCTATCTCGGCACCTCGCAGCAGATTTTTGCCGAGCAATATGGGCAAGGGGCCTATTTCGCGCTGTGGTTTGCTTTTTTTGCGGGCGGCATGGCGCTGGCCATGATGGTCAATGCCAAGCTCGTCATGCGCTACGGCATGCGCAGGCTCTCCTCGCTGGCGCTGAAAGGCTTTCTGGCGCTGTCGGGCGTATTCCTGATCGCCAGCCTGATGCTGAACGGCCATCCGCCGCTCTGGGCACTTGCCGCATTCCTGTTCGTCACGTTCTTCTTCAGCGGGCTGCTGTTTGGCAATTTCAACGCCCTTGCGCTGGAGCCGATGGGCCGCATTGCAGGCATGGCGGCGGCCATTTCAGCGGCACTCGCCTCGCTCACCGCCATCCTGACCGGGGGCTATATCGGCCAACTCTATGACGGCACGGTCATTCCGCTGGTGGCCGGCTTCGCCGGGCTGGGCATTCTTGCCTATGTCCTTGCGGAGTGGGCGGAACGCCGTGGGCGGTGAGGTTTCTTGACCTTGCCGAGGCGGCCTCAGTTCTGATAGCAACTTGTCACCGTGACACAGAATTACTCAGCTCTCGCCCTTGCGCGCCATGCCATCCAGCCGGACCTTCCCTGGCCGAAGGCGTGGGACTCGCCCGAGCCCAGATCCTCCTATGACGTGGTGATCGTCGGCGGCGGCGGCCATGGGCTTGCCACCGCCTATTACCTCGCCAAGAACCACGGCATCCGGAATGTTGCCGTGCTTGAGAAGAGCTATATCGGCTCCGGCAATGTGGGTCGCAACACCACCTTGATCCGCTCCAACTACATGATCGGTGGCAACACGGCCTTCTTCGAGCATTCGCTGAAGCTGTGGGAGGGCCTCTCCCACGACCTGAATTTCAACTGCATGGTGTCGCAGCGCGGCCAGATCGTGCTGGCGGTGAGCCCGGTGCAGATGGATGTGTTCGCCAGGCGCGGCAACATCATGCGCCTCAATGGCATCGACGCGGAACTCCTGGACCGCGGCGAGGTGATGAAGCTTCTGCCCTATCTCGACTACTCAAGTGACGCGCGCTGGCCCATTTATGGCGCCATCATGCAGCCGCGCGCCGGAACGGTGCGCCATGACGCGGTGGCCTGGGGCTATGCCCGCGCGGCCTCTGCGCTGGGTGTCCACATCATCGAGAATTGCGACGTCACCGGCTTCAACATCGAGGGCGGCAGGATCACCGGCGTTGAAACCTCGCGCGGGCGCATCAATGCCGGCAAGGTTGGCATCGCCGTCGCGGGCCACACCAGCCACGTGGCGCGCATGGCGGGCCTCAGGCTTCCCGTCGAAAGCCACATCCTGCAAGCCTTCGTGACGGAGCCCGTGAAGCCCATTGTCGACCATGTCGTCTCGTGGGGCGCGGAGCTGTTCTATCTTTCTCAGTCCGACAAGGGCGGCCTTGTGTTCGGCGCCCATATCGACGGATTCAACACCTATACGCAGCGCGGCCAGTTCCCACGCATCCAGACGGTGGCGGAATGCGCTGTCTCGCTCATGCCGTTCATCTCGCGCCTCAGGCTCTTGCGCCACTGGGGCGGCATTCAGGACATGACGCCCGATGGCAGCCCCTTCATCTGCCGCACCGATGTGAAGAACCTCTACCTGAACGGCGGCTGGTGCTATCAGGGCTTCAAGGCAACACCCGCCTCGGGCTGGACCTTCTCGCATACCATCGCGCATGATGAAGAACATGAGCTGAACCGCGACTTCGCCCTCGACCGTTTCAAAAAGGGCAAGGAACTCGACGAGTTTGGCCTCGGCAACTGGACCTACAAGCAATGATGATCCCGTGCCCATACTGCGGCGAACGCGACTATTCCGAATTCCGCTATGGCGGAGATGCCTCCAAGCAGCGCCCGGCGCATGGTACGGGCGATCTTGAAGCATGGCATGATTACTACTTCCTGTTTGACAATCCGAAAGGTCCGCATACGGAATATTGGCAGCATGTCCTTGGCTGCCGCCGCTGGTTCAAGCTGGACCGCAACACCGCAACCAACGAGATCGGCGGGGTTGTGTCATGAGGACGTTCCGCCGCTTGCCCGACGGTGGCCGTATCGACCGCAGAAAGCCGGTGTCTGCCCGTTATGACGGTGCTGAACTCTCCGGTCTTGCGGGCGATACGCTGGCCTCGGCACTGCTTGCCAGCAACAGGGTGCTGGTGGCCCGCAGCTTCAAGTATCACCGCCCGCGCGGAATCGTATCCGCCGGCATCGAGGAGCCGAATGGCCTCTTCACCATCGGCGAAGGCGCTTATACCGAGCCCAACATCGCCGCCACCATGGTGGAACTGACGGACGGCCTCGTGGCGCGCTCGCAGAATGCCTGGCCCTCTCCTGATTTCGACATGATGGCGGTGAATTCGGCGCTCGCCCCGCTGTTCCAGTCCGGCTTCTACTACAAGACCTTCATGGGCCC
>CAYMQH010000152.1:0-4537 GCA_964392525.1 uncultured Aestuariivirga sp.
CTCAGGCGCTTCAGGCGTTCAGGGGCTATATCGAGATGCCGCTGTCGATGCTGGTCTAGGTGTCTTCCGGAACAGCCCGGGCTTCCCGTCAGGACCGGATGACTGCCTGGAGCATCGCTCGCCTTCCCTGCTCGATCCGAATATCGCCCAGCGGGATGCCGCGCCGCAGGCCTGGGTGTGGTTCAACCATAAAGCCTGGGTTTTTCGCTTTCTACCTGGTGAGCGTCAGCTTGGTCGTCTGCCGGGTGTGGGCCGCCGTTATTTCATGAGGATGCTGCACGTCTGGCGCAATTGAAACCCCGCCGTTGCTGCGGTAAGTATCTTCATGCCATCGTTTGCCAGGTGAGCCCCGGGGCACGACGTAGCGGTGCAGACAATGGATCAAGTTTTGAAGGGCCAGCCGCTGTGCCAACCGAGTTGATGGAATGAACCCAGCCAACAGACAACTCCTGCAGAAGTCGCTCGAACTCCATCAGAAAGGGCAACTGCGTGACGCCATCAGGGGTTACGATCAGGTACTTCTGATGTCTCCTGATAGCTTCGATGCACTGCATCTCAAGGGGCTGGCGACTTATCAGGCCGGTAATGCCGGTGAAGCCATTCCAATCCTGTCACGAGCGATAAAGCTCAGAAACAGCATTCCGGCCGCGTACAACAGTCGTGGATTGGCGCTTCAGGCTTGCGGCAAGCTGGAGATGGCACTCAACGATTTCGGCAAGGCGATCGAACTGAAACCGGATTTCGCCGAAGCTTATTGCAACAAGGCCAATGCCCTGAGGGAAATTGGCAGGCTTGAGGACGCCCAATCGACCTGCACCGAAGCGATCCGCCTCAACCCAGGAATGGCGGAAATCCATAACAGCCTGGGCGTCATTCTGAAGGATGCGAAGAACTGGCAGGCTGCGCAGGAAAGTTTTGTCCGCGCCATCAAGCTGAAACCAAACTATCTTGAGGCGCTCAACAATCTCGGCAATATCTTCAAGGAACTGCGGAGATTTGATGAAGCGCTAGCCTGTTTTGACCGAGCCCTTACCTTCAACCGCAATCATGCCCAGACATATAGCAATCGCGGAACGGCCCTGCAGGAACTCGAACGCTTCGAGGAGGCGGTTGAAAGTTATCAGAAGGCCATCAGCTTGAAGCCGGATCATGCGCAAGCCTGGGTTGGCCTCGCTGACATCGAGTCGCGCTCCGGAAAATTCGCCGCCGCTCAGGAGAAGTATGAGAAGGCGCGGATGCTGGACCGCAATGCACTGGCCGCATTATGCGGCCTTGCGGAGGTGAGAAGATTCAGCGGTCCCGAGCCCCTTATCGGAGAGATCGAGGAACTGTTGTCTGGCAGGTCCATGCTGGATGAAGACCGCTCGAGGCTCCATCACGCCTATGGCAAGATTTGCAATGATCTGGGCCGGTACGATGATGCGGTCAGCCATTTCATGGCAGGAAAGAGGTTGCTGAAATCAAGTTTCAGCATGGCGCAGCACAAGGAACGCTACGCCGCCATGAAGCGCTTGTTCACGCGGGAGTTCTTTCTCGAGCGGCAGGACTTCGGGCTGCAGGACGAGCGCCCGGTGTTCATCGTCGGCATGCCGCGTTCGGGTACCACGCTGGTGGAACAGGTTCTGGCGAGTCATCATCTGGTCGAAGGGCTTGGTGAATTGCCACATCTTGCCCGGATTGCAGCCGGGCTTGGGTGGGTGCAGGCCAACCCTCAGGCACTCGTCGACGGCATCCGCACGCTTGGCGCTGATGATGTCAGCCGCATGGGAGAGGCTTACAGTCAGGCTTATAGCAAGGCCGATCCAGCCCATACCCGGATCATCGACAAGATGCCGCATAACTTCCAATGGCTCGGGCTGGTGGCGTTGATGTTTCCCAAGGCACGCATCATCCATTGCCGCAGAAACCCGATGGATACATGTGTCTCCCTTTACATGCAGAGCTATATCAACCAGCACAGCTATGCAAAAGATCTTGAAATACTGGGCGCGTACTATAGTGAGTATGACTTACTCATGGACCATTGGAGCGCGGTTCTGCCGCTGCCAATTCATGACTGCCCTTATGAGCAGGTCATCTCCGATTTCGAGGCAACGGCGCGGCAACTCGTGGCATTCCTAGATCTCCCGTGGGATCCGAACTGCCTCAACTATCATAAGCAGGCGGGTCATGTGAGCACCGCATCCCGCTGGCAGGTGCGACAGCCCCTCTATGACTCGTCGGTTGGCCGTTGGCGGCGTTATGAAAAGCACTTGGGTCCGCTTCGGCATGGCCTCGGCGTCGACACCGCCGCGATCGAAGACAGGCGTTGAATCTCCGGTGCGCCGGAAGCGGGTTTCACTCTGAAGCCTCAGATGCCCTTGCCGAGTTTGGGTTGGCGGACGATCTCTGTGGCAACTTGTGATCCGTGGCCGGTCACCGCGCTGCCCACGCCGATCTTGGCGTGCTTGTCATGGGTTGCGATCGTGACATGGGCCATGGTTATCATGGCGCTGCCATGTGCCGGACTGAGCCTGAATGACTGACGTGCGTCCTTGCGGTCATGCTGGGCAAACGCGAATTCCGGCCCGGAAGGGCGGCACTGGAAGAAGACTTCAACTCATCGGCATTCCAACGGGTAACGGGCATGTAGCCACCTGGCATACTCTGTTCGTCCCACTTCGGAAAATGATCAACTTGGCAATGATCACCATGGAGTTGAGAACTTACAAGCCCGCTTCAGAGGTCCGCCCATTGGCTTGCAAACTGAGCAGGATCATGGCAGCCTTGATAAGTATCATCATCAGGAGGGTGTGGGTGTTTCCTTTAAAGCTGGCGGCCAGTGGCCTTGGCTTCGCCATTTCCGTGGCCCTTTCAGTGGGTGTCGTGAATGCGTCCATGGCATCAGAGGCACACTATGAACAGGTATTCAGCGACCGGAACGCTACGGGAGAGCAACTGGCCAATGCCTTTTTTGACCTCTTGTCCGACACGGGAAGCCCGGCAGATACCGTAGGCACCACCCCTGAGCAAGATGACGCATCCAAGAAACTGGTGAGGCCATTCCTTGACCAGGCGTTTCAGCTTCAGAGATCATCTGGCGAACGTTACACCGCAGAAACCTATCTTCCCGCAGATGTCGATGACTTCGAGATCGGTGATGTTCGCGAGGCGCGCCCGTCCGGCAACGTGCTTGTGGTGCGGTATTCAGTGAGAACGACGGAGACCCTTCTGGATGCGGCGCTTGTGATGAGCAAGGACAAGGCTCCACGATTGACCGCATTTCACTGGAGCGAAGCGGATTCGCGTTGGAAACTACTGAGCCACGCCAATTTCAACACCCCGGTGGCAGCGATATGCGACAAGGATCCGATCTTTGATAATGGACTTGAGTCTTCAGCGAGCCCCGAAGACCAGGCACTGGGCGAGGGGCTCATGAGGAGGTTCTATGATCTGCTGGTTCAGGGGGATGCTGCGCCGATCCTGAATTCGCAACTGCAGTACCAGAGCGCCAGTGGCGTAGGTTATACCAGTCTTGCCGAAAGAAAGAAGCCGACGAAACTTCCCGAAACGACATTCACTGATACGGTTGTAACGCGTAACGACTCGCTTCTCGTGGTGTCGGTCTATCATCAAACAATGAGTGAACGGGTTCTCATGCAGCAGACGAAGCTGCGGGCTGGCAAATCAGCCAATCTTGCCACCTTCATGCAGGACAAAGACGGAGGCTGGAGCATGATCGCCCTTGCCTCATTCGTTCCGGGAAAGGAACTTCCTGAAGGTGCAGAGTGTGTACACGCTGGAAAGCTCGAGAACGCGCCCTGAGGCTTGGAACCGGGAAAGCCCGTAGCTGTATTCTCAAGGCACTGACATGGATATCAAATGCCGATCGGCATTGAAACGGGATCCGCTGTTTTGATGTGATGGATGTGCCCAGGGGGTGTCTTGGGAGATGTTGTGAGGCTCCGCTCTAATCCTCCAGCAGCCTCTGCCGTTATCGATTATGTCGCAGTGGTGGGTCAGCCTGTCGAAGAGCGTAGTGGCCATCGTAGTCTCTCCGAAGACCGTCTGCGACTCTCTGAAGGCGTGGTTCGTCGTGACGATGATGACGGGCTGCTCGTAGAGCTTGATGATCAGGTGGAACAGCAACTGGTCGCCGGACGGGGCGAAGGGTGGCCCAGGTCAGCATCAGCGGCTGCGGGGCTGAATCGCGGGCTGCGCGCCAGGATGTTCAGGATCACGTCTTTTATGCGTACACCTCGCGCGAGGAAATCGGCACAGGCGGCATCTAAGCCGCGCAGCCACTCGCCCACCGCCGCGTACATCACTGCGCTCTTCGGTTTGGCTCGTGTTGTCCGAATACGACCGCCGTTCCAAATCGTCCAATGATGACGGACATTTGTTCGCAGGAAGCGGCAAATCTATAAAGCTTTTGCAACAAGAACAAGAAGTGAACAAATCGGAAAGGCAGGATTTGTTGAGAACTCAAATAATTGATATTGTTAAGATAATTTGGCGCACCCGACAGGATTCGAACCTGTGACCTCTGCCTTCGGAG
>CAYMQH010000153.1:0-4521 GCA_964392525.1 uncultured Aestuariivirga sp.
TGTCCCTAAATCACCTTCCGCGCCAGAAAGCGGGCCATGGCGCGAAGCGTTTCGTCGCTGACGTGGTGTTCGATGCCTTCGGAGTCAATGCGGGCGGTGTCCTCTGATACGCCCAATGCCAGCAGGAATGCCTCAACGATCTTGTGCCTGCGGCGGCCATCCTCGGCCATTTTCCAGCCGTCGCCGGTGAGGAAGATGGAGCGGTAGGGTTCCTGTGTCACGAGGCCCGCGTCCTGCAGGCGTTTCAGGGTTTTCACCACGGTGGCGTTTGAGACGCCCAGGCGCATGGCCACGTCAGAACCGCGCGCCTCGCCTTTCTCATCGATCAGGTCGGCGATGAGTTCGACATAGTCCTCCGCCAGTTCCGACTGGTGGTCGGCCCTGATCCGGCGGAACGCCGCCGAGCGGAGTCGGGCTGTGCCCTGCTTTTTCGTCCGCAATGCCAAGGTGAAACTCCTTTCTATTTCGGGCTTAGCCCATCAGACCAAGCTTCGCTACTGGTGAAGTGCAGGGCTGGCTGCTTGGTTCTGCTTTCAGGCTTGCTTTGCAGGCGAGAGACTGCGCTTGTATAGGCGGCGTTCTGAGGGGGATGGGACACATGAAGACTGGTGCTATGACATTACGGGACCGGGTGATGGGTTGGAAATTCGGCACCGTCCCTGTTCCGGTCTACATGGCGGCGGTGGTGGTCGTCTGCCTTGCTGCCTATTTTCACCGCCTCCCCAATGATCTGATTGGCGGCCTGGCGGTGATGATGCTGGCCGGCCTTTTTCTCGATCATATCGGCCGTAAGATACCGGTGCTGAGCCGCATCGGCGGCCCAGCAATCCTGTGCCTGTTCGTGCCCGCAGCGCTTGTTGGTTACGGGCTTTTTCAGCCCGACATGCTGACGGCCGTCAAGTCGGCGATGAAAGTCGACAATCTTCTCTATCTCTATATTGCCAGCCTTGTTGTTGGCAGCATCATGGGTATCGACCATCGGGTGCTTGGCATCGGATTTCTGAGGGTATGGGTACCATTGATCGTTGGAACGGCCGTGGCGGTGGCAGCGGGGATGACGGCCGGTGCGCTGCTTGGCTATGAGCTGGGACATACCTTCTTCTTCATCATCATTCCCATTCTCAGTGGTGGTGTGGGGGAGGGGATCCTTCCCCTGTCGGTGGGCTATGCGGCGATCACGGGAAAACCGCAGGCCGAACTCGTCGCAACCATGATTCCGGCGGCGATGATCGGGAACGTCGTGGCGATCCTCGCGGCGGGGTTGCTGGCGCAGTTCGGTGAGCGCTATCCGTCCCTTTCCGGCAAGGGACAGCTGGTGAAGATGGCCGACGGGAAAGACCCCCCGGTCGAGACCCATCATGAGGCCTATGATCTGGCGCTGATGGGTGCTGGCCTTCTTCTTGTTTGCAGCTTCTATACGCTGGGGGAACTGCTGGCCCCGCTCACGGGGATTTCCGGGCCCGTCATGATGATCATCGCGGTGGCTGCCGTGAAACTCCTCCGCCTGATGCCCGTCACCATGGAGCTGGGCGCCTACCAGTTCTACAAGTTCGTGGCCCTCAACCTGACTCCCGCTGTGCTCGTGGGGCTTGGCGCGATCTACATCTCATGGGACCAGTTGTTGCTGGCGCTGACGCCGGGTTACTTCATCGTCTGCGCTGTCACCGTGCTCGCGATGATATCGACCGGCTTTGCGATGGGCTTCGTCATGCGCCTGCATCCGGTGGAGGCCGCCATCGTATCGGCCTGTCACAGCGGGTTGGGTGGCACGGGGGATGTGGCCATCCTGTCCGCCTCCAACCGTATGAACCTGATGCCCTTTTCACAGATGATCACGCGGGTGGGCGGGGCCGGGATGGTGGTGCTGGCAACGCTGCTGATGCATCACTTCGGATAGCGGTGGCCTGACCGGACATCCCGGCGGCGGATCTCAACGAGTATGTTGCACAAAGTTTAGCCCATGCTAAACTTGAACGATGCGTGAAGACGTCGTGACACCGGCTGAGGCAAACACAGGCGGAGGAGGCTGGCGGCGTTCGCGTGGTGAGCCGGCGCTAGTCGATGTCTTCCGCTCGATCCAGCTTTCGCCCAACGGATCGACCTTCCGCCGCGCCATGGCCTTCATTGGCCCCGGCTATCTGGTGGCCGTGGGCTATATGGACCCGGGCAACTGGGCGACGTCCATCGCGGGCGGCGCGCAGTTCGGCTATGCGCTGCTCACCGTGGCGCTGATGTCGAACATCATGGCTATCATCCTGCAGTCGCTGTGTTCGCGCCTCGCCATCGGCTCCGGCCGTGATCTGGCTCAGGCCTGCCGTGACGCCTATCCGCGGCCGGTAGCCTTCGTCCTGTGGATTTTTGCGGAAGTGGCCATCATCGCCACCGACATTGCGGAGGTGGTGGGCACGGCCATTGGCCTCAACCTGCTCTTCGGCATTCCGCTGGAACTGGGCGTGCTCATTACCGCGCTCGACGTGTTCCTCATCCTGTGGCTGCAGCGCCTCGGCTTCCGCTACATCGAGGCCTTCATCATTGCGCTGCTGGCTGTCATCTTCGCCTGCTTCTTCGTGCAGATCGCACTTGCTGACCCGGACTGGGGCGCAGTGATCCTGGGCTTCGCCCCGACGGTGGAGATCGTGGACAACCCCGCGATGCTCTATCTGGCGCTGGGCATCATCGGCGCCACCGTCATGCCGCATAATCTCTATCTCCACTCCGGCATCGTGCAGACGCGCGCCTATGGCGAGAGCCTGCCTGAGAAGCGCGAAGCACTCAAATTCGCCACCTGGGATTCGACCATCGCGCTGATGTTCGCGCTCACCGTCAATGCCTCGATCCTGATCCTCGCTGCCGCCACCTTCCATGCCTCGGGCCGCACCGCCGTGGCCGAGATCGGTGAAGCGCATGCCATGCTGGCACCGCTGGTGGGGTCGCTTCTGGCACCCAAGCTCTTTGCCATCGCACTGCTGTGCTGCGGCCTCAACTCCACCGTCACCGCAACCATGGCGGGCCAGATCGTGATGGAGGGCTTTCTCGACATCAAGCTGGCCGCATGGCTGCGCCGTCTCATCACCCGCATTGTCGCCATCGTGCCAGCGGCGGCTGTGACGCTGTATTACGGCGCGGAGGGCACCGGCATGCTCCTGATCCTGAGCCAGGTGGTGCTGGCCTTCCAGCTTCCCTTCGCCATCGTGCCGCTCGTCATGTTCACCTGTGACACGGCAAAGATGGGCGAACTGGTGTCACCCCGCTGGCTCACCGTATCTGCAGGGGTCATCGCCGCCATCATCATCGCGCTGAACGCGAAGCTGTTGTTCGATATCTTCCTCGGCTGACAGGGTCAGGCCGCGAGAGACGCCCGCAACGCCGCCTCGCAGTCCTCCGGCGCATCTTCCCAGAGGAAGTGCCCGCAGCGGGGAATGCGGGTGACGCTCGCATGCGGGAACATGGCCTGCCAGCGTGCAAGTTCCTTGGCGCGGAAGGCGATGTCATTTTCCGGCCAGATGAAATGCACCGGGCCCTTGAACTGCGCCACGCCGCGCTCCAGTTCCGCCAGCCAGGCCCCCGCGCCGGTAATCTGTGCCGGGAAGACATGCAGCGGCGTGCGGGCCCGGCCATTGGCGAAGGGTGCGCGATAGGCATGCATTTCAGCGGCGGTGAGCTTGCGCCGCCGCATCGAACTGGGCATGACCATGTTCACGAACAGGGTAAAGCGTTCTGATCCGAAACGGCCGATCGGGCCGCCCATCAGCTTCGAGAACCACTCGAAATGAAAGTCGCCATTCACCGGCCAGCACCATGTGTTGCCAAGGCATAGCCGCGTGATGCGGCCAGGAGACTTGAGCATGGCCGAGAGGCCGATGGGGCCACCCCAGTCATGAGCGATCAATGTGGCGTTGCGGAGATCCAGCGCATCGATCAGACCCGCCACCAGCCGGGCCTGCTCTTCCGGCGTGAAGGTGAAACCCGGCGGCGGCTCCGACAGGCCGAAGCCCGCGAGATCCACCGCCACGCAGCGGAAGTTCGGCGAAAAGGCCTTGATGAGCCGCCGGTAGAGGAAAGACCAGGCCGGATTGCCATGCAGCATGAGCAGCACCGGTCCTTCGCCCTCATCCACATAGTGCAGACGTGCGCTGCCAATGCTGAGGAAGTTGCTGTGGAAGGGATATTCACCTGAGGCGATGCCAAAGCGGCGCTCAACCGTGCTCAGTGCAGAGTCAGTCATGTTTGTTTTTCCTGTGCGGCGAAGTGGATTGCCTGTTCAATGAGGTCCAGGTGCCGGGCGAGGGCGCGTCCGTCGAGTTCGATCCATTCGCGCATGGCCTTCTTTCCATAAGGGCGAAAATGCGTGGCCGATTGAGAGGCGATTGCCTGTGCCGCCACCTCCGCCGGAACCTTGAGGCCGATGTTGGGGCCGAAGACGCAGCCGATCATGCGCCGCCCGAGAAACAGCGCGGGTGAGCCGAACATGCTGCCGCGCCGCACCTCGGGATTGCGCAGCTTCGCCTCCGCCAGCAGCGT
>CAYMQH010000154.1:0-4474 GCA_964392525.1 uncultured Aestuariivirga sp.
AGCACTGGTCGTAGATGTCATAATCCGCCGGGCTCAGGGCGGCGCGGCGCTGGCAATTGTTAAAGTTGTGGACCTCAAAGGAAATGTCGAAACCAAGGTCCGCTTCCGCCTGACGGCGGATCGGCTCCAGAAGGGTGATGCCCGTTCCAAGAACCCTGAGCTTGCGCCGCGCCACTATGGCCGGCGTTCCGATCTTCCCTGCGGCTACCCCATTCATGGGGACTTGCTACCACTTCGGCACGGATGTCTCAATGTAGGCTAGGGACAAGGGGCGCTCCGGCAAGCATGGACCGCCCCCTGTGCTGCTGTTCACCGCTTTTTGCGGGTGATCACGTAAGAACCGCTGGCATCAAGCTTGGCCATCCAGCCTGGTTCGATGACGATCGTGGTCGTCACCTCCTCAATGATGGCCGGGCCGGCAAGGGCAGCACCGGTGCCAAGTTTCGAACCATCGTAGATGGGGGTCTTGGTGGCCTTGCCCGACGCCTCAAAGACCGCCTTGCGATAGCCTTTCAAGGCCTTCGCCAGGGTTGCGCCCCTGGCGAGCTTCGGCGATTTCGGCTTCTCGATGCGGCCATAGAGAGTCGACTCGATGTTGACCACTTCCACCGCATTGTGGCGCTCGGAGTAGGTATAGAGTTCCTCGTGGCGGCGGTGGAACGCCTCCTTCACCTTCTCGATGGTCTTTTCGTTGATCGGGAAGGTGCCGATGTCCACCGTGCATTCATGCACCTGGCCCACGTAGCGCATGTCGAGGCTGCGCTTGACGTCGATCTGGCCCGCCTTGAAGCCGTCCGACTTCAGATGTGCCACACCCTGCTTCTCGATCTCGCCAAACAGCCTGTCGATGCGCTTGTAGGCCGCCACATTGTCCAGCCGCACCGGCGCAGTGGCCATGTAGTTATACTTCACATCCGAGATGATCTGCCCGAAGGCGCAAAGGCCGGAGGCGAGCTTCGGCAGGATGATGGTGTCGATGCCCATCTCGCGCGCCAGTGCGGTGATGTGAGCGGCAGTCGCACCGCCTGCCCCCACCAGCACGAAGTCGCGCGGGTCATAGCCGCGCTCCACCGAGACGCGGCGGATGCCGTTCACCATGTTGTTGTTGACGATGGTGTACATGCCATAGGCCGCGCGCTCCACCGAAATGCCCAGCGGATCGGCCACCTTCTTCACCGCCTTGCGGGCCTTCTCGATATCGAGCGGCAGCTTGCCGCCCAGCAGGCCATCCGGGTTCAGATATCCCAGCACCAGATTCGCATCCGATGTCGTCGGCTCCGTTCCGCCCTGCCCATAGCAGGCGGGGCCTGGCTCCGAGCCCGCCGACTGGGGGCCAACCTGAATGAGGCCCAGCGAGTCGATCCAGCCGATCGAGCCACCGCCAGCACCCAGCGTTTCCACCTGGATCATCGGCACGCCGATCCTGTAGCGCAGGAAGTCGATGTTCTTGTTGAGGTTGGTATGGCCATCCTTCGTCAGGGTGATGTCGAAGGACGTGCCGCCCATGTCCACCGTGATGACGTTCTTCTTCTTGAACGGCGCACAGACATAGAGGCCCGCCTGAGGGGCCGAGGCGGGACCTGAGTTGATGGCGTAGACCGAGCGGTCAGTCATCGCCTGGCCGATGGCGAGGCCACCATTCGACTGGAAGTAACGCACCGGCTGCCTGGCGCCGAGCGAGCGGAAATAAGCATCAACCGCACTCACATAACGCCGCATCACCGGCGCCAGATAGGCATTCACCACCGCAGTCGAAGTGCGTGTGTATTCGCGCACCTGCGGATAGAGTTCCGAGCCTACCGTCAGCACCGCATCGGGCAGCATCTCGCGTACGATCTCCGCCGCGCGGCGCTCATGCGCGGGATTGAGCACCGACCACACGAAGGAAATGGCTACTGTCTCGATCCCTTCCTTGCGGAACAGTTCGCAGGCGGCGCGCACATCCGCCTCCTCCATGGCGAGGCGGACCGAGCCATCGGAAAGCACACGCTCGCGCACACCCCTGCGCAGGTAACGCGGCACCAGCATGGTGGCAGCCGGGTACTCCGGATCGTAGCGGAAGCCGTCTTCCTTGTGGCCGTTACGGATCTCGATCGAATCCTCATGGCCCGCCGTGCAGATGAGGCCCGTCTTGCCGCCGCGATGGGTGATGAGCGCATTGAGGCCAACGGTGGTGCCATTGATGCACAGATCGCAGTTCGACACGAGGTCAGACGGGCTGATGCCGAAATCTTCCGAGATCAGCTTCAGGCCATTCTCGATGGCCTTTGTCGGGTCGGATGGGGTGGAGAGCGCCTTGAACAGCTTGACTTCGCCGCTGGCGCGGTTGGCCACGACGAAATCGGTGAAGGTGCCGCCCGCGTCGATGCCGAGACGATATTGCGTACGCATGTTCTGATCCCTTCCTTGCCTATGCCGCTGACCGAAGCCGCCGCGTGGCAGCCATGTCGACATCCAGTGTTTCGGGATCGGCGATCACAACGCCATAATCTTCCTTCGCGCCACGGATGGAGACGAGCCCGTTCTTCACGTCCCACACCACTTTCTCGATGGGCCGCTCGAAGGGGTTGCCATAGCCGCCACCGCCGGGGTTCATGTTGGTCACGGTATCTCCCGGCTGGATTGTCTCCATGATGTTGGTTCGCTTCAACTCCACCTTGCCGCTGCGCTTCAGCTCCACGCGGCCGACCTTCGAGTCGATGTCCTGAGATTTGGCGCCCGCAGCGCCCATGGCAGGAATGCGGCGGCCTTCGCCGAAACCGATGCACAGCATCTCCTTGTCGAGCGGCTCTACCTCCCAGGCAGTGCCGGAGCCCCCACGGAATTTGCCAGCACCTCCACTGTCCGTCATCAGCGCATATTTATGGATGATGATCGGGTAAGAATACTCCAGCAACTCCACATCACCCGATGTCAGCGCGCCGAAGCAGCACTCGGGGCCTACGGCGTGCCAGCCATCCTGCTTGGGCGTTGCACCACCGCCCGAGATGATGGTGGCAAGCACCATGGTCACGAACTCTTCATTAGTGCGCGAATCCCAGCCGGCGATGTTGAGGCCGTTGGCATGGCCCCAGCTGGCCGACACCTTGGACGGCATGGCCTTTTCGAAGGCAAGGCGCACGGCATCCGTCAGCGTTTCCATGGGCGTCGTCGTGCAGTTCATGTGAGGGGCCGGTTCCTGCGCATTGCAGATTGTGCCCTTTGGCCCGAAATCGACAGAGACGCAGCGGTAGAGCCCTTCATTGTAAGGCGGCGGCAGGGCCGCAAACATCATGAGCCCCAGATAGACGCCTGAATGCGAGTTCCCCTCATAGGAGTTGATGAAATAGGGAATCTGCGGCGGAGACGCGATGACGATGTGGCAGGCGTCTTTCTTGATGGTCACGGTGGCCTTGATCTCGAAGTCACCAAAACCGTGGCCGGCATCCTCCAGAATGGCAACTCCCTCATAGGTGCCATCCGGCACCGACTTGATGAGGGTACGCATGTGGCGGTCGGCCATGTCGAGAAGCTCGTTGATACAGGCATCGACAGTCTTCTCGCCATATTTGTCCAGCATGGCGATGAGGTTGCGCTCACCCACCTGGCATGCGCCGATCAGAGCATTGAAGTCACCTTCCTGGTCACGCCTTGCACGCATGTTGGTGAGGATCATGTTGAGCACATCATGGCGCGGCTTGCCGCGGTCCCAGATCTTCACCGGCGGAATGCGCAGGCACTCCGCATAGATTTCCTTGGCATTCGGATTATAGCCCGCTGGCACCGGGCCTCCGATGTCGGTCAGGTGACCTTTGCAGACCGTCCAGTAGACAAGCTTGCCCTTGTAAAACACCGGCTTGTACATGCAGGTATCAATGGCGTGGCTGCCGCCGAAGGCCGGATCATTGTGGAGGATCAGGTCACCCTCGTGGATGTCGCCCTCGAAGAACTTGGCGACAGACTTCATGGCAGGAATGAGCGAGCCGAGATGGATCGGGATATCCTGCCCCTGCAGGATCATCTCCGGCTTTGCGTTGAACAGCGCGGTTGAATAGTCATGCGCCAGGTTGAACACCGAGGAGCGCGCCGTCTTTTCGAGAGACAGCGTCATCTCGCGCTGTGTCGTCTCCAGCACGCCACGCACGACGGAAAGCGTGATCGGATCGACCTTCGGACTGCTCTTGCTGCCCTTTGACTTTGCCTTGGCCTTCATGGTGCCCTCGCTGTTTGTGGCTGCGCCCCTGTCAGCACCATGGCGGGCGGTGCCCCCCGTGGCGTTTGACATGCGCATCTTTCCAGCCTCCCAGACTAGGGTCGGCATCCGGTGGCCGTCTTTGCAGGCCGGGCACCCTCATTTGACCTGTGGCGCACAAGCCCCGGAAGCCGTTGCAAGCCTGCCCGCTCCTGCCTAGACTTCGGCAAGACCCACGGGACACGCATATGAAGACGACGATCACCACGTCCGAAACGCAGCCCCACGACCGCAGCCGCCACT
>CAYMQH010000155.1:0-4424 GCA_964392525.1 uncultured Aestuariivirga sp.
TCGAGCAGGCCAAGAAGAATGCGCCCTGCATCATCTTCATCGACGAAATCGACGCGGTCGGCCGCCATCGTGGTGCAGGCCTTGGCGGCGGCAACGACGAGCGCGAGCAGACGCTGAACCAGTTGCTCGTCGAGATGGATGGTTTCGAGGCCAATGAGGGCGTGATCCTGATCGCCGCCACCAACCGGCCGGACGTGCTCGACCCCGCATTGCTGCGCCCGGGCCGCTTCGACCGGCAGATCGTCGTGCCGAATCCGGATGTGCAGGGCCGCGAGAAGATCCTCAAGGTGCACATGCGCAATGTGCCGCTGGCGCCTGACGTGGACGCCAAGACCATCGCGCGCGGTACGCCGGGCTTCTCGGGCGCCGATCTCTCGAACCTCGTGAACGAGGCGGCACTTCTTGCGGCGCGCCGTAACAAGCGCATCGTCACCCAGTCCGAGTTCGAAGAGGCAAAGGACAAGGTCATGATGGGCGCCGAACGCCGCTCCATGGCCATGTCGGAAGACGAGAAGCGGCTCACCGCCTATCATGAGGCAGGCCATGCGCTGGTCGCCATGAATGTTCCCAAGGCGGACCCTGTGCACAAGGCCACCATTATTCCGCGCGGCCGTGCGCTGGGCATGGTGATGCAGCTTCCCGAAGGTGACCGCCTGTCGATGAGCTACCGGCAGATGACCTCACGCCTCGCCATCATGATGGGCGGCCGCATCGCGGAAGAACTCACCTTCGGCAAGGAGAATGTCACCTCGGGCGCTCAGTCCGATATCGAGCAGGCTACCCGCCTGGCCCGTGCCATGGTCACGCGCTGGGGCTACTCGGACGAACTCGGCACGGTTGCCTACGGCGAGAACCAGGAAGAGGTGTTCCTCGGCCACTCCGTGTCGCGCACCCAGAACATCTCCGAAGAGACGTCCCAAAAGATCGATCAGGAGGTGAAGCGTCTGGTGCTCGACGGCCAGAATGAGGCCCGCCGCATCCTGACCGAGAAGCACCATGAACTGGTCAAGCTGGCCGAAGGCCTCCTCGAATACGAGACCCTCTCGGGTGAGGAGATCAAGGACCTTCTGGCCGGTACGCCGCCCAAGCGCGATGATGGCGATGGCAGCCGCAAGGGCCGGTCGTCATCCTCCGTTCCCTCGACGGGACAGCCCAAGGCCGGGGGTGCCGGCGGCATGGAACCACAGCCGCAGGCCTGATGAGCAAGACCTACTACCGGCCTGCGGGGCTCGTTTACGGGCCTGACGCGAGGGCCGTGATTGCAGAAGGCCGCGGAGCATCGCTCGGCGGCCTTTCTGACATCGCCTACACGATGATCGAGGTCAGCGAACGGAACGGAGCGCAGGTGGCGCGCCGCTTCGAGGCTGGGCGGCTGCCGCGCCAGACCGTGCTGCCCGGCTTTCTCGATCCTGCCCGCCCGATCATCATGGGCATCGTCAATGTCACGCCCGACAGTTTCTCGGACGGCGGCCGCAATGCCGAGACCGAACGCGCCATTGCGCATGGCCTGCAACTGGCGCGTGACGGGGCGGATATCCTCGATGTCGGCGGGGAGTCGACGCGGCCCGGTTCCGAGGGCGTTCCGCTCGATGAGGAACTCCGGCGCGTGATCCCGGTGATCGAAGGGCTGGCGGCCAGGGGCTGCAAGGTGTCGGTTGACACGCGCAAGGGTGCCGTGATGCGTGAGGCCCTGAAGGCCGGCGCCCGTATCGTGAATGATGTGGCAGCCCTCACCTATGAGCCGGATGCGCTGAACGCCATGGCGGAGGCCGAATGCCCCGTCATCATCATGCATGCCCAGGGTGACCCCAAGACCATGCAGTTGAGCCCGCAGTACCAGGACGTGGCGCTCGACGTCTATGACTGGCTGGAGGACCGCGTGGCGGCCTGTGTCTCCGCCGGGATCGCCCGCGAGCGCATCATCGGTGACCCCGGGATTGGCTTCGGCAAGAGTTTCCGCCACAATCTCGACGTGCTGCGCCAGTTCACGCTCTATCATGGCCTCGGCATTCCGCTGCTCATGGGCCTGTCGCGCAAGGGCTTCATTGGCGCATTGACGGGCGAGAAGCTTGCAGGCCAGCGCGTTCACGGCTCGGTTGGCGGGGCGGTGTGGTCGGCGCTTAACGGAGCGCACATTCTTCGCGTTCATGATGTAAAGGGAACGGTTGAGGCGCTTGCCGTGGCGGGCGCCGCCGCAGACCCGGACCGCAGCGGTCTCTAGGCAGGGGATAGGGCAGATGGCTCGCAAGTATTTTGGAACCGACGGCGTGCGCGGGCGCGCCAATGCAGGCGCCATGACGGCTGAGATGGTGCTGAAGATCGGCATGGCGGCTGGCAATCTCTACCGCCGCGGCAACCACCGCCACCGCGTGGTGATCGGCAAGGATACGCGGCTGTCGGGCTATATGATCGAGAATGCGCTGACGGCGGGGCTCCTCTCCTCCGGCATGGATGTGTTCCTGTTCGGCCCGGTGCCGACGCCCGCCGTTTCCATGCTCACCCGTTCGATGCGCGCCGACCTCGGCATCATGATCTCCGCCTCTCATAATCCGTATGCGGACAATGGCATCAAGATCTTCGGCCCCGATGGATTCAAGCTGTCGGACGGCGAGGAACTGCAGATCGAGGCGATGCTGGATAACCCCTCACTCATGACCCCGGCGGCGCCGGACACGATCGGCCGTGCCAAGCGGATCGAGGATGCGCAGGCGCGCTACATCGAGTTCGCCAAGCGCACGTTCCCGAAAGACATGTCGCTCGACGGGTTGCGTATCGTCATCGATACCGCCAATGGCGCGGCCTACAAGGTTGCGCCCACGGCGCTGTGGGAACTGGGCGCGGAAGTGATCCAGATCGGGAATGAACCCGACGGCACCAACATCAACGACAATTGTGGTTCCACCCATCCCGAGACCATGTGCCAGAAGGTACGCGAACTGCGCGCCGACATCGGCATCGCGCTCGATGGCGATGCGGACCGCGTCATCATCGCGGACGACAGGGGCCGGGTGGTGGATGGCGACCAGTTGATGGCGCTGATCGCCTCTTCCTGGGCGCGGCGCGGTGAGCTGCGCGGCGGCGGGCTGGTGGCCACCGTCATGTCCAACCTCGGGCTCGAGCGCTTCCTTGCGGAACAGAATCTGACGCTGGCGCGAACCAAGGTGGGTGACCGCTATGTGGTGGAGCACATGCGTGCCCATGGCCACAATGTGGGCGGCGAGCAATCCGGCCATATCGTGCTCTCCGATTTCTCCACAACAGGCGATGGCCTTCTTGCGGCACTGCAGGTGCTGGCGGAGGTGAAGCGCATGGAAAAGCCGGTGAGCGAAGTGTGCAACCTGTTCACGCCGCTGCCGCAGGTGCTGAAGAACGTGAAGTTCAAGGCAGGCGCACCCTTGCAGGACACGCAGGTGCGCCAAATGATCGCCGATGCCGAATCCCGGCTTGGCAATTCCGGCCGTCTTGTCATCCGCCCCTCGGGCACCGAACCGGTGATCCGCGTGATGGCGGAGGGTGATGACGAAGTGCTCGTCCACAGGATCGTGGAAGAACTCTGCGGCGTGATCGCAGCCAGTGCGGCCTGAACCGTCTGGCCTTCTTGCTCACATCCCTCAGGTTGGGATTTGGGGCGTGTCGTGCACCCTGATCAGAACCGCCTGACCGTCACCCGCGAGTGCGAACTTGCACTGAGCGAGGTTGATCGGGTTGGCCACAAGCCGCCTCTGACCGGAGCGCACAGCAAAATGGGCGGTGACCCTTGTTGATCCTGACATGCGGGGCAGTGGGCCGTTCGAGCGGAAACGGTCGTTCCGCCACATCATGGCGAGACCACCCGGCGGGCCTGCCTGACCCGCCACGCCCGCCGGGCCCTGCTGGCCGGTAGAACCCGCTGCTCCGGATGGACCGGCCGGGCCTTGCGGACCCGCTGGACCTTGTGCCCTCCGCTCACCCGGTCTGCCGGGAAACCCGCGCGGCCCGCAGTTTTCGAGCATCGCAACGGCCGGGCCGGTGGCGGGGTTCTTGTCATCGATCTCGATGATGCAGTCATAATGCGAAGGTTCCGTCCGTCTGGCTGGCGAAGCGGACCTCGCCGCTTCCGACCGATGTCACCTCCAGACCAGGGGGCGCCGTGCCGTCCACATTCAGCGACCCGAAGGAGATTTCAGCCTGGGTGATCGTCACCTCGGCATGGGCCAGCGCTGGAAAAAACCCAACAAAAGCAAGTGCAAGAACGGCCTGGACAACCCTCATGATGCGCCCTGTCCGGTGAGGTGTAACACTTAAAATTGTATTCACAAAAAAGAGTGTGAATCCAATTTTGCCCTAAAGGCAGAAATATCTCTATTGGGGAAGGGCGCGGGTGAGGTGCGCGATATCCGTGTCGAGCAGCATGCGCTTTCTCGACTCCTCACCGGCCCTTGCAT
>CAYMQH010000156.1:0-4201 GCA_964392525.1 uncultured Aestuariivirga sp.
CCTTCGCGCATTTCGTAGAGAAAGCGTGAAAGGCCTTTCTCCGGGATCGCTTCACTGACGTTCATCGCCCGCCACTCTCTATCCTTGCGGCCCGCAGGGCCCTGCGGCTCCAGATTACCGCCCGCCCGAGGAGCGCGCGGTAGGCAGGCGGAGCCCCGGCGGCGGACCGGCCAGACCCGCCAAGCCACTCGACAGCTGCCTCAGGCGGACAGGGCAGCCCGGATACCGGGTCCCAGTAGCGTGGATAGCGTATGAGGGCCGCAGCGACAAGTTCATCAAGACTGCGCGGCCTGCCACGCCGTTCGAAGGATGCATGATCGGTCGTCAGTCCCCAGCCGGCATAGAACGGCCGGCCATGGACGGTGACGGGGAGGCCGCGCAGCAGCGCCTCGAAGCCGGCGAGCGAGGAGAATGTCGCCACACGGCCGCTGACCGCCAACAGGCTGGTGATGGAAGAGTTGCGCGCAATGACATCCGCGGAAGCCGCATCGCGCGCCGTGAGGCGGCCGGCGCGGCCCATCTTTTCCACGTCCGGATGAGGCTTGAAGATCACGAAGGCCTGCGGATCGGAGGCGCGCACCCGGCGGAGCAGAAGGGCATTCACATTCTCTCCCTGAGGAAACCCCTCTGGCCGCCCGATGCGCACCGCCCAGTCGTCGGCCACCTGCCCCGGAACAAGGATGATCTCGCGGCCACCGCTCTCCGGCACACGCGGCACGGGGTCTGCTTCGTTTAGATTGTATTTCGTGATCCTGCGCTGAACAATGCTGTGGCGCAAGTGGGCGGCCCTATCCGCCTCGGCTGCGAGGCTGCCATCCTCGCGCAGAAGTGTTTCAAGGTCAGAGGGATGCTCGGGATCGAAATAGAGGCCCGTCCGGTCGAAGACCAGCGAGAGCGGTTCCGTGAAGGCCGCCCCAAGGCCGATGGACCGCAGGAAGCCATCCTCGATGGCAATGCAGTCCACACCCTGCCCGGCGAGCTTTGGCCGGAGCCTGATGGCCTCCTGCCCCCAGGCGGCGATGCTGGCGCCCGAGGCTTTGGCCTCAGCCATGGCGGCGGCCAGATTTGAGGTGAAGCGGGGTGGGCCGGCTGGACCAGTCAGCATGGCCGAGATCGCCCGACGCTTCCAGCGGGCGATGCGATAGCCGATGACAGGCCGGGCGTTGGAAAGATAGGAACGGCGCAGAAACGCCAGTTGATCGACTGCCGTCTCCGGGCTGACAGCGCCTCTCTGCCAGCAGTCGAAATACTTCGCGTAGCGAAGATAGACCGCCGCCGCGAGGTCCTCGGCACTGCGTTGCCGCCCGCGCCGGGCCGGCACCGGTCCCCGGTCATCGGTCAGCCCCCATCCAGCGTAAAATGGCACACCGAAGCAGGTCACCCGGCAACCAGCCAGCAGCGCCTCGAATCCAAACTGGCTGGATACGGTGTAAACATGGGGCTGCCGGTCGATCAGGCGCCAGGGCGAGACCGGCTCCGCGCAGACCTTCAGGCCCATGCCATCCGCCAGTTCGGACAGATAGCCACGCTTGGCGCCTGAAACCGTCTCCGGGTGAAGCCTGGCCACCACTGTGGCATCCGGATTTTCTGCCTGCGCCGCCTCCGCCATGCGCCGGAAGGTGGAACCGTCAGCAAGCGCCCCGACAACCGAGGCGTCCCCGAAGGTCTGGTCGATGATCAGCACAAGCTTGTGTGACCCGAGGAGAACGGGAGGTGTCTCCTCCAACCCATGATTATACTTGGACAGCCGGTGTCTCGAAATCAGCTGCATGAAATCCCTGGCCCTGGCGCGTTCATCGGGCGCGAAGTTGCCGGCCGCCAGCATCGTTTCAAGATCGCTGGGTCCCCGGGCGTCGTAATAGATACCCGACTGATCTGCCACCATTGAAACAGGGCGTTGCTGCGGCCCGGGCCGGAGCGAACGGATGAAGCCATCCTCGAAGGCGATGTAAGGCAGGTCACTGTTGCGGGCGAGGCGGCGGGCCCGGGCGGCGCTGGGCTTGTGGCCCCATCCCGCCACCGCAGCGGCGGCGCGGGTGGAAACGAGCCGGAAGCTGGGCTGCATCCCGGACAACAGGCCGATTTCGGGTTCGAGTTGCCTCAGGCCGGGCGAGAAATAGGCGATCCGATCCATCCTATGTTCCCGCGGTGCCCCTCAACATCGCACCCTGATAGCGCGGAAAGGGACTCGACAAAAGGCGCATACCGGCCAGGACGGGAACCAAAATCGCAGCCCCCGTGGCAAGCGGCGCGATCGCTGCGGCATCAAGCCGTCGCGACGGCATCCTGATTCACCTGTTGCGGCGAAACCTGAGGCGCTGGCGCGGCTTCGGGTAGATCCGCGGGACTGGCGCCCATCAGCCTCGCCACCAGCCGGGGCATCAGAATCTCCCGGCCCTCGCTGCTGTAGAAGCCACCGTTGATCTGGCAGGTTTGCATCATGTGATTGATCAGCTTGTCGTAGTCGGCACGGTTCTTTTTGGGCACATGCGAGAAGAACTCGCGCATCGGCATATGCGAGGAGATCGAAGGATGATTGAAGACGGCACGGCCAGCAAGAAGGGTTGGTATGCCGCGCCGCAAGGCCTGGTGACAGGCCGTCGAATTGATGCTCACGGCAGAAACCGAATTCCCCAGCAGTGAAACCAGATTGCCGCCATCAACAAAAAACACCCGGCCGGCCAGCCCATGATGCTCGGTCTCCTGGCGAATAAGCCTACCGAGCGGGATGACGCCATTGTCCAATGGATGGTTCTTGAACACCAGCAACGCATCCGCCACACCGCTCGCCGCAAACTCCGCCATGCAGTAGCGCACGAAATCCGCGACCGACCTGAAGTCCGAATGAACCTTGATCTGGGAGTCACCATTCAATTGCAGCAGGACGAGGTGAACCGGTTTCCCCAGATGCCGGATGCTGTCGTACACTCGCCGCAGCCGGATGCGCCGGAGCGGCAAGGATACAAGCCGCCCGAGCCACCGAAACGCCTCGGCCGCCACGCCCCGTTCACGGTGCGACACATAATGCGGGAACACCGGCCGCAGCATGAAAACCCAGAAGTAATGC
This sequence comes from uncultured Aestuariivirga sp., assembly GCA_964392525.1. Lineage (GTDB taxonomy): Bacteria > Pseudomonadota > Alphaproteobacteria > Rhizobiales > Aestuariivirgaceae > Aestuariivirga. The sequence goes on from CAYMQH010000156.1 coordinate 3,068, forward strand.
ATGAAGCCAAGCAGGCAGTAGCTCATGAAACTGGGTGGCAACTCGATTTCCCTCGCGGCATCCGGGCTTGCCGGGAGCGCCTCGATGTCTAGTTGCGTCAACTCCGAAAAGCCATTCACGCCGTTGGGTTCACACGTGATCCAGTTGGGGCGGAGATAGCCCTCCTCCAGAACATGGATACGCACCCCAAGGGGCTTCAGCACATCAATAGCGGCGCAGTGGTAGGCGCGGCAGTCGCCGTAGCAGACAAGATCCGTCACGCCATGCGAAAGGGCGAAGGCCGCGATCCATAATGGCCAGTCCGCGGCGGACTTACGGTACCTGACAGACCGTTGCCCGCGTGCGCCCATCAAGTCGCCGCCGTTGAAGACGATCCGGGTACATGCCTGCCCCGCTTCCACGAGTGAGGACTGGAGTTCGCGCCCGAAGTTCCCGCATGGCATCTGCAGCAGCAGGAAATGCCTGTCCGCCCTTTCCGTTGTCCAGAATATGCCGCCGGGTTTGATCACGCTGCCTCAGAAGTCTTGTTTATAACATTTCATCATATAAATTATCTAACATAAAGCTGACCCTCCGCGGGGCTTCCGCTTCGTGCTCAAAGCTTCCATGAAGGACGGCCAGCGCACGGCCGCCAGGCATCCGTTTGACCCCCTACCGCGTCGACAACGCATCCTCACTTCACCCATCTTCGTGATTATTACCGGGCTGCCCGCCCGCACTTCGAGCCCCGGACAGTTGCGCATGGTTTCCTTACACGCCAAGCTAATCTAAAAAAAGCGAAATATTCCCGGAAAACGGGATGCATTGTTCGCGAAAAAACAACCTTTGGTGTTAAACTATGATTGGCCGCCCCATAAGCGCCCGGTAACAAGGTTCACGCCACTACAATTGAGTGCCCAGACTATACTGCACACCGAGCCCTCCCCGGACGGTGGCAATCGTGAGGGCGATCGGTTCGAGGGCCTGCACCCATTCAACACTGGGCGCATTGGTCACATAAATCGTGTCCCCGTTGCGGACCCCGAATGCCTGCGCAACGAACATCATTTCAGGTTTCGACATGTCGAACTGGAAGATGACGGGGCCTTCCTGCCACTTGTCGTCGGCGTCACGCCAGGCTTTCGGTTCCTGCAA
>CAYMQH010000157.1:0-4166 GCA_964392525.1 uncultured Aestuariivirga sp.
TCGACAAGCTCGCGGGTTATTTCACCGATAACCTCAGCCCAGACCACAACAGGGCGCAGAAGGGTGCGGCGACAAGCGAGCGCGCTGAAAAATTGGGAGCCGAAGATCGAGAGGACATCGAGAAGGCTGTATCAAGAGCGCGGAGTGACTTTGATCCTACAATCAGTCTTCAGGCGCATATGGCAGGGCAATTCACTCCTGTTGTACCACGTGTCATCCTGCTCACGGGCGCTGGCGGATTTCTCGGAGGTTTCCTTCTCCGTGAGGTTCTTGCCCGTGTGGAGAAAATCTACTGCCTCATGCGCTGCAAGGATGAGGAAGACGGACTTGCAATTCTGCGCGGCCGGCTGGGGAAGGCCGGACTCGATTTTCCTCTTGATCGCGTAGAGATAATTCCGGGCGATCTCTTGAAGGAAAATCTCGGCCTCCCCGCGGACGTCCTGGAACGAATTGCTCGGGAGGTGGACGCGATCCTCCATTGTGGATCATTGGTCCATCATCTCCATCGATACTCCTCATTGGAGCAGACGAATGTGAACGGCACGCTGGAACTGATCAAGCTTGCTGTTTCCACGAAAAAGAAACGATTCATATATGTCTCTACCATGGGCGTGCCGTGGGCGTTTGGCAGCGGGGCGGTTCCGGGCGATGAGATATCGCTGCAAAAATCCGCCGTATCCAACGGATATGTGCTTACCAAGTGGGTCGCTGAGCAGCTTGTGTTCAAATATTCGCAGGAGTTCGGATTTCCTGCAGTAATTGTACGGCCGGGGAATATCACGGGGAGTACCGTAAGCGGCTATTGCAACTATGGTTCCAGCCAGTTCTGGAGCTGGATAAAGGGCTGCATACAGTTAGGGTCATATCCCAGGCTTGACGTAGATATGGAGATGGTTCCTGTCGATCAGCTGGCTGCTGCAATCGCGGCCCTCTCTGCGGCCCCTGACCTTAAGATTCAGGTTGCCAACCTTTCAAATCCTGAGCCTCTGAGCGCGCAGCGGCTCTTTGAGTTGTTTGACGAATCCGGTCTTTCAGTAAAGAGCGAGCTGCCTGAAGACTGGGGCCGGAAACTGCTGGAGATCGATGAGCGCAATGCAATAAACATGTTCAAGGATTTTGACGTCAGTCGGTTGGCAGGCGTGTCTCTTGCTACTGAACAGTCGGCAACATTCGAAGCCTTGCGGGAGCTTGGAGTAGTCTATTCCATTGACTATCAGAAGATCGTTTCAACATATGTGCGTTACATGCGCGAGAGCGGATTTGTTTAGGCGCAACAGAGAGTTGCGGTGTTACCAGAGCTCTTGACGTCTTTGGAATTGGCGCAGGATAGTCGCTCGAATGGCATCCGCATGAAAGCAAAGCTGATCGTTTGAAGTTGTTCATGCAGAACAGTAACACGCTGGTTGAGATGCTCCTGGCCCGGCAGGAGATGGATCCCGAACGTGTGGGCTATTCGTTCCTGAGTTACAGCTCAGCAGATGCGTTTGGCTCTGAATATCTGACATATGGCCAACTGCTGAATCGTGCCAAGTCGATTGCGGCTGTCCTCCAGAGCAAATGCTCACGCGGCGAGCGCGTTCTTATTCTGTGCCGGGCTGGCCTGGACTACATTGCCGCTTTCTTCGGCTGTCAATTGAGCGGCATGATTGCGGTCCCTGCATATCCTCCACGCAATTCCAGGCATATGGAGCGGCTGCGGGCGATCATCGAGGATTCGGGCGCGGCGGCCACTCTCGCCTCTTCTGAACTTGTCGATCGAATTGCAGCATTGAATGGAATGTCCGGCATCCTGCCGGACGTCATTGCTGTTGACCAGGTGGATCCGTCACTGCAGCGCTTCTGGATTGATCCGCATGTCGGGCCAGGGGATCTTGCGTTCTTGCAGTATACCTCTGGCACCACGGGCCAGCCGAAAGGCGTGATGATCTCCCATCAGGCCGTCTGTGACAATATCTTCCGTATTGGCACTATGCTTGGTGTGACGGATGCTGATCGTAACGTGGGGTGGCTGCCCCCTTTCCATGACATGGGATTGATAGGCAATCTTCTCACACCTCTGGCCTACGGCGTGCCAACCTTCCTGATGGCGCCTGAGGCTTTTCTGCAGCGGCCAATGCGATGGCTCGAAGCAATCTCGCTGTTTGAAGCAACCATCACGACAGGACCGAACTTTGCTTGGCAATTGTGCGTCGATGCATTGAAGGCCTCCGATGGAGATGCGCCGAAAGGACCGCTGAGGCTTCATAGCCTTCGTAAGTTCCTGACGGGTGCGGAACGTGTCAGGCCGGAAACATTGCGCTCATTCGTTGCGTCCTTTGGTCGGTTCGGGTTCGATGAGCGCTGCATTCTGCCAGTTTATGGTATGGCTGAAACGGTTCTCCTGTCAGCCGGCAGACTGACGGCCATCTCTCCGGTATTCGGGGTGCTGGAGGAGAGGGCCGGGCGAGATCCGGTAGAGCGGCTCATCGAGTGTCCCGTCGATCTCGCCATGGCGTTGGAGTGCTTTCCAGGTAAAGTGGTGACCTCCTGCGGCCCTGCCATCGATCAGCATCTTCTCAAGATCGTCGATCCTGAGACGCGGATTGAGCGTCTGGCAGGGGAGGTTGGCGAGATCTGGCTGTCTGGCCCGAGTGTTGCCGCTGGTTATTGGAACAAGCCCGAGCTAAGCCAGACAGTATTCAGGGCAAGGCTGTCAGTTCCGGCGGAAGGTACGGAATATTTGCGGACGGGAGATCTGGGCGCTGTAATTGACGGCGAGCTTTATGTGCTGGGGCGTATGAAGGAAATGGTCATCGTGCGCGGCCGCAATCACTATGCACAGGACCTTGAGGAGTGCGCCAATTCTGCTGATCCGTTTCTTGGAAATGACCGAACGGTTGCCTTCGGCGTTGAACAAGACACGGGCGAAGTTCTGGTCGTGGTCCATGAGTTGACCCGATCGGGCCAACGGCAGCTCGATGCCGCCGCAGTTGGGCAGCTGGTCCGGAGGGCCTTGCTCGACACCTGTCAAATCGACCTGTGGGCAATCGTCTTTGTCAAGCCGGCTTCGCTGCCGCGTACGACGTCGGGCAAGCTGCAGCGTGGTCGGGCATCTCAGATGTTCCTTGCCAATGAACTGGCCGAGGTGGCGCGCTGGCAGGCGCCTGCCAGTGCCGGACTGCGCAATACCGATGGTGTGCTGGAAAGTTTGCCGGAAGATCGGCGCGTGAAGGAACTTGAGGACTGGCTCCGGGTTGAGATCGCCGCTGCGATCGGTGTTGGGCCTGATGTGGTGGCACTCGATGCGGGCTTCGCGGATCTTGGATTGGATTCCTTGCGGGCGATTCAGCTCGTCAGCGCTTTGAGTGAGTCACTTGGGGTTCATGTGGATGCAAGTGAACTCTATGATGCGCCGACGATCGCGGATCTTGCTCGGCGGTTGTCAGGCGTAAGCGCGGAGAAGCCGAGCCGGCGCTATCCAATAACAGTCGATCCACAGGAAGACCGGATTGCTGTCATCGGCCTGGCGTGCCGTTTCCCCGGGCAGGCACAGAGTGCAGAAGAATTCTGGAAACTCCTTTTTGAGGGTCGCTCGGCGATAGGCGATGTGCCGGGCCGCTGGGAGGTGAAGGCCGCGGATGATGGCGATGCCAAGTCTTGGGCGTGCGTGGGACGCGGCGGCTTCATCGAAGAGATTGACCGGTTCGACGCTGCGTTTTTCCAGATTGCGCCGGTGGAAGCGGTGAAGATGGACCCTCAGCACCGACTGGTGCTGGAGACCAGTTGGGCGGCGATCGAAGATGCGGGTCTTGAGTCCACGCAGCTGGTGGGCCAGCAGGGTGGCGTGTATCTCGGGATCAGCACGTCGGACTACGCGCAGATCATGGCGCAGTTGGGCCCGGGTGAGGCCGATCTCTATACCGGCATCGGCTGCGCTCAGAGTGTAGCTGCTGGCCGTGTGAGTTACCTGCTTGGCCTGAAGGGGCCGGCGGTTGCCGTTGATACGGCGTGTTCGTCCTCCTTGGTGGCTGTAGATCAGGCGTGTGATGCGCTCAGGCTTGGAAAGGTCGATCTGGCATTGGCGGGTGGTGTCAATGCTGTTCTCACGCCCCATCTCAGCCTCGGTTTCGCGCGTGCTCGGATGTTGTCTGGTGATGGTCGTTGCAAGACGTTTGATTCGCTGGCGG
>CAYMQH010000158.1:0-1982 GCA_964392525.1 uncultured Aestuariivirga sp.
ATCAGCACCGAGACCTTGATCTCGGAGGTGGTGATGGCCTGGATGTTGATGCCCTTGTCCGCCAGCGAGCGGAACATCTTGGCGGCGACGCCAGCGTGGCTCCGCATGCCGATGCCAACGATCGACACCTTCGCCACGTCAGCCGAGTGCACGATGTCAGTAAAGCCCACCTTGTCCTTCACGCCGTTCAGCACATCCAGAGCCTTGCGCAGGTCCTTGCGGGCCACGGTGAAGGTGATGTCAGCGAACGCGCCATCAGCGGAAATGTTCTGCACGATCATGTCGACGCTGATGTCGGCCTCGGCCAGCGGGCCGAAGATCGCGGCTGAAATGCCCGGCTGGTCCTTGACCCGCCGGATCGAAACCTTGGCTTCATCGCGCGAATAGGCGACGCCGCTCACCACATGCTGTTCCACGATACGTTCCTCATCGCATACGAGTGTTCCGGGACCCGTGCCATCGGGCTTGTTCTGGTTCGGTGACTCGGGCGCCTCGAAGCTCGAGCGCACCTGCAGCGGCACCTTGTAGACCATGGCCAGCTCAACCGAGCGCGTCTGCAACACCTTGGCGCCGAGCGAGGCCTGCTCCAGCATCTCTTCGTAGGAGATGCGGTCCAGCTTGCGCGCGCCCGTCACGATGCGCGGGTCGGCGGTGTAGACACCGTCGACGTCGGTGTAGATGTCGCAGGCCGCATCAAGCGCGGCAGCGATGGCCACCGCAGATGTATCCGAACCACCACGGCCCAGCGTGGTGATGCGGCGATCCGGCCCGATGCCCTGGAAGCCGGCGATCACCGCAACCTGCCCCTGCTCCATGCGCTTGCGGATTTCATCGCCGTCGATCCCCGCGATGCGGGCCGCGCCGTGGACGCCATCGGTCTTCAGCGGAATCTGCCAGCCCTGCCAGGAGCGGGCTGGAATGCCAAGGTCCTGCAGCACGATGGCGAGGAGGCCCGCCGTCACCTGCTCGCCGGAGGCCACGACCGCGTCATATTCGCGGGCATCATGCACGGCGGCAGCCTCGCGGCACCAGCCGACGAGGCGGTCCGTCGTGCCCGACATGGCGGATACGACCACCGCCACATGGTGGCCGGCCTTCACTTCACGTTCAACATGGCGGGCAACATTGCGGATGCGGGCGATATCCGCAACCGAGGTTCCCCCAAACTTCATTACCAAACGGCCCATCGGCCAAACCTTTCATATCCCCGCCGCCCCAACCCTTGCCAAGGTCCGGCTGGTGGCCAAATCTGAGGCCAAGTCTGATGGACGGTTGAACCCCCGGGTGCGGCGCGGCGTACTCATAGATGACGGGCTTCGCTTATGCAATAATGGCCCCGGCAGAAATTTGGATTTTGACATGACAGCCTTCGCCCCCTCCCTCGATCCCTCTGAAGTCGAGAAATTCTCCCGCATGGCCGCCGAATGGTGGAACCCCAAAGGTAAATTCGGGGTGCTGCATGTGTTCAATCCCGTCCGCCTGCAGTTCATCAAGGAGCAGGTGACGGCCCGCTTCGGGCGCGACCCGCTGGAACGCCTGCCCTTCGAGGGCCTGCGCTTCCTCGATATCGGCTGCGGCGGCGGGCTTCTGACCGAACCCATGGCAAGGCTCGGGGCCGCCATCACCGGCGTCGATCCGTCGGAAAAGAACATCAAGACGGCCTCCGTCCATGCGGACGAGATGGGCCTCGGGATCGACTACCGGGTGGGCACCTCCGAGGATCTCGCTGCGGCGGGTGAAAAGTTTGACGTCATCCTCAACATGGAGGTGATCGAGCATGTGTCCGACCCCCGTGCCTTCGTCGCCTCCTGCGCCTCCATGCTGAAGCCCGGGGGGCTGATGTTCGTCGCCACCCTCAACCGCACGCTGAAATCCTTCGGCCTCGCCATTGTGGGGGCGGAATATGTGCTGGGCTGGTTGCCCAAGGGCACCCACCAGTGGGAAAAATTCATCAAGCCGGACGAGTTGAAAGGCTGGCTCTC
>CAYMQH010000158.1:2082-4133 GCA_964392525.1 uncultured Aestuariivirga sp.
CCGCGCCATCGGGCTGTCCGGCCAGATGCATGGGGCGGTGCTGCTCGATGCGGCATGCCAGCCATTGCGCCCGGCCATTCTCCACAATGACGGGCGCGCACACTTGGAGGCGGAGGCGCTGAACCACCGCCTGCCAGGGATTGGCCGCATCGCGGGCGTTCCCGCCATGCCGGGCTTTGTGGCCCCGAAGCTGCTCTGGCTGCAACGCCATGAGCCCGGCGTGATGGCCAGGGCCCGGCATCTGCTGATGCCCAAGGATTACCTGCGCCTGCGCATGAGCGGCAGCCTCGCCACCGACATGTGCGATGGCTCGGGCTCCCTCCTGCTCGATTCCGGCAAACGCCAGTGGTCACCGGACATCGCTGAGGCGTGCGGCATTTCGCTGACGCTCCTGACCGCGGTGCTGGAAGGCTCCGCCGTCTCCGGTCAACTCACCGGCGCGGTGGCTGCCGCCTGGGGACTCCGCCCCGGCACGATCGTGGCGGCGGGGGCGGGGGATGCGGCGGCAGGCGCCATCGGCTCCGGGGCGGTGAACCCCGGTGATGCCTTCATCTCGATCGGCACTGCCACCCAGTATTTCGTGGCCCGTGACAGTTACCGGCCAGCCCCCGAGCACTTGATCCACACCTTCTGCCACGGCCTGCCGGACCGCTGGTTCCAGATGGCGGCTTTGCTGAACGGCGCAGGCGCGCTCGCCTGGGCGGCGGGGCTTCTGGGCGAACCGGACATCGGCAAGCTGATGGCCGAAACGGAGGCCGCCTTCACCGGGCCCTCCCCCATCCTGTTCCTGCCCTATCTCTCTGGCGAGCGGACGCCGCACAACAACCCGCATGCCAAGGGCGTGCTCTTTGGCCTGACCCCGGCCTCCACCCGCGAACAGGTGATTCTGGCGGTCCTGGAAGGCGTGGCTCTTTCACTCGCCGATGCGCAGGGCTACATGGCGCAGACCGGGGCACTTCCGGCCGCGATCGCCGTCAACGGCGGCGGGTCAAAGAGCCACCTGTGGATGAGGATTCTCGCCAGCGCCCTCAACAGGACGGTGCTGCTGGCGGAGGGCGCGGAAGCAGGCCCCGCTTTCGGCGCAGCCCGTCTGGCCCGCCTCGCCGCCACTGGTGAAGATCCGGCGGAGGTCTGCGGGAAACCGCCAATTGCCAGCGCGATTGCACCGGACCCGGCCCTGGTGCTGGCCTATGCCGAGCGTTTGGAAAAATTCCGTAATATTTACAGTGCTTTGGTACCGCTCTTCTGAAATGTGCGGAATTTAACCATGGCCGCGATTTCGCCCCCTTGACGGCTGGCGGAGACAATCCTATCTCCTGCTGTAGCTGTTGGCACTCGAAAGTCCTGAGTGCTAACAGGGCTGGTTCCCGCCAGGGACAGCCAGTCTCAAACCTCACATAATGACGTCATTACGAGGAGTTACCCATATGAAATTCCGTCCTCTGCACGACCGCGTTGTTGTCAAGCGCGTCGAGGAAGATACGAAGACCAAGGGCGGCATCATCATTCCGGAGACCGCGCAGGAAAAGCCGATGCAGGGCGAAGTGATCGCCGTTGGCGCCGGTGCGCGTGACGAGTCCGGCAAGATCGTTGCCCTCGACGTGAAGAAGGGCGACCGCGTGCTGTTCGGCAAGTGGTCGGGCACGGAAGTCAAGATCGACGGTACCGAGTACCTGATCATGAAGGAATCCGACATCATGGGCATCGTCGGCTAAGGCCACGGTTTCCCACTCTCCACCCATCCAATTCAGTTAAGTATGAGGAATTCCAATGGCTGCCAAAGAAGTCCGTTTCGCCGGTGATGCCCGTGAGCGCATGCTGCGCGGCGTCGACATTCTCGCCAACGCGGTGAAGGTCACCCTCGGTCCCAAGGGCCGCAACGTCGTCATCGACAAGAGCTTCGGCGCTCCGCGCACCACCAAGGACGGCGTGACGGTCGCCAAGGAGATCGAACTCGAAGACAAGTTCGAGAACATGGGCGCCCAGATGGTGCGTGAGGTCGCGTCCAAGACCAACGACCTCGCCGGCGACGGCACCACCACCGCCACCGT
>CAYMQH010000159.1:0-4099 GCA_964392525.1 uncultured Aestuariivirga sp.
ACTGGATGACATAGATGGCGGCAAGGCCGGCGGCGCCGGACAGCACCATAATCAGAATGCGCAGCGTGGAGTGCATGTGAAGAGAGCCGGAATGGTGAGCCTTCCGCAGACGCTAGGCTCCTGGCCTTGCCGCAAACTTGCATGGCCGCCCTCCCAAACTTCCGCGTGACGCGGTGTGGCGGCCTCGGTAACCTCTCTACCAAGTCCAGAGGGAGGCTATCTTGCGCAAGAAGTCCAAGACCATCATCACCTGTGCCATTACCGGCTCGATCCATACTCCGTCGATGTCGCCCTATCTGCCGGTGACCCCGGATGAGATCGCAACCCAGGCCATCGATGCGGCAGAGGCGGGTGCTTCCATCCTCCACCTTCATGCGCGCGACCCCGAAAACGGCAGGCCCTCGCCAACCCCTGACACCTACAATGAATTTCTGCCGCGTATCAAACAGGCCTGCAACGCCATCGTGAACATCACCACGGGCGGCGGGCAGGGCATGAGCATCGACGAGCGCATCGCAGCGGCCGAGGCCTTCTCGCCCGAGATGACTTCGCTCAACATGGGCAGCATGAACTTCGGCCTGTTCCCGATGCTGAACCGCTACAACGAGTTCAAGCACCCTTGGGAGAAAGCTCATCTCGAGAACTCCAAGGACTTCATCTTCCGCAACACCTTCGGCGACATCGAGAAGATTCTCGAGCGGCTGGGCAAGGGCCATGGCGTGCGCTTCGAGTTCGAATGCTACGACATCGGCCACCTCTATACGCTCGCCCATTTCCTCGACCGCAAGCTGGTGACGCCGCCGCTGTTCGTGCAGACAATCTTCGGCATTCTGGGCGGCATCGGGCCGGACCCGCAGAATGTGCTGATGATGCGCGAGACGGCGGAGCGCCTGTTCGGCGACCAGTACCACTGGTCGGTGCTGGCGGCAGGCCGCTTCCAGCTGCCCTTCACCACCATGGCCGCCACCATGGGTGCCAATGTGCGCGTCGGGCTTGAGGACAATCTCTATCTCGGCAAGGGCCAGCTTGCCCCGTCGAACGCGGCGCTTGTCGCCAAGATCCGGCACATCCTCGAAGAACTGTCGATCGACGTCGCAAGCGCTGACGAGGCCCGCGCCATGCTCGATACCAAGGGCGCGGCCAGCGTGAAGTTCTGAACCCATGTCCGGTGGTCCAGGCAAGCGTGTCATCGTCATCGGCTCCGGCATCATCGGGGCCTCGATCGCGTGGCATCTGGCGCGGGCCGGGGCGCAGGTCTCGGTGATCGAGGCGGAGCAGCCGGGGGGGCTCGCCACACGCAACAGCTGGGCATGGATCAACGCCAGCTGGGGCAACCCGGAGCCCTATTTCCGCCTCCGCCTGCGCTCGATCGCCGAGTGGCACAGACTGGCGGGCGCTATTCCCGCACTTGCCGTCAACTGGTGCGGCGGGCTGATCTGGGATCTGCCGGAGACTGAGCTCGATGCCTATGCCGCCGAACGCGCGGCCTGGGGCCACCCCATCCGCCGCGTGAGCCGCACCGAAATCCTTGCGATCGAGCCGAATCTCACCGCCGTTCCGGACCATGGCTACCATGTGCCGGGCGAAGGCATGGTGGAGCCGCTGGCCGCCACGGAAACCCTGCTTGCGGCGGCAAGGGCGCTGGGCGCCCAGATTCTGGCCCGCACCCGCGTCAAGTGGATGGCCGAACAGCATGGCCGCATCACCGGCGTGATGACGGATGACGGCATCATCCACGCCGACGAAACGGTCGTGGCGGCGGGCGCGGCGTCAGCCGCCTTGCTCGACAGCGTGGGGATTGCCTTCGCAATGAGCGCGCCCGCTGGCGTGCTGTCGCATTCGCGGCCCGCGCCGAAGCTGCTGAATGGCCTGGTCATGACGCCGGGCCTTCATGTCCGCCAGACGGCGGAGGGCAGGCTTGTTGCAGGCACCGACTTCGCGGGAGCCGACCCTGATGGCGATGCGCGGGGCCTTGCGGCGGATCTGCAGGCCAAGGTCGAAGCGATGGTCAAAGGGGCCGCGGGGCTGGGCCTCGATTTCCTCACCGTCGGTTATCGCCCGACCCCGGCCGATGGTTTTGCAGCGGTCGGCCGTTTCGGCAGCCGGGCAGGGCTTTATGCGGCCGTCACCCATTCCGGCGTGACGCTGGCCCCCGCGCTTGGCCTGTTTGCCGCCACCGAACTTCTCACCGGCGCGCGTGATGCGCTGCTTTCCCCTTATGCTCCTGACAGGCCGACCCTCACATGACCATGCAACCCTTGGCCGATGCCCCGCGTGACCTTCTGGCGGGCGTTGCTGCTGTTCTGACCGACATCGACGATACGCTGACCTTGCACGGAAGGCTTCCGGCGGAAGCCTATGATGCGCTCTGGAAACTGAAGCGTGCCGGCATCCGCGTGATCCCGATCACGGGACGTCCCGCGGGCTGGTGCGATCTCATCGCGCGCCAGTGGCCGGTTGATGCCGTGGTGGGCGAGAATGGCGCTTTCTACTTCCGCTATGACGACGCGGAGAAGAAAATGATCCGCGTCTACGCCCAACCCGCCGAGGAGCGCCGCGCCAATTCAGCGAAACTCTGGGCCATCGCGGAGCGCGTGCTGAAGGCGTTTCCCGGCACGGCCATCGCCTCCGATCAGGCTTACCGCGAGATCGATGTCGCCATCGACTTCTGCGAGGACGTGCCACCTTTGCCGCTCGCCACCGCCCAGAAGATTGCCGAGGCTTTCCATGCCGAGGGCGCTGCTGCGAAGGTGTCCTCCATCCATGTCAATGCGTGGTTCGGCAGCCATGACAAGCTCACCATGAGCCGCCGCCTTCTGTCCGAAGCGTTCGGCATGGATGTGGACCGGGACGTGGAGCGCATCGCCTATTGCGGTGACTCACCCAATGATGCGCCGATGTTTGCGGTATTCCCGCTGGGGATTGGCGTTGCCAACATCCGGCCCTATGCGAAGCTGATGGCCCATCTGCCGCGCTATGTGACAGCGGGCGAGGGCGGGCATGGTTTTGCTGAATTTGTCGATGCGGTTCTCTCGACCCGGTCTGCGTGATACTGCCCTCGGCCTGCTGATTGGCACGGCGGGTGGGCTGGCCTTCTGGGTGATTGGCATTCCCGCGCCGTGGCTGGCGGGCAGCATGATGGCGGCGGTCATCGCCATCTTCTCGCGTGTCAGGCTTGGCATGCCTGACTGGCTGCGTGCGCTTGCCTTCATCTTCCTCGGCATCCAGACGGGCACGGCGGTATCATGGGACACTGTGGAGCGCGCTGCGCAATGGCCGCTCTCCATCGCGTGTCTTGGCCTCACCGTCATCGCCGTCACATGGGCCTGTACAGCCTACTACGTGAAGCACAGCAAGTGGGATGGGCCAACGGCGCTCTTCGCCAGCCTGCCAGGTGCCCTTTCCCTCGTGCTGCTGCTTGCCAGCAGTACGAAGGCAGACATGCGGCGGGTGACGATTGCCCAGTGTATCAGGCTGTTCTTCCTCGTCGCGGCGCTGCCATCGCTCATCACGTGGCTGTCGCCGCCCGACGCCTTCCACCCGATCCCTGCAGAAATGGGGCAGGTCGGGGACATTCTTCTGCTCATCGCCGTTTCAGCTGCGGCAGGCCTTGCGCTCGAGTGGCTGAAGGTGCCTGCGGGATTGATACTGGGGCCGATGCTGGCAAGCGCCGCGCTGGAGCTTTCGGGCCTTGTTTCAGGCACAGCCCCCGCCGCTGTTCTCATCCCGGCCAATATCGTGCTCGGGGTGATGATCGCCGCCCGCTTTTCGCATTTCACCTTCAGGGAGTTCCGTCAGGCTCTCCGGGAAGGCTTCTCGGGCTTCCTTATCGCATTGGCGCTGTCCATGGCCGGGGCGGGGATCACCAGTGCCGTGTCCGGGCTTCCGTTCGCCCTCACACTGCTGGCCTTCTCGCCCGGCGGGCTTGATGCCATGACCATCATGGCCTTCTCCCTCAATCTCGACCCCGCCTATGTGGGGGCCCATCAGATGGCGCGCTACATCGGCCTCGCGCTCGCCATGCCGTGGGTCACGGCCTTTGTGCTGCGGCGCATGGGCCTTCACGCCGATGTCACTTCCCCCGCCATTCCATCGAAGC
>CAYMQH010000160.1:0-3982 GCA_964392525.1 uncultured Aestuariivirga sp.
TCGGGGCTACCCATGCACTAACATTCAACCCGGACCATTCGTTGGGAGCCGATCAGCTTTCGGAAGCCGTTCACAGTGGCGAGTTCGACCTTGCCATGGGCGAACTGAGCGAAGCCAACAAGAACCCGGAACTCGTCAAGGAGCCCTTCCCCGAGCGGGAGGGCAGTTTCATCGTCAGGGCCGGCCACGCGCTCGCCGTGCGCAACCATGTGACACTCGAGGACATCGCCCGCTTTCCGCTTGCGGGCCCCCGCGTGCCGTGCCGCATCGCGCAGCTCTTGCCAGCCGTCTGCGCCATGGGTGCCTTGTCGGAAGACGGACAGTCCTTCATTCCGGTCATCGAGTGTGCAACGCCTCACTCTATGATTGACGTTGTGTCCGCATCCAACGCTGTCTGCATGATCTGGCCGGAATACTGCGCTGAGCCACTGAAGGCCGGGCAATTGCTGGAACTGCCGTTCCATCCGCCCTGGCTGCGCGTGGCTCAGGGCATCATGTATCGCCGGAACAAACCGCTTTCGCCGGCAGCGTTAGCATTCCGGAGCGTGGCCAGGAATGCCGAACGAAAGTACTTCCGCCATCGTGACTAAAGCAGATATCCATCGTTCGTAGTCGCCCTTACCTCCCGGATGCGGAGTGGGAAGCTTTTGGTTGCCGGTGATGCGCTCCGGTCGCTCGTTGCGCCCGAAGCCCATCAACAACAATGCCGCAATGAAACTGCCCGACGACATGCCGTTTCACCTCTAGCTAAACGGCAGCTGGTCACATGCGAAACAAGCCGTCAGGCTTTGCAGAGGTCTCGCCGCCCAGCAAAGAGTGATTACCTGCCGTAGAGCTGTTCTGGCAGCCAGAGGCCGATCTGGGGGAAGGTGTAGAGCATTGCCATGGAGGTGATGACCAGCAAAATGAAGGGCATAACGCCCGCAAAGATGTCGTTGATGCTCACCTCCTTGGGCGCCACGCCCTTAAGATAGAAAGGCGCCATGGCGACGGGCGGCGAGAGGAACGACGTTTGGATATTGAGTGCGATGAGGAGACCGAAGAACAGCGGGTCGATGCCGAAGTGGTCGAGCAGCGGCAGGAAGATCGGCACGAAGATGACAATTATCTCCGTCCACTCCAGCGGCCAGCCCAGGATGAAGATGATAATCTGCGTCAACAGCAGGAACATGAAGGGCGAGAGATCGAGGCCCACCACGAAGTCCTTGATCACCGCATCGCCTCCGAGGATGGCGAAGACGGCCGAGAAGGCGAAGGAGCCGACGAAGAGCCAGCCCACCATGGCGGTGGTGCGTGCCGTCAGATAGACCGATTCCTTGAGCTTCTCGAAGTTGAGAGAGCGGTAGGCGGTGGCGAGTACCAATGCGCCCAGAGCCCCGATGGCGGCGGCCTCCGAGGGTGTCGCAAGGCCAAACATGATCGAGCCCAGCACCGCGAAGATGAGCAAGGCCAGCGGTACGAAGGACGTCATCAGATCATATGCCACCGTAGCGAAGGGCACCATACGCTCCTCCACGGGCAGCGGCGGGGCGAGCTTGGGGTTCAGCAAGGCGCGCAGCATGACGTAGCCGAGATAGAGTGCCGTCAGCATCAGGCCTGGAAACAGCGCACCCGCATAAAGTTGGACGGGCGAAACGCCGGCCGTGGCACCATAGAGGATGAGCATGATGGAGGGCGGGATCAGGATACCGAGACAGCCGCCCGCGCAGACCACGCCCGCAGAGAGGCGCACGTCATAGCCATGACGCAGCATGGCGGGAAAGGCCAGAAGGCCCATCAGCGTCACCACCGCGCCCACGATGCCGGTTGCCGTCGCGAAGAGGGCGCAGGTGATCAGAGTGGCCACGGCGAGCGAGCCCGGAAGGCCGCCTGCTGCGAGCTGGATCGAGCGGAACAGCCGGTCCAGAATGTTGGCGCGCTCGATAACGTAACCCATGAAGACGAAGAGCGGCACGGAGATCAGGATGTCGTTGGTCATCACCGACCAAGTACGCTGCACGAGGAGCGACATCACCTGCTCGATGTTGCCGTCGAATGCCAGGAATGCAAAGCCCACGGCCATAGCAATCAGCGTGAAGGCAATCGGGAAACCGAGCATGATGAAGCCGACGAAGAGCACCAGCATCAGCACGCCGAGTTGTGGATCGGTCACGGATTTGCCTCCTGGGCTTTGCGTTGTTCGAGAATGAGCTTTTCGAGTTCCTCGACATCATGCAGCCGCTGCGGCCAGCTGCCGGTCCTGAGGCAGATGAGGCAGCGCACAACCTCCACAATGCCCTGGAGCAACAGCAGGATGCCTGTCACTGGGATGATGGTCTTGTAGTGATAGATCGGAGGACCGGAGGGACTGTAGGCCGAATGTTCATGCAAGAACCAGGACTGCGCAGCGAAGCCATAGCCCGAATAGATGAAGGCGATGATGCCGGGGAAGAAGAAGACAATGTAGAGGACAAGGTCCATGCCCGCCTGGCGTCGCTGGCTCCAGCCCCGGTAGAGGAAGTCACCGCGCACATGCGCATTGCGCGACAGCGCATAGGCGCCCGCCATGATGAACAACAAGCCGTAGAGGATGTAGCTGGCATCGAAAGCCCAGTCGGTCGGGGCACCGAGCGCATAGCGCGAGAACACCTCATAGCTGACGGCCAGCGTCAGGAGCAGGATGGACCAGGCGAAGAAATGACCGACGATGGTGCTCACCCGGTCGACGGGAAGTAGCAGCCGCTGCAGCCGCGGCGCCCAACCCTCGCCCGCGTGGTGCGGCCAGAGTTGCATGACGAAACTCGACAGGATCATGAGCGCCCCCGCCCAGAGGGACAGCGGCGAATAGGCGATCGTCCCCTTTTCCGCGTGGGCTTGGCGCAGCACGTCGCAGCGCTCGGCCCAGGCGACGAAGCAGAGGAAGCTGCTGTTCGGCCTCACCCCCTTGCTCGCCACCATGCGCCCTACTTCGCCGTAGGCCGCCAGCGACCAGAACATGGCCGCGACAACGACCGCGACTCCGAGCGCAAAGAGGGCGAAAGCCCACCGGTCGAGCTTCATACATCAACCTCCCAGAAGACTTCTTCACGCGCGCCGCCGCCGGGCCATTGCCCATGCGGCGGCAACGCCTGATCTTACGACTTGAAGAAGTGATCGTAGGCGAGTTTCTGGTCTACTTCGAGCTCAAATTGCGCACCGACCACGCGCTTGGCCCAGGCCTTCTGGCTTTCCACGACCTTGGCGAAGAAGGGGTCGGCAGACTGTGCGCCGATCACCTTGTCCCACGCGGCAAGCTGTGACTGCAACACCGAGTCCGGCGTCTGGTGCACCTTGATGCCCGCAGCCTTCAGCGCCTCAAGGTCCTTGGAATAGCGGTCCATCGCCTTCCAGCTCATATCGGCGGAGGCAGCCTCCGCAGAGTAGCGGATGACAGCCTGGAGGTCCGGCGAAAGCGCGTCAAACTTCGTCTTGTTGAACACGATCTCGAAACACTCGGCCGACTGGTGGTAGCTCTGCACCATGTAATTCTTGGAAACGTCGGGGAACCCCAGCAGCAAGTCGGAGGTCGGGTTGTTGAACTCTGCCGCGTCGAGCAAGCCGCGGTCCATGGCCGGAACGATCTCGCCGCCGCCCATAATGGTCACCGCAGCGCCCATCTCTTTGAACAGGTCGGCCGAAAGACCGACGGTACGGTACTTCAGGCCCTTCAACTGCTCAGCATCGGTAATCTGCTGCTTGAACCAGCCGAGCGGCTGGGTCGGCATCGGGCCCGTCAGGAAGCCGACAAGGTCGAGGCCCAGGACCTGTTGCACCAACTCGTCATAGAGCGCCTGCCCGCCGCCATACTTGATCCAGCCCAGCATTTGGTTGGCGCGCCAGCCCCAGGCGGGCGGTGTGCCGAACAACGAGAAGGCCTTGTTCTTGCCATACCAATACGCGGTGACACCGTGGCCGCCGTCCAGCGTGCCGGCCAGCACCGCGTCCTGAACCTCGAGCGCCTTGG
>CAYMQH010000161.1:0-3943 GCA_964392525.1 uncultured Aestuariivirga sp.
GAAGGATCGTGTCGCGTCGGCCCAGTAGACCGTTTCTCCCACCGACCATTCCAGTTCGGCGGGCCTCCTGACTTCAAAAACGCCAGATGTCCGGATTGCGACAAGTTCGCCTTTCTGTGCCCATTCGGTGGCAATGCCAAACAGGCTGCCGAGGCGCAGGCCATCGCCCGCCATGACTTCATACGGGGCCGGGACTTCGACGATGGTTCCGTCATGCAGGAAGTTGTTCATTCCTCATCCATGGTTTTTTGGCTTTCACGGCGGTTCCGTCCGGCCCCAATACCAGAATGGGAAACTTCGTCGGCCGCCGCCATAGGCACCCCTACCGAGAGGGTTCCCGGCCGCGTCATTTCATCTGCCCTCAGGCCTCCGGCTTGTCGTGGTTCACGAGCAGCAGATAGCGGAGCAGTTGCGGCAGCGACGTTGCCTGCATCTTTGCAAGTATGGCCGCGCGGTGATGGTCCACCGTCCGGTTGGAGATGTTGAGTTTCGCCGCGATTGCGGCGCTGGCATAGCCATCTACGACTAGCCTCGCCACAACCTGTTCGCGCTGGGTGAGTGTTGCGTATCTTTCACGCACGGTTTTCACCAGCGGCGACTGCGCCGCCTCGCGTTTGGAACGTTCCAGTGCGGCCCGGATGCTGTCCACCAACTGCTCGTCAATGATCGGCTTCTCGATGAAGTCCACCGCGCCCAGCTTCATCGCCTGCACGGCCATCGCCACGTCCGCGTGGCCGGTAATGATGATGACCGGCGGCGGGCTGGTGGCGGACTGGATCATCTTCAGAGCCGTGATGCCATCCAGATCGGGCATGCGGACATCGAGAAGCATGCAGTCGCAGGAGGCCGTGGCGAGTGCGGCGACCGCTTCGCGGGCAGAAGCATGGGTACGCGTTTCAAAGCCATAGGTGGCCAGCACGGCGCTGAGCGATGAGCGCACCGCGGCATCGTCATCAACAATTGCAATGAGGAAATTCATGTGATGCCTCGGTCGGGTGTACTGACAGGCAGTGTGAACAGAAAGCGCGCCCCGCTTGCAGCTTCCTGGTCGAACCAGAACTCCCCACCGTGGCCGCGGATAATGGTGCTGCACAGCGAGAGGCCAAGCCCGAGGCCCTCCGGCTTCGAAGACTGCAGCGGATGGAAGATGAGCGGCTTGATCTCCGGCGATATGCCGGGGCCTGTATCGGAGATTGCCACCTCCACGAAGTCCGGCCGGTTGCTGGCGGAACCCTCGATCGTGATCCTGCGCGAGGGTGAGCCGCCTGCGATGATTGCTTCCCGCGCATTCCTGATGACATTCAGCACCACCTGCTGGATCTGGACCTCATTGCAATTCACGGCGGGCAGCGATGACATGTCCCGGATGATGAGCGAAATCCCGGCGCGCCGCAGTTCCGGCCGCACCAGTTCGGCGCAGCGCGCCAGCAGCCCATCAAGCTTCAGCGGCTCACGCTGCACCGAGCCGCGCTCCAGAAACTTGCGCGTCGAACGCAGGAGGTCAGCAGCTGAATCGACCTGACCGACGGCAGCGTCCATGCCCTCGCGCAACGCCGGCACGTCCAGCTTTTCTGCGTCAAGCCGCCGCCGCGCAGTGCGGATGAAGTTCCGGATGGAGGAGAGTGGCTGGTTCAGTTCATGCGCCAGAGCCGCAGCCATCTCACTCGCCAGCGAGAGCCGCGAGGCCTGCAGCAGGGCTGCCTGGCTTTCCTGCAGGCGCAGATGGCTGTTCTCAAGCTCATTGACGACGAAGGCACGGTCGGAGATGGCCGCGCCGAGCAACAGGCCTGTCATCGAAAGGGCCAGCATCAGGAACTGCAGTTCGGTTGCACTCGACGAGCCAAAGTCCCGCCCGTAGAGAATGGCCATCATCAGCAGGTCGCTGACAAGAATCGAAAACGCGGCCGCCACATAACCGTCCCGTACCGCGAAGGCGATCACCGGCAGGAAGATCAGATAGAAGAATTTGAATTCATCGACGCCCCTGACCCCGAAGACGATGATAGCAACGGCAAACAGGCTGAACAGCATCACGACCTGAAAACTAGTCCAGCGCCGGAAGTAGTTCGTTAGCTCCTGCACGGGCGATGCCATCATGAACAGGGGGCCAAGTGTCAGGATGCCGAGCAGGTTTCCGATCGACAGGGTGACCGTATAGGGGAGGACATAGGCCGGCTCAAGGCCAATGCTGAACCACAGCACCGCAAGCCGGACCAACGCATAGGCCGCCGTCAGCACCGCCGAAAATCCGAAGAACAGCAGTACCGTCTGCAGCGAAGGAATGGGAAGCCGGCGCAACATCGGCGCTGCCGCACAGGCGGCACCACAGAAAACCAGGGACCGCAGCATCGCTGATATCAGGTCCCACTGGCCCGGAAGCGGCCAGCCCCACAGCCGCGTGCTGACAAGAAAGGCAAGTGCCGTGGTGGGAACAGCGCTCCAGCCCAACAGGAATCCAGCCCCAACCGCGAGGCCCGACTCAGGGTGCCATGGCGTTGACCGCAACTCAGACGTCTGGAACAGCGCCGACAGCCGCAGCAGCAGGAGCAAGGCGGCGAACAGCGACAGATGAACCAGCAGCGCGCGCAGCCAGTTACGGCGACTGATGTAACGCCACAGAGGGGCCAGTGAGGACGGGGACAAATTCAACGCCGTGCTCCGCTCATGTGCGGCGATTGTAACGGTCCAGCACCGGCGGGCAAGAGAGGGCCACGCGCCTTGCAGGGGAAAAACGCGTGGCCCTTCCTACGCCTGCCTGCAATGTTCACGGCCAGGCAGGCATGCTGCGGAGGGGGCAGCAAACTGTTCCGGACGTACGAATCAGCGGAACGGCCGGGTGCCGGTACCGGCAGCAGGGTGATTCGGTTCATCCCTGCGCCGGAGCGCCGGCCGGAGAAGATTGGTGTGATAGATATCGGCGATGCCGCAATGGACACACCCGATTTCCAGCAACGATGCTCCCGCCCGCGGAGCCTGAACCGTGATGAGGGCTCCACAGGTGCTGCAGGACAGGCACTGCGGCGCCCACATGTCGGAATGGCGCATGGTGTGGCGGCCACTCATGACCTGACCTCGAAACTGCACCGGCTCTGCCCGTCCTGAACCTTGACGGCGTAGACATGGATGGTAACCGGCGCTGAACCGCTGATCTCAAGCAACAGGCTCTCTTCGCTGTCAAATGCTTCGAGACCGGGCGCTTCGCTGCACCACAGATGGCCTTCGCCCCATGATGAAAACATGGTTTCAGAAACTGACAGCGTGGCCTTTGCGTTGGCCTCACGGCCGTCGGCAAAGATCAGCCTTGCCGGTCCTTCGAGGGTCCGGTGTTGCGCCGCGAACAGGGGCCCAATCCACCCGAGGCCCTTGGCGCTGAAGGTCCATTCACGTTCCGTGAGTGCCATAAGCGTTCCCTTCCCATGTGATTTGACTGGGGGAATCATTGTCATGGCCCGGTGCTCCCGGCCATGGGTAGCACTGCCTAGCCACAGCCATCCGGGCCTCGGCTAGAGTCTGGACATCGCCGGGCACAGTATGCGGTGAGCAGGTTGATTGGCGACGCCGGTCGAACCGCCGTCAGCCGCTGCGAGGATTGCCGGCATAGCCATGGGAGATGCACAATGGAAATCTCTGTGAAGCAGATGATTGGTTACGCCAATTCGATCGTGCCCCGAATCAGCCCCATTGAGGCTCAGGCCCTGATCCGGACGGGTGCAGTGGTGATCGATGTGCGCGAACTGCCAGAAGTTGAACGCTCGGGCAAGGTGGAAGGCGCACTGCACGTCACTCGCGGCATGCTGGAGTTCCTGGCCGATCCAGGCTCGCCGCATCATCACTGTCAGTTGGACCGAAGCCGACCGGTCATCGTCTATTGCACCTCGGGTGGGCGGTCGGCGCTGGCCGGCAAGACCCTGAAGGAACTCGGCTACCCGCTGGTCTATAATCT
>CAYMQH010000162.1:0-3861 GCA_964392525.1 uncultured Aestuariivirga sp.
ATCGGCCTGGAAGGAATAGTCGAAGCCGTCCTGGCCGAGCCACAGCGTCATCAGGGTGCCGCCCGCTTCCGAGAGCGCATCTATGCCGCGCAGCGTCAGGTCCAGCGCCTTGGCGCGGATGGTGCGGTCCGGGTGGGAGAGCGCGCCCTTCTTGAAACCGGGGTCGGAGTAATAGCGCATGGCAAAGCCGTTGAGGCTTATTCCCAAGCCATCCAGCGTGGCGCGAATGTCCTGTGGCGTCGTTCCGTCCAGATGGTCGGGATAGTTGAAGTCAACCGCCGAGAGGCCGGGAACGGTGGCAGCGCGCCCGATCAGGTCCAGCGCGGTGATGCGGTTCTTGCCGGGCCAGACCCTTGCGGCATCGGCCTTGAAACCATTGAGACGGGTGGCATAGTCGAAATGGGTCTTGAAGGCGGTCACGAGGGTTGCCTCTTGGCTTGCGGCTGTTCTCCTGTTCCGTTACCAATTCGGCTGGAAAAATCCACTTTTGAAAATGAATGGGGGAAACCGGCATGCCGGGCAAGTTCGAGAAAATCTTCAAGACACGCAAGCCGGTCATCGCCATGGTGCATTTCGGTGCCTTGCCGGGCGCCCCCCTCTATGACGCCGAAGCCGGTCTCAGGGGGCTGCTGGAGGGCGTGCGCAAGGACCTGAAGGCACTGCAGGATGCCGGTGTCGACGCCGTGATGTTCGGCAATGAGAATGACCGCCCCTATGAATTCAAGGTGGACGCTGCGTCGACCGCCACCATGGCCTATGTGATCGGCCAGATCCGCCATGAGATCACCGTGCCTTTCGGCGTCAATGTGCTGTGGGACCCCAATGCCACCGTGGCGCTTGCCGCCGCAACCGGCGCGCAATTCGCCCGCGAGATCTTCACCGGCACCCATGCGTCCGACATGGGCATGTGGCTTCCCGACGCCGGTGCGGCCATGCGCTACCGCGACAGGCTGGGCCGCAAGGACCTGGCGCTGATGTACAACATCTCCGCCGAATTCGCCTGGTCCCTCGACCAGCGCAGCCTGCCAGACCGGGCGCGCAGTGCGGTGTTCTCCTCGATCCCCGATGCGATCCTCGTTTCGGGTGTGATCACCGGTGAGGCCGCCGCCCTTTCCGACCTCGAAGCCGTGAAGCGCGTGGTGCCGGATGTGCCGGTACTGGCCAATACCGGCGTCAAGCATGCAACGGTGGCCGATGTACTGAAGATCTCGGATGGTTGCGTGGTGGGATCTTCGCTGAAGGTGGATGGCAATACCTGGAATGCGGTTGATCCGGCGCGTGCCAAGGACTTCATGGACAAGGCCCGCAGGGCGCGCGGGGACTGAGCATGCAGGACAGGATCAAGCGCTGGACCAGGGAACTGATGATGATCCCGGGGCTTTCCGGCTTCGAGGGCAATGTGCGCCGCTATATCAGGGCTGAACTCAAAGCCCTGGGCGTTGCCGCGAAGACCGACATGCTCGGCAATCTGATCGCCACGCTGGAGGGTGACCCGAAGCTGCCTTCCGTCATGCTGATCGGCCATATGGACCAGTTGGGCCTCATCGTCCGCAAGATCGAGGCCTCGGGCATGATCCGGGCGGAGCGTGTGGGTGGCGTGCCCGAACGTGCCCTCGCCGCCCAGGAAGTTCTGCTCTGCCTCGGGCACAGCCGCACGATCCCCGGCCTCATTGCCAACAAGAGCCATCATGCCACCACGCCGGAAGAGAAATACCGCGTGGTGCCCTATCAGGAACTCTACATCGACTGCGGCTTCTCGAGCGGTGAAGAGGCTGTGGCGGCGGGTGTGATGGTCGGAACACCCATCGTCTATGCGCCAAATGTCGTGGAACTGGCGGGTGGCCGCATCGGCGGCACTTCGGTTGATGACCGGGCGGCCTGCGCCATCATGCTGGAACTGGCGCGGAGCCTGAGTGAACCCCGCAACCGGCCCACCATCCATCTGGTCTTCTCGGTGCTGGAGGAGTTCAACCTGCGGGGCGCTGTCACCGCGGCACAGGTGCTGCAGCCGGACATCTGCGTCCAGCTCGACCTGGCGCTGGCGACCGATACGCCGGACATGGGCCATCGCGGCGACGTGCGGCTGGGTGCTGGTCCGGTCATGAGCATGTTCAGCTTCCATGGCCGCGGCACGCTCAACGGCTGCATTCCGCATCCGGCCCTTGTGCAGCTGTTCCAGTCCACCGCCGATGCCGAGCGCATCAACCTGCAGCGCAGCGCCCATATCGGGGCACTGACGGAAACCTCCTATGTGCAGCTCGTCGGGAAGGGCGTTGCTTCCATCGATATGGGCTTCCCGGCGCGCTATACCCATTCCGCCCTCGAAGTCTGCGACCTCGCCGACCTTGAGAGCCTGACCCGGCTGCTCATCGCGGCGCTGAGCCGGATTGACGCTGCCTTCTCGCTCGACAGGGATGATTACATCGAATGAAGCACTATCTCGGCGTCGATATCGGAACCTTCGAGACCAAGGGCGTCATCGTCACCGAAACGGGCGAGATCGCCGCGCAGGCCTCACGCCCGCACCAGATGCAGGTGCCGCAGCCTGGCTGGGCCGAGCATGACGCCGAACAGGACTGGTGGGGCGATTTCGTCTATGTGACGCGGAAGATGCTGGCTGAAAGCGGCATCGCGCCATCTTCCATCGCCGCCATCGGCACGAGCGGCATCGGCCCCTGCATGCTGCCAGTCGACAAGGCCGGAACGCCGCTGATGAATGCGGTGCTCTATGGCGTTGATACGCGCGCGGCAGTGGAAATCGCCGAGCTGACGCGCGACATCGGCGAAGAGAAAATTCTTGATCGCTGCGGCAATGCGCTGACCTCGCAGGCCGTGGGGCCGAAAATCCTCTGGCTGAAACGCAACCGGCCGGAGATTTTCGCTGCCACCCACAAGATCCTCAATTCAACATCCTTCCTCGTTCACCGGCTCACCGGCCGTTACACCATCGACCATTACTCGGCAGGCAATTTCAGCCCCTTCTACATGGCGGATACGCAAGGCTGGAGTGACGAACTGGCCCCCGGCATCATCACCATGGATCAGCTGCCGGAACTCTTGTGGACGACCGATATCGCCGGTCACGTCACGGCTGCGGCCGCGGCCGAGACCGGGCTTGATGAAGGAACACCCGTTATCGCCGGCACCATTGACGCAGCGGCGGAAGCGGTGAGCGTTGGCGTGCTGAAGCCGGGCGAATTGATGCTGATGTATGGCTCAACCATCTTCATCATCCTGATCACGGCGGAACGCGTGCGTGATGCCAGGCTCTGGTATGCGCCCTGGCTGTTCCCCGGCCAGCATGGCTCAATGGCCGGACTGTCAACCAGCGGCACGCTGACCCACTGGTTCCGCAAGAACTTTGCCAGGGAACTGCCGTCCGAGACGGCCGTCATGCAGCTCGCCGCCGAGGCCGAAACATCACCGCCCGGCGCGAAAGGCCTTGTGGTTCTTCCGTATTTTTCGGGCGAGCGTACGCCGATTTATGACACGCAGGCCAAGGGCGTGATCTTCGGCGTCGACCTGACGCATGACCGGGCTGACATGTTCCGCGCCGTGCTGGAAGGCATCGCCCATGGCACGCGGCATGTGTTCGATACCTATGTGGAGGCTGGCCACAGCCCCGCGGCGGTCTATGCCGTTGGCGGTGGCACAAAGAACCGTGTCTGGTCGCAGGCCACATCCGACATCAGCGGCTTTAGCCAGGTGGTACGGCAGAAAACAATCGGGGCGTCCTATGGGGATGCCTTCCTCGCCGCGCTGGCGCTGGGCGATGTTCAACCCTCCGACATTGACCTGTGGAACCCGGTCGCCTCTGCGATTGATCCCCGCGCTGAACTGAAAGCCATGTATGACCAGCGG
>CAYMQH010000163.1:0-3680 GCA_964392525.1 uncultured Aestuariivirga sp.
GCTGAAGGGCTGGAAGATGAGCACCAGCGCGAAGATGCCGAGCCCGATGATGAAGTATTCAAGCCGCAGCGCCTGGCGGCGGGTCATGCCCTTGTCCTGGTTGCTCATGCGCGCACCGCCTTGCCGTCTTCACCGAAGAAATGCGTCTGCCGCGGATCGGGCTTCAGATGCAGCGCCTCCCCGATCTTCACCCGCTTGTCGCGCGGTACCACCACGCGGATGTCACCGCCCGTTATGGTGCGGGCGTGGATCAACGTCTCAGCGCCCATGGGTTCGATCAGTTCAGCCTGCGCGGCGATGGTATCAGGCGCCTGATGCTGGACCGTCGTGAAGGCGCGCGGCCTGATGCCGATGGTGACCTTTGAGGAGGAGAGGCGCGACACGGCGGGATCTGCCATGATCGCCAGATCCTGGCCGGCCAGCGAAACGGCGGCCTCGCCATTGCCGAACCCTTTGAGCTCGGCCTCCACGAGGTTCATCTGCGGCGTGCCGATGAAGCTCGCCACGAAGACGTTGGTGGGCTTTGCGAACACCTCATGCGGCGTGCCCACCTGCTCGATCACACCATCTTTCATGATGGCGATGCGGCTGGCCATGGTGAGTGCTTCGAGCTGGTCATGCGTCACGATGACAGTCGCCTTGGAGAGGCCGGTGAGCACTTCCTTGATCTGGCCACGCATCGAGTGACGGAGTTCCACGTCAAGGCGGGAAAGCGGTTCGTCGAAAAGGAAGCAGTTGGGATCACGAACGATGGCACGCGCCACGGCGAGGCGCTGCTTCTCTCCCTCCGAAATCTGGTTCGGCATGCGGTCCAGCACGTCCGTCAGGTGCATGATCTGCGCCACCTTCATGACGCGGGCATCCGAATCGGCCTTCGCCAGCTTCTCGTAATGGAGGGGCATGGCGATGTTCTGCCCCACCGTGAGAGCCGGATAGAGCGCGTAGAACTGGAACACCATGGCGATGTCGCGCTTCTGCGGCGGCAGATCGTTCATGCGCTGGCCGGCGATGATCACATCGCCCGACGTGGCGGCTTCAAGGCCCGCGATCATGCGAAGCGTCGTCGTCTTGCCGCAGCCCGACGGGCCGAGCAGGCACACGACTTCACCCGCCTCCACCTTGAGGTCAGCGTCGCGCACTGCGGTGAAGGCGCCGAACTGCTTGGTAACTTTCCTGATTTCAATCGTCGACATGTCAGCGCTTCACGGTTCCGAAGGTCACCCCGCGCAACAGATGGTTCTGCAGGAAGAAGGTGACGAGGAAGACAGGGATGAGGAACAAGGTCTCGATGGCGGCAAGCAGCGTCCAGTCGGTGCCGCGCCCGCCGGACGAGACGGCCTGGTTCATGGCCACCGGCACGGTGCGCGTGTCAGGCCCCGAGAGCAGCAGCGCGAAGAGGAACTCGTTCCAGGTGAGGATGAGGCCGAAGACGAAGGTGGCGGCCAGCCCGGCGACCACCTGCGGCAGGGCGATCTTGAAGAACACTTTGGTATCGGAGGAGCCGTCTATACGCGCTGCATCCTCGACATCAGGCGAGAGCTCGTCGAAGAAACTCTTCATCATCCAGATGGTGAAGGCCAGGTTGAAGGCGGTGTAGAGCAGAATGATGCCTGTGTAGGAGCCCGACAGGCCCACGACGCGGAACATCAGGATGACCGGAATGATGACCACGATGGCAGGCAGCATGCGCGTTGTCAGGATGATGAAGAGGTATGTGTCGTTGCCCTTCAAGGGATAGCGCGAGAAGCCGAAGGCAGCCAGTGTACCAATCACCAGCGCCAGAAGCACCGAGCTTGAGGCAATGACGATGGAGTTGAAGAAGTACCGGTCGAAGCCCGTGTCCTCCGGCGCGCCGCCCGCGGTCATCGAGCGCTGGAATACCGATCCGAAGTTCTCGAGGGTCGGCGTGAAGACGAACTGCTCCGGAATGAGACCGAACAAGGAGGTTGGCGAAAGTGTCGGCGGCACGGAGAGCGCCGCATCCTGCGGCTTCAGCGCCGTGAAGATGATGAACAGCACCGGCAGGAAGTAGATGAAGGAAACGAGGGCCGCAGCGAGCGTGCGGCCCCAGCCCGCCTCGCCAACGCCACTGGCCTTGCGGAAACCGAGTGCCTCCCAAATGGATGTATGTGCGGCCATGGCTCAGGCTCCCTCGGAACGGCGGTTGGCGAGATAGAGATAGAGGTTGGTCAGCACGATCACCATGAATAGCATCAGGTAGGAGATGGCAGCACCCTCGGACGTCTTGTTCTGTTCATTGGCGAGGCGGATGAGGTGGTAGGAGATAGTCATGGTGTCATTGCCACCCTTGGTGAGCAGGATGACGAGATCGGCCAGCTTGAAGGCCTCGATGGTGCGGAACAGCAGCGCCAGCATGAGAAGGCCGCGGATATACGGGAAGGTGATGGTCCAGAACTGGCGCCATTTGGAAACACGGTCGATGGCTGCGGCCTCGTAGAGATATTTGGGCACGGAGACCAGGCCCGCGAGGACCAGCAGCATGACGAAGGGCGACCACATCCAGGCGTCGGCGAAGACGATGCCCGCCACCGCGCCGACCTTTGTATCCATCAGGATGAACTGGCCGCCGACAATCTCGTCGATCACATAGCTGAGAATGCCGAAGGTCGGGTCATAGTAGTAAGTGAAGAACACACCGGATGCAACGACCGACAGCATCATGGGCGTCAGAACCAGAATGAGGAGGTACTTGCGCAGCGGGAACTGCTTGGCGAACAGCATGGCCAGCAGGAAACCCACGATCATCTGTGCGGCAACGGTCAGTACCACAAACATCGCTGTATTCACCAGCGCGGCCCAGTTGGCGGGCGCCGCGATATCGTTGGTCAGCACCCTGACGTAATTTGCGAAGCCCACGAAGCGGATCGATTGCTGGTTGGACTGGTAGGCGAAGAAGGAGAGGCCCAGCGACCACAGCAACGGAAAGATGTTCATGACAAAGAGAACGGCGATGGCCGGCGCCACCAGAAGGCCGCCATAGTATTTGCGCCGGTAGGCGTTGACCACGAAGGCAGCGGCAATCATCGCTGCCATGGCCCCCACCACCCAGAAGGCCCCCGTGGCCGGCAGGGCAATGGCCGCCAGGATCGACACGGCGACGCCGACGAGAATGGCGAGCTTCCAGTTATCCGGCGCAAGGCGGAGAAGGCTTGGCGGATCGTTCACGGCGGCGGCTTGGCTCATCGGCAAAATCCGAAAGGATGGATAGGGGAAGGCGCGGGGGGAAAGCATTCGCCCCCCGCGCCCCTCGGTGGAGGGTGCTACTGGATGAGGCCAGCGTTGGTCAGCAGGTCCTGCTGGAACTTGGCGATGTTATCCAGCGTGGTCTTGGCGTCCTGCTTGCCGGTGATGGCAAGGTCGAACTGGTCCTGCTGCTGTGTCAGGAGTTCGAAGAACTGCGGCACGTGCCAGACGTCCTTCTGCCAGTCGAGCTGCGGAGCCCAGGCGCGGTTCCAAGGACGATAGGTCACATATTTCGGATCTTCATACACGTTCTTGATGGCAGACTGGCCGCCACCGGCCGCGAACTGATGCTGGATGTCGGGCGACAGCCACCACTTCACGAATTCGACGGCTTCAGCCGTCTGTTCCGGCGTCGTCCAAGTGGTCAGCACGAAGGGCTGGCCGCCGATGTTGGACCAGCGGATCATCTTGCCATC
>CAYMQH010000164.1:0-3663 GCA_964392525.1 uncultured Aestuariivirga sp.
GGCTGGATCGCGGCTTCAGCGGAATTCTGCAACATGGCGCTCCCCGTGACCGAGACGATGCTGTTCGGCTCCCAGCAATTCCTTGAGGATGCCCTGGCCTTCGCGCTCGACAATCACTTCCCCGAACTCGATGCCATGAAAAGCGCCTATGAGAAGCGCGCGCGGGCGCTGGTGAAGGCCTTCGCGGGCTCGCAGAAGGTGTCCGCCCGCATGCCGGAAGGCGGCATGTTCGTGATGGTGGACGTGCGCAAGACGGGGCTGACCGGAGAAGCCTTCGCCTGGCGCCTGCTGGAGGAGGAGAACGTCGTCACCATGCCGGGCGAGAGCTTCGGCGCGGGCGGCACCGGCCACCTGCGGGTGGCCCTCACCGTGGATGAAGAGCAGATCGCCGAAGCCTCCAGGCGCATCGCCCGTCTGGCGGAACGGGTCTAGGCGCTATTCTCAACAAGCCGTCACCCCGGCGGAGGCCGGGGCCCAGCTTCGGGCACTCACGAACTGGAAGAAACGCTGGACTCCGGCTTTCGCCGGAATGACGGATCACTGCGTTACTTCACCTGATAGCCGAATTCTTCCGCCTGTTCGGTGATCCACTCCCAAAAGCTTTCCGAGAAACCGCGGAACACCGAGAGGTCATAGGCGTCCTCACCCACGCGGGTGAGGTGGATGCCGACATGCGCCATCTGGGTGAGGGCGGACTTGCCGATTGGGAAAGCATCGGGATGGAGATCTACCGGCGTGCCCTTGGCCAGCACGGCACGGGCCTTGGGGCCTGCAACACGGATGATGATGCGGCCGTGGCTCTGATCCGTGACCGAGGCCAGCCCCGAAAGCTTCGCCTTGAGTTCACGGTAGAGGGCGCCCTCGCCACGGTTCTCGGCCAGCACGAAATACTGGTCAGGGCCGGCCCAGTGGGCATCATGGCCTTTCAGCGCAGCGGCCGTTGCTTCACCCTGCCCCGCACGGGCAATGACCGTGATGATCGACATGGGGTGGCGCACGGTGAAGGTAACGCCCGGAGTACCCCGGCTTGCGCCGAAGCGGCCCTGAACCGCCACGTCCTGCAGGGGAGAGACGCGCGGCAGCATGTTTTCGGATTGCTTAAGCATGGAGCCTCTTGTTCTCCTTGTCGAAATGCATCGGATCGCAGATTTCGCCCATCACCGTCATGCCGCGCAGGCCATCCCAGACCTGCACGACCTCGCCGTGGCGCGCGCGGCCATTGGAGAGCAGCGCCAGGCCCACCCACATGTTGAGCATGGGCGACCACGCGACGGACGTCACATAGCCCTGGTCATTGGCCATCGAAGGCTTGTCATTGGCTTTCAGAAGATGCGCGCCGGAGCGGAGCCTCGTTGACGGATCAACCGGGCGGATGCCGACGACACACTGGCGCTTCTCGTCGAGAAGGCCTTCGCGCTGCGCCATCATGCGGCCGATATAGTCCTTCTTGGTGGACATCATCTTGCCCATGCCGAGATCGCCTGCGGTGGTCGTGCCATTCAGCTCGCCGCCTGCAACGTGGCCCTTTTCGATGCGCATGATGGAGAGGGCTTCAACACCGTAGGGAACGATGCCGAATTCCTCGCCCGCCTGCATCACCGCGCGGGCGACCATGTTGCCGTAATCCGCCGGAACCGCCAGCTCATAGGCATGCTCGCCCGAGAACGACAGGCGGAACAGGCGGGCCGGAACGCCACCCATGATGGTGACTTCGAGTGCGGCCATATAGGGCACCGTCGTGTCGTTCATCTCGAGGCCGTCCACCAGCTTCTGCAGCGTGGCACGGGACTTCGGCCCCGCCACCGCCATCTGCGCCCACTGCTCGGTAACCGAGACATAGGTGACGTCGAGATCCGGGAACAGCGCCTGATGGGCGAACTCCATCTGCGCCATCACCTTGGCGGCATTCGCCGTGGTGGTGGTCATCACATAGTGGTCATCGGCCAGCCGCGAGGTGGTGCCGTCATCATAGACGATGCCATCTTCGCGCAGCATAAGCCCGTAGCGCGCCTTGCCCACGGCCAGGGTGGAGAAGGTGTTGCAATACATCTTGTCGAGGAAGGC
Source organism: uncultured Aestuariivirga sp. (assembly GCA_964392525.1). Lineage (GTDB taxonomy): Bacteria > Pseudomonadota > Alphaproteobacteria > Rhizobiales > Aestuariivirgaceae > Aestuariivirga. Next base: position 2,065 of record CAYMQH010000164.1, read on the forward strand.
ACCCGCATCCTTGCCCTGCACATCAATCTTGCCGAGCGTAGAGACATCGCAAAGGCCGACGCCGCCACGGGTGGCCAGCACCTCGCGCGTGGCGGCGGCGAGCCAGTCCTCACCCTCATGCGGGAACCATGAGGAGCGCATCCAAAGGCCGGTTTCGACGAACACCGCCCCCTGCTCCTCCGCCCAATCGTGGAGCGGCGTCTTGCGCACCGGCTGGAAATGGTGGCCCGAGAACGGGCCTGCAAAGGCGCCGAAGGACACGGGCGTATAGAACGGACGGAAGGTCGTGGTGCCGACCTCGTCCATGCTGCGGCCGGTGGCTTCCGCCAGAATGGCAATGGCATTGATGTTGCCGAGCTTGCCCTGATCGGTCGCCATCCCGGTGGTGGTATAGCGCTTGGCGAGTTCCACATCCTTGTAGCCTTCGCGCGCGGCAAGCGGCAGATCCTTGGCGGTTGCGTCATTCTGGTAGTCGATGAAAGCCTTGCCGTGGCTTTCCTTCACCCACCACAGGGGCGAAATGGCAAAGGCCTCGTCGCGGCAGGAGGGCACGTCGATCGACCTGCCATCGCCTGCGCCTTTGGCCGCACCGTCCGCCAGGCACTCGGAGAGCAGCATCTTGCCGGCAGCAGAACCGATGGCCTGGAAGGCAGCGCCCGTATCCGGCGGCACGAAGCCCACGAGATTGCCATCCCACTTTGGCTTCAGGCCACGGTGGCAGGCGAGGTTGACGATCGGACTCCAGCCGCCAGACATGGCGACAGCATCGCAATTGATATGCGTGCCGTCGGTCAGTTCGACGCCCGTCACGCCCTTGCCACCCGATACATCAGCCAGCATCTTGCCGCGCAACACGGGAACGCCCGCGGCATCCGCCTTCGAATCGGTGCGGCTGTCGATGATGGCCTCGACATGGACGCCATGCGCCTTCAAGTCACGCGCGGTGCGGTAGGCCGAATCATTGTTGCCGAAGACCACGACAGAGCGGCCTGCCGCCGTGGCGTAGCGGTTGGCGTAGGTGCGCATGGCGGAGGCGAGCATCACGCCCGGCACGTCATTGCCGCCGAAGGCCACGGGGCGCTCCTCGGCACCTGCGGCCAGAACAGCGCGCCTGGCGATGATGCGCCAATAGCGCTGGCGCGGCTCATACACATCGGGCACCGCGACGTGATCATTCACGCGCTCGACGGCGCCGAACACATTGCCATCGAACCAGCCCATGACAGTGGTGCGCGGCATGAGCGTGACATTCGGCATGGAAGCGAGTTCTGCGACCACCCCGGACGCCCATTCGACGCCCGAAACGCCCGCGATCTCCTCGCGCTCGTTCAAAAGCGAACCGCCAAGGGCTGAACTTTCATCCGCCAGCACCACGCGCTTGCCCTGGCGCGCCGCGGCAAGCGCCGCCATGAGGCCCGCCGGGCCGGAGCCCACGACCAGAAGGTCGCAGTGGGCATAAGCCTTCTCGTACTTGTCGGGGTCGGGCAGCTTGGACGCCGTGCCAAGCCCCGCCGCGCGGCGGATCAGCGGCTCATAGATCTTCTCCCAGAAGCTCTTCGGCCACATGAAGGTCTTGTAGTAGAAGCCCGCGACGAAGAT
>CAYMQH010000165.1:0-2185 GCA_964392525.1 uncultured Aestuariivirga sp.
AGATCGCCGAGAAGAACCCGCATCTCTATCACCGCGACATCGAGCGCATCGTCAACACGGTGCTCGATGAGATCATCAATGCGCTGAAGGATGGTGACCGGGTGGAACTTCGCGGTTTCGGTGCCTTCTCGGCCAAATCGCGCAATGCCCGGACGGGCCGGAACCCGCGCACCGGTGAATCGGTTGAGGTGATTGCCAAGCGCGTTCCCTTCTTCAAGACGGGCAAGGAACTGCGCGAGCGCCTGAACGAGAAGGGCTGATGACCTTCAGGGACATGTTCAACTGGGCCATCGGCCTGCCGATCGCGGTCGTCGGGATCGGCTTTGCCGTCGCCAACCGGGAATGGGTGACGATCTCCTTCGATCCGATCAACCGTACGCATCCCTTCGCCACCATCAGCATGCCGCTTTGGGCGCTGCTGTTCTGCGGCGTGCTGCTTGGCATCTTCATTGGCTGGTTCGTGGCCTGGCGCGGCAATGCCCGCTATCGCCGCGCCACGCGCGACGCCAAGATCGAACTGGTTCGGACCCAGCAGGCGCATGAGCGCGAGAAGCGCGAACTTCAGGCTGCCGCCACATCGCACGCACCCCGGCTGGAACACGACGCGTGAAGATCCTCTCGGCCGAAGACGTCGCACGGCTGGGTGGCTACCGCGACATTGTGGAAGCCCTGCGTGAGGGTTTCTGCGCCGGGATCGAAACCCCGGTGCGCCATCATCATGACGTCTCCGCCGTCTCGACGCTGCTCCTCATGCCCGCTTGGTCAAAGGACTGGGCGGGCCTCAAGACCGTCATCTTCAAAACTGACAACGCCGCGCTGGGTCTGCCGACCATTCAGGCCAGTTACCTGCTGATCGACCAGAAGACGGGCGAGACCGTGGCGTTGATGGATGGCGGCGAGATCACCCGCCGCCGCACGGCGGCTGCCTCGGCGCTGGCCGCGGACTATCTGGCGCGCAAGGATGCGGAGGTGATGACGCTGGTGGGCGCTGGCGCTCTCGGGCCCCATTTCGTGCGCGCCCATGCGGCGGTGCGCCCGGTGAAGCGCGTGTTCATTTTCAACCGCTCCATCGCCAAGTCCGAAGCACTCGCGGCCGAACTGGCGCAGGACGGTTTCGAGGCCCATTCCGTATCAGACCTCGAACATGCGGTGCGCCAGTCCGATATCATCAGTTGTGTCACCACCTCCACCGCGCCCATCGTGAAGGGGGCCTGGCTCAGGCCCGGTACGCATGTGGATCTGGCCGGGTCCTTCAAGCCCACGATGCGTGAAACCGATGCGGATGTGGTGGCGCGGTCTTCGGTCTATGTGGATACGCGCGACGGGGCACTCGCGGAAGCGGGCGACCTGTTGCAGGCCCGCGACGAGGGCAAGTTTGACTTCGCTGCGATCAAGGGCGATCTGGCCGATCTTTGCCGTGGCACCGCGAAGGGCCGCGCCTCAGGCGATGAAATCACCCTGTTCAAGTCCGCCGGAACGGCCATTGAAGACCTTGCCACCGCCATCATGCTGTATCAAAAGGCCCGCTGAACCGCTGTACCGGCGGATTTCAGGAGCCTGACATGCCAGTCAACCCGATCTGCGTCGCCCTCGACACGCCCGACCTGGAAAAGGCGGTGTGGCTTGCCCGCACGCTGAAGCCTCATGTGGGGCTGATGAAGGTGGGCATGGAGTTCTTCTATGCGCATGGGCTCACCGGCTATGTGCGCGTGGCCGAGCAGGGCCTGCCGGTGTTCCTCGATTTGAAGCTTCATGACATTCCCAATACCGTGGCCGCCGCCATGACCTCACTGATGCGGATCGAGCCCCGCCCCGCGATCGTCAACCTCCATGCCACCGGGGGGCTCGACATGATGAAGGCAGCGGCAGACGCCGTTGCCGGACAATCGAAACTCATTGCCGTCACGATCCTCACGAGCCTGTCGGATGACGATATCTGGGCCGCAGGCTTCGAAACGGCGAAGGACACCGAGGCCCATGCCCGCGCATTGGCGGCTCTTGCGAAACAGGCGGGCCTCGATGGCGTGGTCTGCAGCCCGCATGACCTGACGGGCATACGCCATGATCTGGGCCGCGATTTCCTCACCGTCGTTCCCGGCATCCGCCCGGCGGATGCGGCCGTTCAGGACCAGAAGCGCGTTGCAACGCCCGAAGCCGCCATGAAGGCCGGGGCGGATATTCTGGT
>CAYMQH010000165.1:2285-3655 GCA_964392525.1 uncultured Aestuariivirga sp.
GAACGCCTGACGGGAAAGCCCGTCATCAAGGCCATCCGTGTCAAGGATGCGGGCGACATTGCCGCAGCGGCGGCGTTTTCCACCGTGGCGAGCCTCATCCTCTATGATGCGAAGGCCCCCGAGACGCTGGGGAGCGCGCTGCCGGGCGGCAATGGCCATGCCTTCGACTGGGGCCTTCTGGAGGGTGACAGCCGCCCCGCCTTCATGCTGGCAGGTGGCTTGACGCCGGAGAATGTCGCGGACGCCATCCAGGTGACGCATGCGCCCATGGTGGATGTCTCCTCCGGGGTCGAGACCGCACCGGGTATCAAGGATCCGGGCCTGATCCGGAAATTCATTGAGGCTGCCAAGCGGCCCCGCTAGAACCGTGAGCCAAGGGCCGCCGCCGGGCGTATTATCATCCGGCGAAGCGAAAACAGAAAGCACCGGAACCACATGAACGTCACAACTCCCAATTCCTTCCGCACCGGGCCTGATGAAAACGGCCTGTTCGGCATCTATGGCGGCCGCTTTGTTGCCGAAACGCTGATGCCGCTCATTCTGGAACTGGAGCAGGCCTATAAGGACGCGAAGGCCGACCGGTCCTTCCAGGCGGAGCTGGATGATTTTCTGGAGCATTATGTCGGCCGCCCCAGCCCGCTCTATTATGCAGAGCGCCTGACGGAACACCTGGGCGGCGCCAAGATCTATTTCAAGCGCGATGAACTCAATCACACCGGCGCTCACAAGATCAACAACGTGATGGGGCAGATCCTGCTGGCCCGCCGCATGGGCAAGAAGCGCATCATCGCGGAAACCGGTGCCGGCCAGCATGGCGTGGCCACCGCCACCGCCTGCGCGCGCTTTGGCCTCCAGTGCATCGTCTACATGGGTGAAGTGGATATCGAGCGGCAGAAGCCCAATGTGTTCCGCATGAAGCTGCTGGGCGCCGAAGTGGTTCCCGCCAAGTCCGGTTCTCGCACGTTGAAGGACGCGCTCAACGAAGCGCTGCGCGACTGGGTGGCGAATGTCGAAGATACGTTCTATTGCATCGGCACTGTTGCAGGCCCGCACCCCTATCCTGAAATGGTGCGCGACTTCCAGTCGGTCATCGGCCGTGAAGCCAAGGAGCAGATGCTGAAGCGCGAAGGCCGCCTGCCGGATTCGCTTGTCGCGGCCATCGGCGGCGGCTCCAATGCCATGGGCCTGTTCCATCCCTTCCTCGATGACAAGGACGTGGAGATTTACGGCGTCGAAGCAGGCGGCCATGGCCTCAAGACCAAGACGCAGCATGCCGCCTCCATCACCGGCGGCAAGCCAGGCGTTTTGCATGGCAACCGCACCTATCTGCTGATGGATGACGACGGCCAGATCATCGAAGGCCATTCGAT
>CAYMQH010000166.1:0-3632 GCA_964392525.1 uncultured Aestuariivirga sp.
GGTCCACGAAGCTCATGTTGGGGTGCTGGTCATGGAGCGACTTGCCGGCATCCTGTTCGAGATGCAGGCGCTCGATGCCGACTTCGACCGAGCGGCCGTCCACATCGACATGCACCGATCCTTCACCCACCACGGGCTGCTTGTACTGGGAAATCTGATAGCCCTGCGGCAGGTCCGGGTAGAAATAATTCTTCCGGTCGAACACCGAGCGGCGATTGATCTCGGCCTTCAGGCCAAGGCCGGTGCGCACCGCCTGCTCGACGCAGAACCGGTTGATGACAGGCAGCATGCCGGGCATGGCGGCATCGACGAGGGACACATGGTCGTTCGGCTCGCCGCCGAACTCAGCCGAAGCACCGGAGAACAGCTTCGACCTGGCCAGAACCTGGGCATGGACCTCGAGGCCGAGGACGATTTCCCAATCGCCTGTCGCTCCCTTGATCCAGTCCTTCTTCTCGGCCACGCGCTTCGCGGATTCCATCATCATGCCACCTCTGAATTGCCGCCTTGCTACCCACTCGGGCGCTCCGGTTCAAGAGCTTCCCTCACCGCTGCCCGCCATGCTAGCGAGGAAGCCATGTCCAAAGCCAAACCCGATCTGTCCGCCCTGTCGCCCGAAACCCGCCTCGTCACCGCCGGGCGGGACTATGCCGAGCATGGCTTCGTCAACCCCGCTGTCTATCACGGCTCCACCGTCCTGTTTCCGTCGGCCCATGCCCTGCATGACCGCTCTCAGCCCTATGTCTATGGGCGGCGCGGCACGCCGACCTCCAAGGCGGTGGAAGAAGCCGTGGCGCTTGTCGAGGGCGGGCACAACGCCAAGATGGCGCCCTCCGGCATGGCGGCAATTTCCACCGCGCTGCTCGCCTTCCTGAAGGCGGGCGACCACCTGCTCATGGTCGACACCGCCTACAATCCGGCCCGCCAGTTCTGCGATGGCCTGCTGAAGGGAATGGGCGTCGAGACAAGCTATTATGATCCGCTGATGGGGCGCAGTATCGCCCAGCTCATCCGCCCAAACACCCGCGTCGTCTATACCGAGTCCCCCGGCTCCCAGACCATGGAGGTGCAGGACATTCCGGCCATCGCGGATGCGGCCCACACGGCGGGCGCCATCGTGATGATCGACAACACCTGGGGAGCTGGCCACTACTTCAAGGCCTTCGCGCATGGGGCCGACATCTCGATCCAGGCCGCCACCAAATATCTCGTCGGCCATTCCGATGCGATGATGGGCACCGTCACCTGCAACCGCGAGACATGGGACCAGTTCAAGGAGGCCTATGAACAGATGGGCCAGTTCGCCGGCCCCGATGACATGTACCTGACACTGCGCGGCATCCACACACTGGACGTGAGGCTCGAGCGGCACATGAAGAATGCGATCAGCGTTGCCGAATGGCTGCGGGGGCGGCCCGAGGTTGACACCGTGCTCTACCCCGCGCTGTCCAACGCGCCGGGCCATGAAATCTGGAAGCGCGACTTCACCGGCGCATCGGGCCTGTTCTCCATCGTTCTCAAGCCGTGTAGCGAGAAGGCCACCGAAGCCTTCCTCGATCAGCTCTCGCTGTTCGGCATGGGCTACAGCTGGGGCGGCTTCGAAAGCCTTGCCATTCCGTTCAGCCCCTACCGCACGGCAACCGAGTGGACGGCCGCTGGCCCCTGCATCCGTTTCCACATCGGCCTCGAAAACCCCGATGATCTGAAGGCCGATCTCGCCGAAGGCTTTGCCGCACTCGGCCGCAGTGCTTGAAACGGAGCAAGCGCGCCCCAATGTGTAGAGCCAATTCGTGGAGGACGTCTCAGATGAAACTGCTCACCGCCCTTGCCGCAGCGGCTGTTGCCCTTGGCCTGGCCGTTCCGGCGCTTGCCCAGTCGGATGAACCGCAGCTCATCTTCAAGAAGACCACCGTGTGGCGCATGCTCTCGCCCGATGCGACACTCGACACCTTCGTGATCGACGACCCGATCGTACAGGGCGTGGCGTGCTATTTCACGGTTCCGGAAGTGGGCGGCTGGAGCGGCTGGGCCGGCTTTGCGGAAGAGCGTTCGGAAAGCTCCATCGCCTGCCGCCAGGTCGGGCCGATCAGCATCAATTCTAAGTTCGACCAAGGCGAGGAAATCTACCGCCAGCGCCGCTCGCTCATCTGGAAGAAGCTGCAGATCGTGCGCGGCTGTGATGCGCAACGCAATGTGCTGGTCTATCTCGCCTATACCGACAAGTTGATCGACGGTTCGCCGCAGAACTCCACGTCCACGGTGGCCCTCATGCCGTGGGGCGACCAGCCCGCGCCCAAGTGCGGCGACTTCCTGAACAAGTGAGTTGGGCCATCGCCTTCTGCCTGCGTCGCCGGGCGTGAGGCCGTCTCCTCACATGCCCGGTTCGATGGGCCGCTCGGTGGCACCGCCGGCTTCAGCCCAGTCCTTGAAGGCACCGAGATTGTAGACATGCTGAAACCCGAGATCCTTCAGCGCCTTTGCCGACAGGGCCGAACGACCGCCTGAGGCGCAATAGAGCAGCACCGGCTTCTCCCGGCTGAAACGCTTGTCATGATAGGGCGAGTCCGGATCGGCCCGGAACTCCAGCATGCCGCGCGACACATGCAGGGCACCGGTCACCTTGCCGGTCATCTCGACCTCCGGCGCATCGCGCACATCGACGACCAGAGCGCCTTCGGAAATCAACCGCCGGGCTTCTTCCTGACTGAGGCGGGGCACCACCGCATTCGCCTGTTCTATCATCTGCTTCACGCTCATCGTCATCGCACTCTCCATCGCCGCGAAACGCATTTGCACGAGCAGGCGCTTCGCCTTCAGCTTGCGCGGGTCACAGCGGTTCATCCACCGCTCACCTTGGCGCATGTTGGCATAACGCCCCCCCAGATCCCACAGACGCCGGCAGCACTGCTGCGGTTCCCGATGCGCATCGAACGATGCGAAGCGATTTTCAACATTGCGAATCAGGTGCCCCGGGGAGAGAAACAAAATTGAAGTCGTGTGCAGCGGGGAACGGAATGCCGATCAGATATCCGGGGGTCATTGTCGTGTCGGCCGCCATGGCGGTTCATGCGGCAGTCGTCGGACGCTATCTGGAAAGCGTGTTCTTCATCATCGCCTTCTGCTGGGCCTGGGTGGGCGTCACGGCATTCCGCGACAGGCTGCAATCTGCCCAGTCCATGACGCTCACCATGATGGCGATGCTCCTGCTCATCGTCCTGCCAGTGGCCCTTCTGCGCCTCGACGCGGAAAACCTCGTGGCGCATCTCTCGCTGGCGATCGTGCCGGGCATCGTCAGCTGGGCCTGCATGTTCCTCTATGTCCGCCATGTCAGTGAGCAGGACCTGGATGACGGCCAAAACACCCTGGCCAGCGCTGGACGCGACTGGGACGAGACCATGACCGCCGCCCTCGCCGAATTCAGTCCCGATCCGCCACCACTGCAGGCGGCTTCCGCGCCGCAGTCTGCAATCGTTTCCAAGCCGCCAGCCAACAGTAACATCGAAGCCCGGCGTGGCGCAGAGCCACGGCTCACACCGGCGCCGCAAGAAGAGTTGAGCCTGGCGCGTGTCACCGAAATCGTCGCCTCGCTACGCCAAACGCCGAGGGACAGCGAGGCGGCATAGAGCTGCGCA
>CAYMQH010000167.1:0-3624 GCA_964392525.1 uncultured Aestuariivirga sp.
CGGAAGATGGTGGAGCCAGGCGGAATCGAACCGCCGACCTCTTGAATGCCATTCAAGCGCTCTCCCAACTGAGCTATGACCCCTTGAAACCATCGAGCCGCCACATGGGGGTGGCGGAGCGGGGCGGAACCTAGTTCCGCCGCCGCGAACACGCAAGAACTATTTTCAGCCTTCTTCGTCTTCTTCCTTGCCGCCGGTATCGAGAAGGCCTGACATGTTGTCGCCTTCCTCTTCTTCCTCGACGAGGAAGGTATCATCCTCGCCTTCGTCGTCACCGGCGTCCTCGCCGAGATCCACGTCCTCGATGCCGGCGGTCTCGTCATCGCCCACATCGGGCTCCTCGGCGTCTTCGAGGCTCACGAGCTCGACGTCATCCGGCGATTCCATGTCGTCGGCCACCACTTCACGCGGCTTCGGCGCGGGCGCCATGGCGGGCATGTCGCCCTTCGAGGGCAGAACCGAAGGCGCCACGAAATTGGCGTTGCACTTGGGGCATACGATCGGGTTCTTGAGAAGATCGTAGAAACGGGCGGCGCAGGACGGGCACGTCCGCTTTGTTCCGAGTTCAGCCTTGACCACGGTTGATCCTTTCGACGGCAAAATAGCGTTGATTGCCCGCTCCATGGCACTTCTCGCGGGCAATGTCAAAAGCCAAGAAACCCGGGGCTGGCAGAGCTTTGATTCATCGTGTATCGGGAAAGCCCATGAGCAGCTCCCACACCGCCGAACCCCTCCCCCTCGTTTCCGCCAGGGCCCATGGCCTCAAGGGCCTCATCCGCGTGCCGGGCGACAAGTCCATGTCGCACCGGGCGCTCATGTTTGGCGCCGTGGCCATCGGGGAAACCACCATCCGGGGCCTGCTCGAAGCCGAGGACGTGATCAACACCGCCAAGGCCATGACGGCACTGGGTGCTGAGGCCAGCCGCGGCGCGGATGGCGTGTGGCGGGTGCAGGGCGTCGGCGTGGCGGGTCTCCGGTCCCCGTCGCAGCCGCTTGATTTCGGCAATTCCGGCACCGGCGTGCGCCTCTGCATGGGCCTGATGGCGTCAACGCCGCTCACCGCCCGCTGCATCGGCGATGCTTCGCTCTCCAAGCGCCCGATGGGCCGCGTAACAGTTCCGCTCAGCCAGTTCGGCACGCAGTTCGAAACGGCCGAGGGCAACCGCCTGCCGCTCACACTCACAGGGGCGAAGAACCCGGTCCCCGTCACCTACACGCTGCCTGTGGCCTCGGCGCAGGTGAAGTCCGCCGTGCTGCTCGCAGGGCTCAACACGCCCGGCAAGACCACCGTCATCGAACCCACCATGACGCGCGACCATACGGAACGCATGCTGAAGGGCTTTGGCGCCAGGATCACGGTGGACCAGAAGGCGGATGGCCGCCACATCACCATCGAGGGCCAGCATGAGCTGACAGCGCAGGACATCGATGTTCCGGGAGACCCCTCCTCCGCCGCCTTCCCGATGGTCGCGGCGCTGATCACGCAAGGCTCGGACATCGTGATCGAGAACATCATGCTGAACCCCACCCGCACCGGGCTCATCGACACGCTGATCGAGATGGGCGGCGATATCGTGATCGAAAACCGCCGCATGGCGGGAGGCGAGGAGGTGGGCGATCTTCACGTCCGGTCCTCGAAGCTCAGGGGCGTCACCGTTCCGGCAGCCCGCGCGCCCTCGATGATCGACGAGTACCCCATACTTTCGGTGGCCGCCTCCTTCGCGGAAGGAATCACCCGCATGGAAGGCCTCGAAGAGCTCCGCGTCAAGGAAAGTGACCGGCTTGCCGCGGTGGAAGCCGGGCTCAAGGCCAATGGCGTGTCGACGCGTTCGGGCCGCGACTGGCTCGAGGTCGATGGCGGCACGGCCCCAGGCGGCGGCACGGTGGTGACGCACATGGACCACCGCATCGCCATGTCCTTCCTCATCATGGGGCTTGCATCCAAGGCTCAGACGATGGTGGACGACAGCCGCTTCATCGCCACCAGCTTCCCGGATTTCGTAGGGCTGATGAATGGCATGGGCGCGAAGCTGGCACCGGCTGCATGATCATCGCGGTCGATGGCCCAGCCGCCGCCGGCAAGGGCACCATCGCCCGGGCACTCGCACGGCATTATGGCTATCATTTCCTCGACACGGGTTCCCTCTACCGCATGGTGGGGCTGTCGGCGCTCACGGCCGGGGGCGAGCCGATCACGCCCGAGGCGGCACGCGCCGCCGCGGCTTCGCTCAACCCTGAAGCGTTCGCCGATGCCGATTTGCGCAACGAGCGGGTTGGTGCGGCCGCATCGGTCGTCGCCGCCATACCTGAGGTCCGCGCCATGCTGCTGGCGTTCCAGCGCAACTTCGCCCGCCAGCAACCGGGTGCCGTGCTGGACGGGCGCGACATCGGAACCGTCATCTGCCCGGATGCGGAGGTGAAACTGTTCATCACCGCCAGCCCCGAAGTGCGTGCCAGGCGGCGGCAGAGGGAACTGGGCTCCGCCGATTTCGAGGCGATCGTCGCCGACATCCGCGCCCGCGACGACCGCGATTCAAGCCGCGCGACGGCCCCGTTGGTGGCGGCGCAAGATGCGGTGGTCATCGATACCTCCGGACTTGATGCCGAGACCGCCATCGCTGCTGCCATCCGGCATGTGGAGGCGGCCCGCCGCTCCTGAGCCCTCCGGGCCACACGGGCACCGGAATGCCTTGCCCCTTGGGTGTTTTTCACCTATACGCGCGGCCGTTACAGGACGTTTGCCCTGAAAGGGGCGGAACGGACATGAGCCGGGGTGCAGTGGCACTCCATATTGTTTCAGGACTTCAGGGATGTCTTGCCGCCTGCCTGGGCGGTTCCCGTGGAGCTTGGAACGCCAGGTCGAGTTTGCCTGCCTGTGCCCCCTTTTCAGCAACCGGGGCCTTGCGGGACGTCCTAGCGGGGTTTTTCCGCCGGGCCAGCCTCGATTTCGAACAGGATACGACACCACATGGCGAAATCCGCCGTCTCGCTTACCCCCACCCGTGAAGATTTTGAATCGCTCCTCGCCGAGAGCTATTCCGACAACCCCGCCTCCGAAGGCAGCGTCGTCAAGGGCCGCGTCGTCTCGATCGAGAATGACTTCGCCATCATCGATGTCGGTCTCAAGACCGAAGGCAAGATTGCCGTCAAGGAATTCGCCCAGCCGGGCAAGGCCTCCGAACTCAAGGTCGGAGACACCGTTGAAGTTTACCTCGAGCGCATCGAGAACGCCATGGGCGAAGCCGTGCTGTCGCGCGACAAGGCCCGCCGCGAAGAAGCCTGGACCCGCCTCGAGCAGATGGCCAACAAGAATGAGCGCGTCGATGGCGTGATCTTCGGCCGCGTCAAGGGCGGCTTCACCGTCGACCTCGGCGGCGCCGTGGCCTTCCTTCCCGGCAGCCAGGTGGACGTCCGCCCGATCCGCGATGTGGGCCCGCTGATGAACGTCTCGCAGCCCTTCCAGATCCTCAAGATGGACCGCCGCCGCGGCAACATCGTTGTCTCGCGCCGCGCCATCATGGAAGAGACCCGCGCCGAGCAGCGCTCCGAACTCGTCCAGAACCTCGCCGAAGGCCAGGTGGTCGAGGGCATGGTCAAGAACATCACCGATTACGGTGCGTTCGT
>CAYMQH010000168.1:0-3524 GCA_964392525.1 uncultured Aestuariivirga sp.
GGCTGGCCTGGATGTTCAGTCCCTCGGTGGATTATCCTTGGCAAAAGCATAGATCATGAGGCCGATGATGAGCAGGCCGGCGAAGGTCAGGTGCAGCGTGGCATGGGCCAGTGCCGGGGGGCTGTCCTGCATCTCCGCCATGAGCGTGCCGCTCAGCGGTTGCAGCACGCCCGCGCCGCCGATGAACAGCACATTCAGCAGGGTAATGCCGCGGCCCAGTAGATGATCGGGCACGAAGCTACGCCCATGCGCCATCAGCACGCCATAGGTCATGCCGAAACCGCCAGCTGCGCCCATGAGGGCGATAGCGGCGCCCAGCGGCAGGCCAGGCACGGCAAGGGCCGCGAAACAGGCGGCCGTAAGGGCAACGCCGCCGAACACCACCCATTTCCGTGTCTTCAGCAGCCTGTCCAGCGGGCCATAGGCCATGGCGCCAACCGACATGGCAGCGGCCATCACCAGCAGCGCGTTGCCGCGTGCAACCGGATCAAGTCCGTAGACCGATGAAAAATACGGCCCAGCCCATAGGCCGCGCTCCGCAAGTACCACGGCATAGCTTACTCCAGTGATCGGCAGCAGCGGCCACAGGGCCTTTATCCTGAGGATGTCGCCGATGCCGTTGAACAGTCCGCGCCTGCCATGGCTGGTGATACGTTCCGGATCGCGGATCAGCAGCAGCACGGCGAGGGCTGATAGCGCGGTCGCGGCCGCCATGACCAGCATCGCGCCGCGCCAGCCGACAGACTGCACCGCGAAGGCAAGCGGCGAGGCTGCCAGCAGGTTTCCCGCTGTGCCAATGCCCAGAAGCCAGGAACAGAGAAGCGCGAAGCGCTGTGGCGCGGCTGTGCGCCCGAACAGATAGATCGCCCCCATATAGATTGAGCCGCAGCCGGCCCCGATCAGCAGCATCGCGGCATGGAGCGCCACGGCGCTCTCCGCCATGGCGAACAGCACGGCGCCCGCAACGGCGGCCAGCATCTGAAATGAGACGGTGCGGCGTGGGCCAACCGTGTCGAGCGCCCAGCCGACGGGGAATTGCGTGGCGACGAAACCAAGTATCCACAGGGCCTGCAGATTGCCGAGCGCCTGCGGCCCCAAACCCAGCTCATGCGCCAGCTCCGGCGCGATGACCGCAAGGAACGAGCGGTAGAACTGGCTCAGCACATAGGCCGCGAGGAAGGTGAGGAAGATGCGCATCGCCCGTGTCATCGCAGGCGCGGGGCCGCCGCGCAAGCGATGCCCGCGTTGCCGCCGGTTACTGCTGCTGTGCGACCTGCAAGGCCGAGGGGGCCTGCTTCATCATCGCCTCGACGCGCGCCTTCATTTGCTTGAACTTGGACAGTTCCTTGCCCGCAAGCTGCTTGCCGCCCGTCGCCTTGATGCGGGTCGGGTTCACGGCACGGCCGTCGACATGTACTTCGTAATGGAGGTGCGGGCCGGTGGAGCGCCCTGTCGAGCCGACATAACCGATGATCTGACCCTGATTGACCTTCACGCCACGCCGGATGCCTGCGGCAAGCTTGCTCATGTGGGCATAAAGTGTCTGGTAACGGGCATTGTGCTTGAGTTCCACGGCGATGCCGAAAGCACCGTGGCGGCCGGCAAGTTCAACGACGCCGGAACCGGCGGCACGGATCGGCGTTCCATGCGGTACGCCGAAGTCCACGCCGGCGTGCATTTTCGAGTAACCGAGCAGCGGATGACGACGCATGCCGAAGCCTGATGTGAGCCGTGCGCCCGATACCGGCGTCTTCAGCAGCGACTTCTGCGCGCTGCGGCCGCGCTCATCAAAATAATCGGTCTGTCCGTCGGCGGTGGTGTAGCGGTAGAAGGTTCGCGTTTTGCCGTCGGTCGTCAGCTGCGCAAAGTGCAACACCTTGCGTTTGGAGGAAGAACCGGTGAGCGGGTTGCCATAGAACACATCGAATCGGTCGCTAGCCTTCACTTGGCGCTGGAAGTCGACGTCATAAGCAAAGATTCGGGTAAACTCGGCGATGATGTAATCGGGGATCTTGTTGTCCTTGGCCGTGCCATAGAGGCTGGAGCCGACCTTGGCGCTGGTACGGAAGTGGTTGATCTCCGCATACTTCGACTTGGCGCCAGCCTTGGCGCCTTCGATGGCCGCAAGGAAGCGGCCGTCTTCATCGGCTTTGACGGTGAGTGTTTCATTGGGGCCAGGGTTGAACGAGAGTTCCACGGGGAAGATCACTTCACGGCCATAGAAGTCGATCTGCCGGTCGAGCGTCAGTTCAATCGTGGCGCCTTCCTTCATCATGCCGGTCGGGAAGACGGGATGGATCGCGGCCACCAGCGCCTTGGCGGCTTCCTTGCTGACACCGCGGTCGGTGAGCGCATCGACGAGCGTCTGCTTCTTCGCCAGCTTGAAGGTTTCGTCGGTCGGCTCGGGCGGCACCTGCTTGGTGATGGTGGTGATGTTCTCGCCCTCCTCGAGGGCGTCGATGTCATCACCGATCAGGATGGGCTTGTCGTCGTTGTAGGGTAGGTCGCCCGATGTGATCTCGGGGTAGGCGTTGGAATTGTTGAGGTCGCGCTCGGGAACAATGGCGGTCGCGGTATCGGCCTGAGGCTGATAGGTGGCCGAGAGTTCCTTGCGCCCGATCACCGAGCGGCTGGAACCAAATCCGGCTGTCTCGGGATAAGAACCGGTCAGTGATGCCTTGCCGACCGCAGCAAAGGCATCCCGCGGGGCTGCATTCTCGCCGAAGATTCCAAGCACGAGGCTGCCCACCAGCAGAGAGCCGGCAATGCCCGCCACACAGGTGGTGAGAAGCCAGCGATGATGAACTGGTTGCACGTCAAACGGATCAGCAGCGGGCACCGGCGCAGGAGCCTGCTTGACAGGCCTGGCCTGCAGGGCCTGCAGCCTTGATGGCAGTGGCGGACGCCCGATCGTGCTGGCATGAGGCCGTGCACGAAACTGCCTGTCAATGCGATCGTTCAATAACCCAAACCCCTTGTCAATTCAGACGGCCCCGGATTTGCGAGCCGCCCTTCGTCCCCACAGGTGGCAGACCATCCGGAAACCCGTCAAGCCATCCATCTCCCGGTTTGTCGTCCACCGGCCGTTGAGCGGGAAGCCTTGAACGGTCTTCCTTCAGCGCCGGAAAATGCCTTTCCCAGCGCCTTTAGTCAACCGCATTGACGAAATGACGCTGACGCCGCCTTGCCCGATCATGCACCACTGCCTTCCGCCGGCGCAGCAGATAGGGCCTTTGCGAAAGGATTGCAGGAAGTCATTTCCAATTCGTTAACCATAGGCGCAACGCTGGCGTGGGGCGTTGGGACCTACGGGCTGACTCTGAGGGAGTGAAACGACGGTCCGTGGGCCTTTGGACCAGCAGCGCCGGCGGCGATGGGCTCGCTCTACGGCCGCACATCCAGCCAACACGGATCAATAAACACCTTTTGTTTCAATCCCCTGTCAGAAAAATCCGGAAATCTTGCAAAGCACTGTTGACACTAAGTGATTGAGGGACCTATAAGGCGTGTGACTGAGGGGCGCG
>CAYMQH010000169.1:0-3448 GCA_964392525.1 uncultured Aestuariivirga sp.
GATCTGCGACCAGGGCGGCGAGTGCGACCTGCAGGACCAGGCCATGGCCTATGGCGTCGACAAGAACCGCTTCCATGAAAACAAGCGGGCCGTCGAAGACAAGTATCTCGGCCCCCTCGTCAAGACGCAGATGAACCGCTGCATCCAGTGCACGCGCTGTGTGCGCTTCACCACCGAAGTGGCCGGCATCGAGCAGATGGGCGCCACCGGCCGCGGCGAGGACATGGAGATCACCACCTACCTCAACAAGGCGATCAATTCCGAACTGCAGGGCAACATCATCGACCTGTGCCCGGTCGGGGCGCTCACCTCGAAGCCCTATGAGTTCAAGGCCCGGCCTTGGGAACTGCGCAAGACCGAAACCATCGACGCGATGGATGCGGTTGGCTCCAACATCCGGGTGGATGCGCGCGGCCGTGAAGTGATGCGCATCATGCCGCGCACCAATGACGACATCAACGAGGAGTGGATCTCCGACAAGACCCGCTTCGTGTGGGATGGCCTCAAGGCGCAGCGCCTTGACAGGCCTTATGTGCGTGAAATCGGCAAGCTCCGCACGGCCAGCTGGCCGGAAGCCTTCCTGCGCATTGCCCAACGCATGAAGGGCGCCAACCCCGAGCGGGTCGGCATCATACTGGGCGATCTCGTGGGTGCCGAAGAGGCGTTTTCGGCCCGCCAGTTCGCCGAGCAACTGGGCATCAAGAACATTGATTGCCGCCAGGACGGCACGCCGCTCGGCGAGGCGGGCGGCCGCGCCGGCTATCTTTTCAACTCAGGCATCGCCGGCATCGATGAAGCGGATTCGATCCTCCTCATCGGCACCAACCCGCGCATTGAAGCCCCGATCATCAATGCCCGTATCCGCAAGCGCGTGATGCAGGGCACCTGCAAGGTGAGCGTTATCGGCGAGCGCGCCGACCTGACCTATCCCTATGACTATCTCGGTGCCGGGCCAGAGGCGCTGTCGCAGCTCCTCGGGTCCGCGGAAGCTGTTGGCCAGAAGCCGATGGTGATCGTCGGGCAGGGCGCACTCGCCCGCGCCGATGGCCGTCAGGTTCTGGCCGCCGCATACAGGCTTGCGGAAAAGCGGGGAGCCGTGAAAGACGGCTGGAACGGGTTCAACGTGCTGCACACTGCCGCTGGCCGCGTGGGCGCGCTTGATGTCTGTGCCCTTCCCGCCACGGACGGCGGCAAGACCACGGGCGACATGCTGGCGGCCGCGCGGTCCGGCAATCTCGACATCCTCTTCCTGATCGGCGCGGACGAGATTGACACGCAAAACCTCGGAAGCACCTTCGTCGTCTATCTCGGTACGCATGGCGATGCCGGCGCGCACCGGGCGGATGTGATCCTGCCGGGCGCTGCTTATGTCGAAAAGCAGGTCACCTACGTCAATACCGAAGGCCGCCCGCAGATGACGCAGCGCGCCTCCTTCCCGCCGGGCGAGGCGCGCGAGGACTGGGCGATTTTCCGCGCCTTGTCTGAAACGCTTGGCTCCACGCTGCCGTGGAACAACATCGAGGAACTGCGGGCTGCCATGTACAGGCAATCGCCGCAGCTTGCGCGCCTGGAGCACCGCAGCCCGGCCGCCACAGCCGAACTCGCCGATCTGGCGAAGGTTGAAGGCGCCATGTCGACCGAGCCATTCCGCTCGACCATCGCCGATTTCTACATGACCAATCCGGTCGCCCGGGCATCCAGGATCATGGCTGAATGTTCGGCGCTCAAGAATGCGCGCAATCTCGAGGCCGCGGAGTAAACAATGACCGAGGCACTGCTTACCCTCCTGTTCTTCGTGGCCGTCAGCTTTGGCTTCATGGCGGCGCTGCTGTTCATCATCGCCTACCTGCTGTGGGCCGACCGGAAGATCTGGGCCGCCGTGCAGATGCGCCGTGGCCCGAATGTCGTCGGCCCATGGGGCCTTTTCCAGTCCTTCGCCGACCTCATCAAATTCGCCTTGAAGGAAGTGGTAATCCCCGACGGAGCCAACAAGGGCGTGTTCATCCTGGCGCCGCTCGTCACCGCCACGCTGGCGCTCGCCGCCTGGGCCGTGGTGCCGGTGTCCGAAGGCTCGTTCTTCGGCCTGGTCGAGGGCAAGTGGGTGGTGGCTGACATCAATGTCGGCATCCTCTATC
Source organism: uncultured Aestuariivirga sp. (assembly GCA_964392525.1). Classification (GTDB taxonomy): domain Bacteria; phylum Pseudomonadota; class Alphaproteobacteria; order Rhizobiales; family Aestuariivirgaceae; genus Aestuariivirga. Next base: position 2,136 of record CAYMQH010000169.1, read on the forward strand.
TGTTCGCGCTCTCCTCGCTTGGCGTTTATGGCGTCATCATGGGCGGCTGGGCGTCGAACTCCAAGTATCCGTTCCTCTCGGCGCTTCGCTCCGCCGCGCAGATGGTGTCCTATGAAGTCTCGATCGGCTTCGTGATCGTCACGGTTCTGCTGTGCGCGGGCTCGATGAACCTCACGGAGATCGTCCGCTCGCAGTCCACCGGGCTTGGCACCATGGTCGGTTTGCCGGGGTCGTTCCTTGACTGGTACTTCCTGCCCTTGTTCCCGATGTTCATCATCTTCTTCGTCTCGGCGCTGGCAGAAACCAACCGGCCGCCCTTCGATCTTGTCGAGGCGGAATCGGAACTGGTGGCGGGCTTCATGGTGGAATATTCCTCCACCCCATACCTGCTGTTCATGCTCGGTGAATATGTGGCGATCGTGCTGATGTGCGCGATGACCACCATCCTGTTCCTCGGGGGCTGGCTGCCGCCGGTGGATGTGGCGCCTTTGAACTGGGTTCCCGGCATTGTCTGGTTCCTCCTCAAGCTGGTCTTCGTGTTCTTCATGTTCGCCATGGTGAAGGCCATCGTGCCGCGCTACCGTTATGACCAGTTGATGCGCCTTGGCTGGAAGGTGTTCCTGCCGATCTCGCTGTTCTGGGTGGCGCTCACGGCGGGTGTGCTGGTGACCTTCGGATGGGCACCATGACTTTGGCCGCACTCACAGGCGCGGTGATTTTCCTCGCCCTCGGCCTTGCCGAACTGGCGGTGGTGAACCGCACCATCTACCCTGCGTTCCGCTGGCGTTACGAAGCCGCCAAGGTGACGCAGAACCAAGGCCTCAAGCCCTCAACCCTCATGGCGCTGGTGAAGTTCCAGAGCCTCATTCTCATGCCGGTTGCCGGATATATGCTTGGCGGCCGCATGACTTCCATGTCCGGGTGAATCAAGATGAGAGTTGCACAAGCCGCCCGCTCGCTGTTCCTGAAGGAGTTCGTCTCGGCCACTGTCATGGCCATGCGCTACTTCTTCGCGCCCAAGGCGACGATCAACTATCCCAATGAAAAAGGCCCCGTGTCGCCGCGCTTCCGCGGCGAGCACGCGCTGCGCCGCTATCCGAGCGGGGAAGAGCGCTGCATTGCCTGCAAGCTGTGCGAAGCGGTCTGCCCGGCGCTTGCCATCACCATCGAGGCCGGCCCCCGCCGCAATGATGGCACCCGCCGCACCACCCGCTATGACATCGACATGGTGAAGTGCATCTACTGCGGCTTCTGCCAGGAAGCCTGCCCGGTGGACGCCATCGTGGAAGGGCCGAACGCCGAGTTCGCGGTGG
>CAYMQH010000170.1:0-3388 GCA_964392525.1 uncultured Aestuariivirga sp.
CGAAGAGCAGATCAACAAGCTCCAGGCCACCGGCGGCGAAGGCTTCGACCTGTGCTCGCCCACCCAGAACCGCGCTCCGCAGTACAAGGACCTCGCGGTCCTCGCGCCGTTCGACATGAACAAGGTAAAGAACCACACCAACCTCATCCCCTCGATGGCTGATGGCGCCGCCAAACTCTGGACCTGGGAAGACGGCCTCTACTACGTGCCCCATTGCTGGGGCTCGGAAGCCATTTCCTGGCGCACCGACCTGTGGAAGGGCGATCCTGCCACCCTCAGCTACGGCTCGCTCTGGGCCGAGGACGTGAAGGGCCACACGCAGGGCCGCGGCCACTCGTTCCTGCTTGGCATCGGCCTGTGGTGGGACAAGTCCGGCAAGATGCCGTCCAACCGCATGCTTGACGGCTACAAGGACGAAGAGAGCTTCAAGAAGGTGTGGGATCCGATCCTCGCCTTCGCGATCGAGCACAAGTCCTGGGTCAAGCAGTTCTGGGATTCAGCCGACAACACCAAGTCGGGTCTCATGGAGAACGATGTCTGGATCGGCCAGACCTGGGATGGCCCGCCGATCTCGCTCAAGAAGGCTGGTCAGCCGGTCAACTACCAGGCTCCGATCGAAGGCGCCATTACCTGGGTGGACGGCCTGTCGATGCTGAAGTCTGCCAAGAACATCGACCAAATCTACGCCTTCCTCGAGTATATGCAGACGCCGGAAGTCTCGGCCCAGGTCGCTGAAGGCTCAGGCTACAACCCGGTCGTCAACGGCTCCGACCAGTTCTTGTCGGACCAGGCCAAGAAGATATTCCAGGAAGCCTATCCGGGCGAGTCGCTGATGAACCTCTGGCCGTGGCCGGCGGAACCGTCCTGGTATGCGGAAATCCGCAGCCAATATGTGGACAAGTTCCGGGCCGCCTGATTCCGGTACAATACGCATTGTGCCAGCCCCGCTCACGCGGGGCTGGTTCATTTTTGGCCCGGGGTTGGTTCTACTTGAACTCGACCGGGCTTCGATAGAAAGTCCAGCAAGAGCCGCGATACGGCGGCCGGTTGTCATTCAAGGGTGGGTAGCGCATGAGCGCCGGCGTAGAGCTTGATCACATTACCGTTCGGTTCGGACAATTTACCGCCGTGGACGACGCCACACTCGACATTCGGGGCGGCGAATTCTTCTCCTTCCTCGGCCCCTCCGGCTGCGGCAAGACGACGATCCTGCGCACCGTCTCGGGCTTCCTTGATCCATCGCAGGGCAAGGTGCGCATCGGCGGCCAGGACATGGCCGGCATTGGCCCCAACAAGCGGCCGACGGCGCTGATCTTCCAGAACCTCGCCCTCTTCCCGCTGATGACGGTGGCCGATAACATCACCTATGGCCTCAGGGTGCGCGGTACCTCGAAGGCCGAGCGCATGAAGAAGGCCGACGAACTTCTCGATCTCATCGCGCTGCCCGGCCAGGGCCAGAAACTGGTCAGCGAATTGTCCGGCGGCCAGAAGCAGCGCGTGGCGATTGCCCGCGCGCTGGCCGTGCAGCCCAAGGTGCTGCTGCTCGACGAGCCGCTCTCGGCGCTCGACCTCAAGCTCCGCCAGCACATGCGCAACGAGTTGCGCGCCATCCAGCAGCAGGTCGGCATCACATTCATCTACATCACGCACGACCAGGGCGAGGCCCTGACCATGTCAGACCGCATCGCTGTCATGTCGGACGGCGTGATCCAGCAGGTGGCGGACGGCAAGTCCGTCTATGATCACCCGGATACGCCCTTCGTCGCCTCCTTCGTGGGTGAAAACAATCCCTTCACCGGAAAGGTGACCCAAGCCGACCGAGAGCATGCCATCATCGAAACCGCGCACGGCGCGTTGCGCGGCCGCAATCCGAAGGTCCTGAAGGCAGGCGACAGGGCCATCCTGTTCGTGAGGCCGGAATCCTTCAGGCTTGGTTCTGGCGAGACCGACGCAACGATCACTACCGAAACGCTGTCCTCCGCCTTTGAGGGAAATGCGACGCATGTGTTCCTGAAGGGTGCCTCCCAAAAGGAAATCACGGTGACGGTGGGCCGCCACGGCGGCAGCCGCATTCCCGCCCAGGGCGAACAGGCCCACATAAATTACGATCCCGACATGGGCATCGTGCTGCCAGAAGGGAAGATGGCCCGTGAGTAGCCGCCTCGTCGTCTTCCTCATCCCGGTCGCCGTGATCGCTATTTTCTGGATCATGGCGCGCGCCGAGTCTGGAAAGCATCACGACCCGACCCACAAGAGTTTCTTCGAGCGCAACGGCATGGTGCTCGGCGTCGTGTTCATCGGGCTTGTAGCCTTCTGGACACTGTTCCTTGTCACCCTCCCCTATCTTTACATGGTGGTGGAAAGCTTCCACCCCAAGCTGCCGCCTGCCCAGCGCGGCGGCCCGCAGGATGTGCTGACCATCGCGCAGTACAAGTCCTTCTTTATCAACCCGGTGGATGACAAGCTCAACACCACGCACATCTGGGCCTTCGCCTTCACCATCATCACATCGGCGCTGGTCACGGCGGTGAACTTCGCCATCTGCTATCCGCTCGCCTATTACATGGCGCAGGCCGGAACGGTGCAGAAGGTGCGCCTCATCATGCTGGCCCTCATCGTGCCCTATTGGGTGAACGAGATCCTCCGTGCCTTCTCCCTGCGCTTGCTGCTGGCCTCCAAGGGGCTCATAAATCAGGCGCTGATGGGGATGGGGCTCACCGAAAAGCCGCTCGATTTCCTCGCCATGGATGTCGGCCTCTACGTCGGCCTGTCCTACGCCTACCTGCTGGTGATGATCTTCCCGCTCTACAACGCCATCGAAAGCCTCGACAAGAACCAGATCGAGGCCGCGCGCGACCTTGGCGCGCCGTGGTGGAAGATCCACCGCGACGTGGTCATTCCCTATGCCAAGCCCGGCATCGCATCGGGCTGCACCATGGTGTTCATGCTTGCAGCAGGCTCGCTCGCCGCCCCGCAATTCCTCGGCGGGCCATCCACGCTGTGGTTCACATCGATCGTCTATGACTTCTTCTTCCAGGCCTTCAACTGGCCCCGGGGTGCGGCCTATGCCTTCATCCTGCTGGCCGCCTGCATCGCCTTCGTGATGCTCATGCTGAGGCTGTTCAAGGTGTCGCTCGGGGAGACGATCAAGTGAGTTCCAAATTCATCATGAAGGGGATGATCGGCTTCTACATCGCGCTGTTCTTCCTCTACCTCTTCGGGCCCTTGCTAGTGATGGGCGTCACAGCGTTCAACACACCGAACTACCCGACAGCCTTCCCCTTTCAGGGCTTCACGCTGGATTGGTTCGTCAAGCTCTACAACCACCGCTCCATGATGGAGGGCCTCAAGAACTCGATCATCATCGGGCTGGGCGTCGTCGCCGTGT
>CAYMQH010000171.1:0-3330 GCA_964392525.1 uncultured Aestuariivirga sp.
CTGCGGCGCATGGGCCTTCACGCCGATGTCACTTCCCCCGCCATTCCATCGAAGCTAGAAGACCGGTGATGGATCAACTGGCCTTCTTTCTCACCTACAAGAGCATCATCGTGGTGGCAGCGCTCGTGCTGCTCCTGGTGCTTGACCGGGTGTTTCCCGTGGCACGCGTGGTGGGCGGCATTCGCCGCCTGGCGAAGAACCTGTCGCTGGCCGGATTCAATGCAATTCTCTCCGCGCTGATCGTCGTGCCGCTCGCGGCGCTGGCGGCAGGTTATGGCTTTCAGTGGCGGCCGGGGTGGTGGGGTGGCGCCCTTGGGCTCGCGCTCGACCTGCTCCTGCTCGACTGCTGGATCTACTGGTGGCACCGGCTGAACCATGAATCACAGTTCCTCTGGCGGTTTCACGAGGTGCATCATCTCGATGAGTTCCTCGATGCCAGTTCGGCACTGCGCTTCCACTTCGGCGAGGTGCTGCTGTCCTCGGTCGTGCGGGCGGGCGTGATACTTCTGCTCGGCGTGCCGCTGCTCAGTGTTCTGGTGTTCGAAACGCTGCTGGCGCTCGTCACCATGTTCCAGCATTCAAACGTCCGGCTGCCGCGGCGGCTTGAGCGGGCGCTGTCCTTCCTGATCGTGACGCCCTCGATTCACTGGGTGCATCATCACGCGCTGCGGCGGGATACTGATTCCAATTACTCGGCCATCCTTTCCATTTGGGATCATCTGTTCGGCAGCCGCAGTGCCACGGTCCGCACGCCCGAAATGCCGATCGGGACCGAGGGGTTGAAGGACCTCTCCCTGGCAGGGCTTCTGGCGGTACCGTTCAAGCCACGCCGGCGTTGAAGCCTGGCACGGCCCATGCAACGCTCGGGTCGCGGAACCGGAGCTTGTGCCGCCCTGGCACAGGCAGGCGGGTTTTGGGGAGTTGAAAGCCGTGGCGAATGCCGCATTGACGTCAGAACGGGATTCACTGGCCGAGGCCCTGCGCGATGCGCGGTTGGCTGAGGCGGCCCATTTTGACGCAGCGCTGGAACTCCGCGATTCCAAATCCCTCCGCCTCCAATTGCTGCAGGACGAGTTGTTGCCAACGGTGCGCGCAACTGCCGGTGCGCGGGAGATTTTCGACCTTACACTGGTGCCGGGCGAGCCACCAAAACTTTGGGTTGATCTCGTCTCCTATGTCGTGATGGAGCCGGACCACCGCACCTACCGTTTCGTGCAGGACCGCCAGGACGGTCGGGAGATCCTGTTTGAGAGTTCCTCACGAGGACAGACGGCATCGGCCATTCGCCGTCATATCGCCCATCGCCTTGTTGCCCGCGAGCGGGTGCTGGCGGCGCCGTCACAAACCGTGATGAAGTCGGGCTACAGCGCCGCCTCGCTCATTCTGGCCTGGGCTTCGGGCTTTGCCTTCGGCGCTTTGGCGCTGCTTGCCGCCGCCGTCTATCTCGGTATTCTAAGGCACTGAAAAACAACTCGTTTTTTTCTCGCAGCCGAACGTTACAAACTGAAACAACAAGTGATTTCCATGGGCAGGCGGCACCTGTTACGGAAAATTACCAGTTGCCGCCGATAGTCTGGGGAGGCTTGGCGGCAGCGGATTGAAAACGGTTTGAGTTGCGGGGGTATTCGATCTGATGCAGAGCGCCTTGAAGCGGGCCAGTGATACGGCCGTGGTGGACCAGCCGACCCCGTCGGCCAACCGGAGCCTGCCCCAGAATCTTGCCGGTTTCCCGTCGCTTGCCGCTGGCCTCGACTATGCGGCCAAGGGCGTGACGGGCTTCAATTTCTATTCCCCGCGCGGCGGCCTTCAAAGCATCCTCTCCTACGCAGACCTTCGCCATCAGGCCATTTCAACGGCCCGGAAACTCCTGTCGCTCGGCCTCAGGCGCGGTGACCGCGTGGCCGTGGTGGCGGAAACGGGCCCGGAGTTCATGGTGGTGTTCTTCGGCTGCCAGTATGCGGGGCTGATCCCGTGCCCCATGCCCTATACGATGTATATTGGCGGCAAGGACTCCTATATCGACCGCGTGGCGGGCATGCTGGCCGCCGCGAAGGCGCAGACGGTGATCACGGGGGAAGACCTGCTTGGCCACATCAGCGAGGGTGCTGCCCGGGCTGGCGCCAACCGGGTGCTGACCCACACCGCCTTGCAGGCACTGCCGGAAGCCGCCACCAAGCTTGAGCCTTTCGGTCCGGACGAGGAGGCCTATATCCAGTACTCCTCCGGCTCCACCTCCAACCCGAAGGGCGTGCTGATTTCGCAGAAGGCCATCATGGCCAATACGCAGGGCATCCTGCGTGAAGGCCTCAGTATCACACCGGAAGACCGCGCCTTCTCCTGGCTGCCGCTCTACCACGACATGGGCCTCGTCGGCTTCTGCCTCTCCCCCGCGATGGGGCAGGTGACCGTGGATTACCTCGCGACCACGGCGTTCGCCCGCCGGCCCGCGCTGTGGCTGAAGCTGATGTCGGACAACAAGACGACCATCACCTATTCGCCGAGCTTCGGCTATGATCTGGCCGCCCGCCGCATCAATGGCGAGGCGGTGACGCTTGATCTCTCCCGCATACGCGTTGCCGGCATCGGCGGCGACATGGTGCGTGCCGATGTTCTGGAAGCTTTTTCCGCCACGCTCTCGGTTGCCGGGTTCCGGCCCAAGGCCTTCCTGCCGAGCTACGGCATGGCCGAGACGACGCTTGCCATTTCTTTCATCGACACCGACGCGCCAGTCCGCGTTGACGCGATCGACCGCCACGCCCTGAAGACGGAGGGCCGGGCCATTCCGGCGCGCGGCGACTCGGCGCGTAGCTTTGTGGTGTGCGGCCGGCCGATGTCGACCAGCATCGTCGAAATCCGTGACGAGCGCGGCGCGCCGCTGCCAGACCGCCATGTGGGCCGCATCTTCGTCAGCACGCCGAGCCTGATGACCGGTTATTTCCACAATGATGAGGCGACTGGTGCCGCGATCGGTACGGATGGCTTCCTCGATACCGGTGACATGGGCTACTGGCTTGATGGCGAGATCGTCATCACCGGCCGCGCCAAGGATCTGATCCTGCACAATGGCCGCAACATCTGGCCGCAGGACATCGAATGGGCAGCCGAGCAGATCGAACCGCTGCGCGCCGGCGATGTGGCGGCCTTCGCGGTTGAAGGCGAGGACGGCGGGGATGACGTCACGGTGCTGGTACAGTGCCGCTTGGCCGAGCCTGCCGCCATCGAGGCGCTTCGCCATGAGGTGGCTGCCGTGGTGCACCGCAGTGCCGGTGTCGAATGCAAGGTGGTGATGGTGCCGCCCAAGAGCCTGCCCTTCACCTCCTCCGGCAAGCT
>CAYMQH010000172.1:0-3293 GCA_964392525.1 uncultured Aestuariivirga sp.
TCGACCTCGTGTCGGTCTGGCGCTTCTAATATCGCCTGATTGCAATCGATTGGGAGACGGCCCGCTTCGGCGGGCCGTTTTCTTTTTGAATGTGTGAGACTGGGCCATTCTGATGCCCGATTCTGTGCTATGTAGGGGCATCACAAGAGAGCCAGATGCTGTTTTCCCCACGCCGCCTCCTGATCCTGTCCTGCCTGGGCATGGTGCTTGCCGCCTGCGAGGCGACGTCCAACGTCGACCTTGAAAGCCGCAACTTCAATGTGCAGCAAACTTCGGTTCCCCCGGGGGAAGCGGTGGCGACCACGGAACAGATCTCGGGCCTCGTGCGCCGCTCCGGCCCTGCCTATGTAACGCTCGTCGTTTCCCAGAAGGAAACCGCCGACACCGGCACAAAGGACCGCAGGCGCGGCATTCCAGTGACGTCGGGCAGCGGCTTCGTGGTCGATGGATCAGCCGGATATGTGATGACGGCAGCGCATGTGGCAAAGCGGCTTGGCAACACCGTGTCGGCCCGTGCCGCGAATGGCCGCGTCTATTCCGGCGAGGTGGTCGCCATACAGCCCGAAAACGACATGGCGGTCATCCGCCTGCGCGGCTTCTCCGGCAAGGCGGTGACGCCGGCCGACAACAAGTGCCTCTCGCGTGGCAAATTCGTCTACTCCCTCGGCCGCCCGCATGCCCAGGGCGATACGGCACGGCTGGGTGAATTCGAAGCGATGAGCTTCGGCCAGGCCGTCAGCTATGGCGGCGCGGATTCGAAATTCGGCTATCCCGATGCGATGGTACTCCGCCTTTCGACCCAGAAGGGCGAGTCGGGTGGCCCGCTGTTCGATGCCAGGGGCGATCTCGTCGGCATGGTGGTCAGCACACTGTATGACAACCGGGGCCAGCCGCTGAACCTGGCCCATGCCGTCCCCTCCCGCACGCTCGCGGGCTTCCTGTGCCGCAACACCTCCTGCTCTGCCGCCTGGCGCGAGCTTTCAGCCGGCCAGGGCCGCTGCTGATCCCGAAAGGGCCCGCCATCCTTCAGTCCGGCGAAGGCCGGAACCGGGCTTTTCTTCCAACTTGTCAGGCTTTCAGAGGGAGGCTCCTTCACTCTGGCCGGGCGCGTGTTGCACAGCATCCAGAATCGGGACCAGGAAGCGCTCATAGGGTTTCCAGCGCTGAACCGATGCCGTATTGATTCCCGCCCGCACCTGAAGGCGGCTGAACGTGGAGACAGCACCGGCATTGCGCTCGGGGTGAAGGCAGCCCTCCTCCAGATCAAGGCCCAGATAGGCGAGCAAGGCCGCGATCTCCGCTTCCGGCGCCGAGACCAGCTTCTCATAGGAGAGTGTGAAGATGCGGCCCGGCAAGGCCCGCTCCCAATGCGCCATCAGCCGCCGGTACTGGGTGAAGTAGGCCGCGTAGTCAGCCGGATCATGGCTGTAGGCATGGGCGGCGTTCATCTCGCTCTGGAAGGCGGAGATGAAGGTATCGGCCGGGTGGCGGGTGCAGTGAACGAACCGGGCGCGCGGGAACAGGATGGAGGCTTCCGCAATGACCCGGAAGTTCTGGGGCATCTTGTCCACCGCCTGTGGCTTGCCGGGCACCACGAAGCGGAGAACCCGCTCATAGAGTGCTGCGATCTCGCCCACGCCCTTCACGCCCAGTTGCGCGATGGCCGTTTCAAATTCGGCCAGAGGCCTCATGCCGCCGAGCCTTGCTGCGGCGTAGGTCATGGTTTCGAGTTCGCCGGCATTGCCCACCTTGCTGTGGGCGGAAATGATCTGCGCCGCCAGCGTCGTGCCGGACCGCGGCAGGCCCACCACGAAGATCGGGCTGTCGTCGCTGCGGCCATAGCGGGCCTGAAAGTCAGCCAGGCGCTCCGGCGTGAACAGTGCGATCCGCTGATCCACCTCGCGTGTAAAGGCCGGAACAGGCGACGGTGCCTTCAGCAACCGCTTGCCCTCGCGGATCGTCGCGTAGGCTTCTGCATGGCGGCCGCTGTTGTGCAGCAACACCCCCTTGCGCACGATGAGATCGCTCCGCTCCATCACGGAAAGGCCAGGCTCGGCAATGGCCTGTTCGATCAGGGGAAAGAGTTCCGAGCCCGCGTCATGCTTGCGGGTGCCCGACAAGAGGCAGAGGTAGCGGTTGCGGAACGGCGTGCGGCCGAGGTCGCGCTGCATCTCCTCCTCGGCCTCCTCCACCCGACCCAGCGACAAGAGGCACTCCACCATATCGTGACGGATCGCATGGCGCGTGGCGTCCGATGCCCTGCCAAGGGCATTGCCGAAGGCGGCGAGCGCCTCCTCCATATGGCCGATGCGCTGCAGGAAAGACCCATGGCGCCACAGCGTGTCGACGCCGCGCGGATCCACCTCCAGCGCCTTCCGGTATCGCGCCGCGGCCTCCGGCACGCGCCCCATACAGAGCAGGCAGAGGCCGGAATAGGTCAGGTAATTGGCATTCCGCGGATCGAGCGTCACGGCACGAGCAAAGGCGGGCTCAGCGACCTCGAAGCGCCCGGCCGACTGGGCGATGAAACCGAACGCGAATTGCGCCTGAGCCGAGAGCGGGTTTTCCGCCACGGTACGGCGGGCCAGCGCCTCCGCCTCGCCAAGCCTGCCGGTGTGGATCAGTTCATCGATCTGGCCGAGAGCGGCTTTCAGACGCCCGGCCCGGTTGCCCGTCATGGGATAAGGACCGTGCTGCCCGTGGTCTTGCGGGCTTCGAGGTCGCGGTGGGCCTGGATCACTTCCGCCAGCGCATAGCGCTGGTTGACGGGGATCTTCACCTTGCCGCCCGCCACCATGGCAATGAGATCATCCGCCGTTTCCTTCAACTCCGCATCGCTGGCCGTATAGGTGTTGAGGGTGGGCCGCGTCACATAGAGCGAGCCCTTGGCCGACAGAAGCCCGAGATCGAAGTTCCTCACGGGGCCAGAGGCATTGCCAAAGCTGACAAGCAGGCCGCGCGGGCGGAGGCAGTCGAGCGAGGTCATCACGGTGGCCTGGCCGACGCCGTCATAAACCACGGGCACGCCCGCGCCGCCGGTGATCTCCTTCACGCGGGCCACGGTGTTGTCGACCGAATAGTTGATGACATGATCGCAGCCATGGGCGCGGGCAATAGCCACCTTCTCATCCGAACCGACCGTGCCGATCACGGTTGCGCCCAGCGCCTTGGCCCACTGACTGAGGATCAGCCCAACGCCGCCCGCCGCCGCATGCAACAGGATCGTATCGCCCGGCTGCACCTTGTAGGTGGCGCGCAGCAGATAGCGCACCGTCATGCCCTTCAGCATCATG
>CAYMQH010000173.1:0-3277 GCA_964392525.1 uncultured Aestuariivirga sp.
ATTTATTTTCTGTGTACGGACAGTTCAAGCTATGTGAACGGCGCCGAGCTCCATATCAACGGCGGACAGCATGTCTAACGGCCCGTTGCGGCCAGAGACGATCGCCGCCCATGCGCTGCGCGCCGTGGACGAGGCGACGGGCGCTGTGGTCCCGCCGATCTATACCGCCACGACCTATGCCCGCGATGAGGCCTATATGCCGAAGCTCCGGGAGAACTATGTCCGCAATGGCAACCCAACGCTTTGGCAGGCGGAGGAGGCGATTGCCGCGCTGGAGGGCGGAACATCCGCCCTTCTGTTCGCCTCCGGCATGGCAGCCATCACCACGCTGATGGAGACCATCCCGCAGGGTGCGCATGTCGTTGCCCCCGATGTCATGTATTACGGCACACGCGACTGGCTGAAGCGGCTGGAAGGCCTTGGCCGCATCCGCCTGACGCTGTTCAACCCTTCAGAACCGGGCGGGCTTCAGGCGGCGGTGCGGAAGGGTGAGACGGATCTCGTCTGGATCGAAACGCCTTTGAATCCAACCTGGGACGTGATCGATATCGCAGCCGCGGCGGAGGCCGCCCACGCGGCAGGTGCCCTTCTTGCCGTCGACGCGACAGCAACGGGGGCCGTCACCACGCAACCGCTGAAGCTTGGCGCGGACATCGTCTTTCATTCCGCCACGAAGTATCTGAACGGCCATTCCGACGTGCTGGCGGGTGCGCTGGTGACGCGGGAAGAGACCGTGCGCTGGAAGGCCATTGCCACGCTGCGCACCAAGATCGGAGCACCCCTGCCGCCGTTTGAATGCTTCCTGCTGATGCGCGGCCTGCGCACCCTGTTCGTGCGGTACCGTCAGGCTTCCGCCAATGCGCTGGCGATCGCGCGCCATTTCGAGAAACATCCGAAGGTGGAGCGTGTGCTCTATCCGGGCCTTGTTTCCCATCCCGGCCACGCCATTGCAGTTCGTCAGATGACGGATGGTTTTGGCGGAATGATGTCCTTTCTTGTCAGGGGTGGTTTCGAGGAGGCAAAGCGGCTCTGCACAAGGCTGAAGGTGATTGTGCCCGCAACCTCGCTGGGTGGCGTCGAGAGCCTCGCTGAACACCGCAAGACGGTGGAGGGCCCGTCAAGCCCGGTTCCTGATAATCTGGTGCGCTTTTCCATCGGTATCGAGCATGTTGATGATCTGATCGCGGACATCACGCAGGCTCTGAACGGCATATGAGTGAACCCCCACTGGCCGGCGAGGCCGCGTATTCGCGCTTCGAACTGGAAACCTTTGAGCGGGTGAAAGCACTTTCCCTGCGCCATCCACCTGCCCAGCGGCCGGGTGTCCGGGCTGCGGTGCAACTGCTCCTTGAAGCAGGTACGGAACTGCCGCCCGATGGCACCATCCTCGCGTTAGGCTCGAGAACACTTCGACTTGTGCCGCGCCGCGTGTTCCGCGCAACGGGCAAGGGCACAAGCGCGGTCGAGCTTTTCGCCTTGCGCGATGAGGACAAAGCTTCGGTCACGGCCCGCCTGATCCGCAAGCGCGTTCATCGGGCGGCACTGGACGTGTCAAATATCCGCTGGCTGACCGAGGCCCTGTTCTACCTCGATCTCGCCCCACAGGTATCCTGTGACGGCATCAGGCTTCCCGCGTTCCATGGCTGCCGTGCCGATGATGGGGTTGTCACCCTTGTCATGGAGTTTCTCGGCAACAAGCCCGGTGAGGTTCCGGCAGCGGAATTGCTGCGGAACAGTGCCCAGGCGGTTGGCTTTCTTGGTGCGTTCACGCATGTTCATGCGCTTTATGAGCAGCCGTGGGCCGAGCGCGTCACCCATCGCCTGAAGCCCGAGGCGCTGCTTGCACTCGAGTATCTGGTGCTTGGCAGCCTGCCGATTGGCGAAGGTGAAAACTGCCTTGCGGCGATTGAGGCGTTCATTGACAATCCGCAGCTTCATCATTCCCTCGCGGAGCAGGGGATCGCATGCCTTGTCCATGGCGATCTTCATCTGCGCAACGTTCTTCCGCTCCCAGATGGCACGACGGGCATCATTGACTGGAGCCATGTCGGGCGGGGACTTATTGGGGAAGATGTGGCGCGCCTGATGCTGCCGCATTTCGTGTCGCATCCTGCCTATGCGGGGCAAGCCGATTTTGGCGCCACGGTTCAATCGATGACATCCGAGGTGGTTGCAGGCGCAAAGGCGCTGGCGCCTTCACTGGCGGATGAGAAAATCAACATCGCTATCAGCCGTGCGCTGCTGTTCGCGACGGTGAACATCGCCACACAGAACCCCGAAGGCTGGAAGCAGAAGCTCTCGGGGGCGGATGAAAACCTGCGCGTCAGGCTTCAGTCCATCTTCCGGTATGCCGCGGAGACAGCGCGGCAACTGGAAGCTCGCTTCGGAGGCTAGACCGCCTTGGCGTGGCGCTTCGGCCCGGCCACGAAATGCGTGTCGAAGGCCGCTGCCACGGTGCGCAGGAACAGGCGGTGCTGCGGCCGAACGCTGACGCACCCGCCCGAAACCTCGGCGATGCCCGCCATCACGGCGGGGGCCAGTTTCTCGGCCACGTCGTCAAAGATCGCGGGATCGAAGCCGTGGCGTGACGCGATTTCACCGGGGTTCACGGCGAGGTCGCACATCAGCCGCTCGATCACCTCCGAACGCAGACGGTCTTCAGCGGTAATGACAAGGCCGCGCGTGACCGGGCTTTCACCGGCCTCGATCTTCTGTGACCATTCCAGCGTATCGCGCGCCGACTGCACAAAGCCTTGCGGGAATTCGCCGATGGCGGAAGCGCCAAAGGCCAGCAGCGCATCCGACACATCGGTTGTATAGCCCTGGAAATTCCGCCGCATCTTGCCGTTGCCTGCGGCTGCACTGAGTTCATCATGCTCAAGCGCGAAATGATCAAGCCCGATGGAGGCGTAGCCGCGCGCATTGAGTTCGCGTTCGATTGTGGTGGCCTGCGCGTAACGCGCGTTGATGCCCGGAAGATCATCGTCGTTGATCATTTTCTGGTGCTTCTTGAACCACGGCACATGGGCGTAGCCGAAGACCGAGATGCGGTCCGGCTTCAGATCAGCCGCCTGGTTGGCGGTCATGGCGACGCTGTCCACAGTCTGGGCGGGCAGCCCGTACATCAGGTCGAAGTTCACCGAGGTGAAACCCGCCTCGCGCAGCGTGTCATTGGCGGCGGCGACGAGGCCATAGGTTTGCATCCGGTTGATCTTCATCTGCACCGGCGTGGCGAAGTCCTGAACGCCGAAGCTGATGCGATTGAAGCCCATGCCGG
>CAYMQH010000174.1:0-3247 GCA_964392525.1 uncultured Aestuariivirga sp.
TGGCTTGATTTGGACTTGATGCTCCGCCGTGCGGAGAGGCGTCTTGCGCGCCAGCACCGCAGGTCATCCCTGTATATTTCTTCTTGCTAATATTAGAGACTGGTGATATACAAGATCAGCCGGACGGGTTCCGGCGCGCGTTTCAATGGAGATTTCAGATGAATATCGATCGTGCGGTGATGTCGTTCGCGGGGGTAATGATCCTGCTGTCCGTGGCGCTGGTGTATTTCGTGTCGCCCTGGTGGCTGCTGTTCACCGCCTTCATCGGCTTCAACATGTTGCAGGCCTCCTTCACCGGTTTCTGCCCTGCCGCCATGATCTTCAAGGCGCTGGGCTGCCGCAAGGGCGAAGCCTTCCAGTAAGGCGCGTTCCGCCTTTCACGACCATCGGGACCACTGAATGGCTCGCTGCGCAAAGGCGCAGCAGCCAGACGACAATGCAGGGAACATCTTCATGATGCGGCACATCCGTTCAACTCCGGCGATCACACCGAGGCTACGACTTATGCTGACGGCGGCCATGCTGTCCGTGCTGGTGCTGACGGCACCGGCGGCGATTGCTGCCGGATACACCGTGAAGGCGGTTGAAAAGCCGGATCTCAAGGCAGTGTTCGGTCAGGTTGAAAGCCGCGATCTGGTGCCCGCCCGGGCCCGTCTCGGCGGCACGATCATTACGCTCTCGGTGGAAGAGGGCAGTGCCGTCAAAGCCGGTGACGTGGTGGCCGTCATCGTCGATGACAAGCTTGCCCTTCAACTGGGGGCCATCGACGCGCGCCTCAAGGCCCTTGATGCCCAACTCAGGAACGCAACAGATGACCGTGACCGCGCCCAGAAGCTTTTTGAATCGGGCGTTGTCCCCAAGAAGCAGATAGACGCCTACCAGACGCAGGTCGATGTGCTCACCAACCAGCGCGCCGCAGCACAGGCCGAGCGGTCCGTGCTGGAACAGCAGCGCACCGAGGGCGAGGTGATCGCGCCTGCACCCGGCCGCGTGCTGAGCGTTCCGGTGACCAAGGGCTCCGTCGTGATGCCGGGCGAGACGATCGCCCAGATCGCCGGCGGTGGCTATTTCCTCCGCCTGTCGCTGCCCGAGCGCCATGCCGCGCATGTCAAGGAAGGCGATGAGGTGATCGTCGGCAGCCGCGGCATGACGGAGCTGAACGCCGATGCACCGGCGCGCCGCGGCCGTATCGTCAAGGTCTATCCGGAAATTCAGGGCGGCCGCGTTCTGGCCGATGCCGATGTCGAGGGCCTTGGCGACTTTTTCGTGGGAGAACGCACCCGCGTGTGGGTTCCCGTCGACCAGCGCCGCATAATGGCTGTTCCGAAGGACGCCGTTTCAACCCGCGCCGGCGTCGATTATGTGCGCGTGAACCTGGCGCAGGGCGAGGCCGACGTGCCTGTCATTATCGGCGAAGCCTTCGATGAGAATGGGGTCACGCTCGTTGAAGTTCTGACCGGTCTGTCCGACGGCGACACGGTGGTGCTGCCGTGAAGCTTGGTATTGCCGGACACCTGACGAAGCAATTCATCCAGTCGCCGCTCACCCCGCTGTTTCTGCTGGCCGCCTTCGCGGTGGGCTTCGTCGCGCTGCTGACGCTGCCGCGCGAAGAAGAACCGCAGATTTCGGTGCCCATGGTCGACATCATGGTGCGCGCCAACGGCCTCAATGCCGAGGATGCGGTCAAGCTCGTTACCGAGCCCCTCGAAAACATCGTCAAGAGCATCGATGGTGTCGAGCATGTGTATTCCCAGACGCGCGATGACAACGTGATGGTGACGGCGCGCTTCCTCGTCGGCACCAGTTCGGACGCTGCCGTGCTGCGCGTACACGAGAAGCTGCGCGCCAACATGAACCGCATTCCCGTTGGCATTCCAGAGCCGCTGGTCGTCGGGCGCGGCATCGACGATGTGGCGATCAACGTCATCACGCTGTCGCCCAAGCCTGAAGCCGCCTCGCGCTGGACTGCCAATGGCCTGAGCCGGGTGGTACGCGAACTCCAGGTGGAGCTGACCAAGCTCGAGGATATTGGTCTGACCTACATCAGTGGCCATCAGCCGGAAGAAATCCGCGTCGAGCCGGACCCCGAGCGCCTGTCGCTTTTTGGCATCACGCTGCAGCAACTGACCGGCAAGATCGCTGCGGCTAACCGCTCCTTCGAGGCTGGCCAGCTGCGTGACAGTGGCCTGCAGATCAAGCTGAGCGCCGGGCAAACACTTCAGTCACCCACTGATATCGCCAATATTCTTCTGACCGCGCGTGACGGGCGCCCCGTCTATGTGCGTGACGTGGCGGACGTGATCATTTCACAGGATTCGCGCGAAGTGCGCGTGACGGACGTGACGCTTGTGGACGGCAAGCCGGTTTCCGTTCCGGCAGTGTCGCTGGCACTCGCCAAGCGCCCCGGCACCAATGCCGTGATGATCTCCGAGCGTATCACCGAACGCCTGCATGAGCTGGAAGGAAGCCTCATTCCCAAGGACATCAATGTCCAGATCACGCGCAACTATGGTGAAACGGCCAATGAGAAGGCGAATGAGCTTCTCTTCCACCTCGGCCTTGCCACGGTGTCCATCGTCCTGCTGGTGGCCTTCTCGATCGGCTGGCGCGAAGCCCTCGTGGTGGCTGTGGTCATTCCTTCCACCATCCTGCTGACGCTCTTTGCGGCGCGCATCATGGGCTACACGCTGAATCGCGTCAGCCTCTTCGCGCTGATCTTCTCGATCGGCATCCTGGTCGATGACGCCATCGTGGTGATCGAGAACATTGCCCGCCACTGGGCCATGAAGGATGGCCGCCCGCGCGTGCAGGCGGCGATCGAAGCAGTGGCTGAGGTCGGCAACCCGACCATCGTGGCGACGTTGACGGTGGTGGCCGCACTCCTGCCCATGCTCTTCGTCTCCGGCATGATGGGTCCGTACATGAGCCCGATCCCGGCCAACGCGTCGGCCGCCATGATCTTCTCCTTCTTCATCGCGGTCACCGTCACGCCATGGCTGATGATGAAGTTCGGCGGTGGCACTGCACATGGCCACGGCCATGGCGGTGGCGGACACGATGCGGAAGATGGCGGCATGCTTGGCCGTATCTACCTCGCGGTGGCGCGCCCCATTCTCAAGACCAAGGCCCGGTCCTGGGTGTTCCTGCTGGTGGTCGGGGTGGCCACACTCGGCTCGCTGTCGCTGTTCTATACCAAGAGCGTGACGGTGAAACTTCTGCCCTTCGACAACAAGTCGGAACTGCAGGT
>CAYMQH010000175.1:0-3235 GCA_964392525.1 uncultured Aestuariivirga sp.
GCCCCCTGCTCGACGGAGCGGAACTGGCCTGGCTCAAGAAATCCTGCGCGCCGCTATAGGGCTCCCACCGCCAGCCAGGCCTCCCAGCCATTCAGCATCATCTCGATGCCCAGCGCGACCTGCAAGACGCCGAACACCGCGCCGAGCACGAGAAGCGGCGTCATGCCGATCCGCGCCATGAAGACGTGGGCATAGCGCATGCCGAGAAGGTTCAACGCGATCACCACGGCCGCCGTGGCGAGGACGGTCAGCTTGCCGCTGGCCGCCGGAAAATAGGCAACGAAGATGATGAGCACCGCCACCGCCTTCGGCGAGACCATGATGGGAAAGGCCAGCGGCGACACAGCGAGCTGACGGGGCGTCTGATGCTGGCCCTGTACGGAGAAGGCCGGGCCCGGCAGTTGAAGGATCGGCATGATGGCAGCAAGCGTGACGATGAGCCCGCCCGCCAAGATGAGCGAACCCTTGCTGATGCTCCATGCCTCCAGCATTAAGGCGCCCAAGAACACCGCGAGCGCGAGAGCCGCCAGCGAAAGCCCAGTGGCCCGCCGCGCCATGGCAAGACGGTCTGGCTCGCTCATGTTTGAAGTCAGGGCCGCGAAGGCCGGAATGAGGCCGATGGGGCCCATCATATTGAACAGCAGGGGAAACAGCTTACTGGCGAGCAGCCACGTGTCCGTCGTCTGTTCCATAGGCGCATCACCCTTCTTATTCACAGCATGTGTCTCGCTGACCGACAGTCCCACAGGCTGGCCCGGGGGCCCTGACGAACCAGCGAAGCTATGCCGCGGCAATGGCGCCGACAAGGGCCGGGGCAAGCACGTGTGGGTTTGACACGGATCAAAGTGTCAGCTTGCTCTGACGCATAGCTTCCCTGACGCTGCCTTCAGGGAGGTCCCGTATGCGCATTCTTCTGCTCCACCCGAATTATCACTCCGGCGGCGCTGAAATCGCGGGCAACTGGCCGCCCGCTTGGGTCGCCTATATCGCAGGCGCGCTGAAGAAGGCCGGCTACGGCGACATCCGCTTTGTCGATGCCATGACCAACGACCTCTCGGAAGAACAGATCCGCGCCATCCTCCGCGAGGAGAAACCGGATGTGATCGGCTGCACCGCTATAACGCCCTCGATCTACAAGGCAGAGCGAATGCTCGAGATCGCCAGGGAGGAACACCCCAGCGCGGTGACCGTGCTGGGCGGCATCCACGCCACGTTCATGTATAATCAGGTGCTGGGTGAAGCGCCGTGGATCGACGCCATCGTGCGCGGCGAAGGCGAGGAGATCTTTGTCAACCTGATCCGCGCCATCGACGAGAAACGCTGGCCCGCCTGCCGCAAGGAGATCCGCGGCATCGCCTATCGTGACGAAGCGGGCGTAACCGCCACGCCGGCGGCGCCGACGGTGAAAGACCTCGACGGCATCTCGCCTGACTGGTCGGTGCTCGAATGGGAAAAGTACATCTATATTCCGATGGGCAAGCGCGTGGCCATTCCGAACATGGCGCGCGGCTGCCCGTTCACCTGCTCCTTCTGCTCGCAGTGGAAATTCTGGCGCGACTACCGAATCCGCGATCCGAAAAAGGTAGTGGACGAAATCGAAGCCCTGATGCGCGAGCATGACGTCGGTTTCTTCATCCTGGCCGACGAGGAACCGACCATCAACAAGAAGAAGTTCGTTGCCTTCTGCGAGGAGCTGATCGCCCGCGACCTCAACATCCTGTGGGGCATCAACACCCGTGTGACCGACATCCTGCGCGACGAGGCACTGCTGCCGCTCTACCGCAAGGCGGGCCTCATCCACGTCTCGCTCGGCACCGAGGCCGCGGCGCAACTGCAACTCGACCGTTTCAACAAGGAAACCACCATCGCCCAGAACAAGAAGGCCATCGAACTCCTGCGCAATGCCGGGATCGTCGTCGAGGCGCAATTCATCGTCGGCCTGGAGAACGAAACCCGCGAGACCCTGGAAGAAACATACCGGATGGCTCAGGACTGGAAGCCGGACCTGGCCAACTGGTCGATGTTCACGCCCTGGCCCTTCTCGGACCTGTTCCGCGACTTGGGCGACAAGGTCGAGGTCTTCGACTACGACAAGTACAACTTCGTGACGCCGATCATGAAGCCAGATGCCATGGACCGCGCCGAACTCCTTGACCGGGTGATGCACAATTACCGCCGCTTCTACATGAAGAAGGCGCTGTTCTCCTACCCATGGGCGGGCTCGGGCGCGCGGCGGCGCTACCTGCTCGGCTGCCTCAAGGCATTCCTGAAATCCGGCTTTGAACGCAAGTTCTATGATCTGGGGCGCGTCAACTACTGGGGCAGGAAAGATACGGTGGATTTCCACTTCGACACCAACCGCAGGCGCGCCGACATGAGCGCGGTGGAATGGCAGACAACCCATAACCGCAAGCCCAACCGCCAGGTGGGCCAGGCGGCCGCCGAGGCAATGGCCTGCGGCGGCGGCAAGCAACAGATGGAAGACGCCCTGCCGTGAGTGGCGCGGCCCCGGCAGGCCGGATCGGCCCCAATGCCGTGATCCGCCTCGCGGAGGCGCTCGATGCGCTCGAGAGCAAGGCAATGACGAAGCGGTTCTTCATCGCCGCCGATCTCGGCCGCTATGCTGAGACCCTGCCCGATGCCATGGTGCCCGAACAGGAGGTCACCACACTTCACCACCATCTGCGGTCCAGCTTCAGCCAGGTCCGCGCCGCTTCCATTTCGTGGATCGCGGGGCTGAGAACGGCGGATTATCTGCTGGCCAACCGCATCCCGAAGCCGGTGCAGAGCCTTCTCAGGCTGCTGCCGAAGCAGCTCGCCGCCTTCATCCTCCTCAAGGCCATCGGCCGCCATGCCTGGACCTTTGCAGGCTCCAGCCGCTTCACATGGGCCATGGGCCGCCCCATCACCCTCAGCTTCGAGGATTGCCCCCTCTGCCGCGGCAGTCATGCCAGTGCGCCCTGCTGCGGTTATTATGCCGCCACTTTCGAGCATCTGTTCCGCCAACTGATCGCGGCGGAAACGGAGGTCAGCGAAACAGACTGCATCGCCACCGGCGGCGGCACATGCCGCTTCGAGATACGCTTCTAGGCAGGCCTCACATGTCCCTCCCCCGATCTTCCGCCACATTGGCTTTCTACCGAATGACGGAGGATCGCCGGGACAGGCGAAACACCAACACCCTACCCCAGCACCGCCCGCAGGGCCACGACGCTGGCGATGCCGATCAGAATCG
>CAYMQH010000176.1:0-1398 GCA_964392525.1 uncultured Aestuariivirga sp.
CCATGGCGGCGAGAACGCTGTTCACATCCGGCATCACGTCGCGGCCTTCAACCATCACCGGCGTGTTGGTGCGGTTGCGCAGTGCCGTATGCAGCACGGCGCGCTGCTCGGTTGTGTTGATGACGCGGCCGGAGAACATCTGGTCGCGTTTGGCTTCAACATCCGTTGCCTTGGCAAGCTTCGCCAGAAGCTTCATGGTGCGGGCATTCACCGCGCATTTCGAATAGTCGAGCAGCAGGTCGTCGTTCCTGGCCGAGAATTCGGCGAAGCGGTCAGGGTCGCGTGCGAAGGCCATGCGCATGTCGCTGGGCGCACCCTTCTTGAAATGCGCCTTCAGTTCGGCAAGCACCGCGCGGCTGTCTGCCTTCGCCATTGTCAGCTCCTCAGGGTCCCGCCCGTGGCCTTGGTCACGGCCTGAACAATCTTGGCCGATACGGCCTCGATCTCGGCTTCCGTCAGCGTCTTTTCCCTGGGCTGCAAGGTCACGTCGATGGCTAGCGATGTCTTGCCGCCGTCGAGCTTGTAGATGTCGAACACCGTCACATCGCTGATCAGCGCCTTGTCGGCACTCTTGGCGGCCTTGACGAGCTTGTCGGCCTCCACCTTGTCATCCACCACGAAGGCGAAATCGCGCGACAGCGGCAAGAGGTCGGAGGTGGCAAGCGCCGCGCGCGTGGCGCTCTTTGACTTCGAGCCCGGAATGGCATTGAGGATCAACTCGAAGGCCACCAGCGGCCCCTTCACATCCATCGCTGCCAGAATGCGTGGGTGAATTTCACCGAAGAAGCCCAGCTTGTTCTGCGGCCCCATCTGGATGGTGCCGGACCGGCCCGGGTGGAACCACGCCGGTGCACCGGCAACCACCTGCAGTGTTGCAACCGGGGCACCTGCGGCTTCCAGCACCGCCAGCGCATCGGCCTTGGCGTCAAAGGCGTCCACGGCGCGGGCGCCGCCATGCACGTTTCGGCCGGTGAAGGCGCCACGGCGAATGCCGCAGGCGCGCAGCGTTTCATCCTGGGGGCGGTCACCCGCATAGGCGTGGCCAACTTCGGAGAGCATGATGTCGGCAAAGCCGCGGTCCATGTTGCGGCCCGCCGCCGCAATAAGATTCGGCAGCAGCGAAGGCCGCATGTCCGAGAGTTCGGAGGAAATCGGGTTTGCCAGCTTGAGTTCCGGCTGGCCGCCGCCGAACAGCTTGGCCTGATCTTGCGCCAGGAAGGCCCAGGTGATCGCCTCGTTGAAACCGCGCGAGGCCAGCATGCGGCGCGCCGCCAGCATGCGCTTCTGGAGCGGGTTCAGCACGGGCTTGGCAATGGCGCTGGTGCGCTCCATGGCTTGTGGCGGGATATTGTCGAGGCCATGGATGCGGCAGACTTCTTCCACCAGATCTGCCTCGCC
>CAYMQH010000176.1:1498-3125 GCA_964392525.1 uncultured Aestuariivirga sp.
CGCGCATCGGACGTGATGCCGAGCTTGCGGCCCGTGGCGGCCGTCTTCAGCGGGTCGAAGTAGGCCGCTTCGAGGAACACATTCACCGTCTCGTCGGTGCAGCCCGAGGGACTGCCACCGATGATGCCGGCGATGGCTTCAGGGCCGGCGTCATCGGCAATGACCGTCATGCCGGCGGAGAGCGTATAGGTCTTGTTGTCGAGCGCCTCCAGCATCTCGCCGTCCTTTGCGGCACGCGCGTGGATGTTACCCTTTACCTTGTCGGCGTCGAACACATGCAGCGGGCGGCCATAGGCGAAGGTGATGTAGTTGGTGATGTCCACCAGCGCCGAAATCGGGCGAAGCCCAATGGCCCTGAGGCGGCGCTGCAGCCACTCGGGCGAGGGGCCGTTCTTGACACCCTTGATATAGCGCCCGACGAACAGAGGGCAGGGCCTGCTGTCGCCAGTGGGGAAGTCGAGCGACACGGTGATGGGCGAATCGAAGCTGCCGCCGACCTTCGTCGCATCGAGTGGCTTGAGGCGGCCCAGACCCTTCGCAGCGAGGTCACGCGCGATGCCGTAGATGCCGAGCGCATCCGGGCGGTTGGGTGTTACCTTCACATAGATCATCGGGTCATCCAGCCCCAGGGCCCTGGCCGCAGGCGTGCCGATGGGCCAGTCGCCTTCAACTTCGATGATGCCGTTATGTTCCTCCGAAATCAGCAATTCGCGCTCCGAGCACATCATGCCTTCGGAGGCCTCGCCGCGGATCACGCCCTTTTCCAGCGTGATCTTGGTGCCAGGCACATAAGCGCCAGGAAGTGCGATGATCGCCTTGATGCCCGTGCGGGCGTTGGGCGCGCCACACACGACCTGAATGAGGCCAGCATCCGTTTCCACCTTGCACAGGCGCAGCTTGTCGGCGTTCGGATGTTTGTCCGCATGCTGAACATAGCCAACCTTGAAGGGCGCCAGCGCCTTCGTCATGTCGGAGACGTCTTCGACTTCGAGGCCAACGCCGATCAGCCCCTCGCAGATTTCCTCGAGGGTGGCGGTGGTATCGAGATAGTCCTTCAGCCAGGAGAGCGTGAATTTCATGACAGGCCTCCGGCGAGTGTCGGCACTTGCAGCGCCTTGAATCCATAATGGCGAAGCCAGCGCAGGTCGGCTTCGAAGAAGGCGCGAAGGTCGGGGATGCCGTATTTCAGCATGGCGATGCGGTCGAGGCCGACGCCGAAGGCCCAGCCCTGAACCTTCTCCGGGTCCATGCCGCCGGAGCGGATCACATTCGGGTGCACCATGCCGGAGCCCAGAATTTCCAGCCACTTGTCGCCGGTGCCGATCTTCAGCTGCCCGCCCTCGCGCGAATACTGGATGTCCACTTCCATCGACGGCTCGGTGAAGGGGAAGTGCGAGGCGCGGAAGCGCATCTTCACGTCATCCACCTCGAAGAACGCCTTGCAGAATTCGGTGAGGATCCATTTCAGGTTCGCCAGCGTCGTCGTCTCGTCGATGACGAGGCCCTCGACCTGGTTGAACATCGGCGTGTGCGTCATGTCCGAGTCGCAGCGGAAGGTGCGCCCTGGCGCAATGATGCGGATCGGCGGCTTCGAGGCCAGCATGGTGCGGATCTGCACCGGGCTCGT
>CAYMQH010000177.1:0-1461 GCA_964392525.1 uncultured Aestuariivirga sp.
GATCGCGGAACTCCGCGCCCGACAGGACCGGCTGGTATACGGCGAGTAAGGAGAAGCACATGGTTCAGACACTCAAGAAATCCTCCGCATCCGGTGCCAACAACGTGCCCTTCGCCTTCCGGGCCTATTCGCCGGAGCAGCTGCGTGAGGTCCTGCACAAGATGCACCTGATCCGCCGTTTCGAGGAAGGCGCCGAGGACGCCTATACGCGCGGCCTCATCCACGGCACCATGCATCTCTCGATCGGCCAGGAGGCCAGCGCGCTGGGCATCTGCATGCCGCTGAAGCCTGATGATCAGATCACCTCGACGCATCGCGGCCACGGCCACTGTATCGCCAAGGGTGCGAAGGTTGACCGCATGTTTGCCGAGTTCTTCGGCAAGACTACCGGCTACTGCAAGGGCCGCGGCGGGTCCATGCATATCGCGGATGTGAGTGCCGGCAACCTCGGCGCAAACGGCATCGTGGCGGGCGGCATCCCGATTGCGGTGGGTGCGGCACTCTCCGCCAAGATGCAGAAGAATGGCAAGGTGGTGATCTGCTTCTTTGGTGATGGTGCCAACAATGAGGGCGCGTTCCATGAATCGCTCAACATGGCGGCGATCTGGAAACTGCCCGTCGTCTTCGTCTGCGAGAACAACGGCTATGGCATGTCCACCTCCACCGCGCGCTCGACGGCGGTGGAAAACATCGCCGATCGTGCGGCGGCCTATGCCATGCCGGGCATCACGGTGAACGGCAATGATTTTTCGGCGGTGGCGGAGGCGTCCACCGAAGCCATCGCGCGGGCGCGCAGGGGCGAAGGGCCGAGCCTGATCGAGACCAAGACCTACCGTCACCGTGGCCATTCCAAGAGCGACCGCAACCGCTACCGCACCAAGGAGGAGATCGAGGAGTGGAAGGCGCTCCGCGATCCGATCAGCCTCTTTGAGGCTGAATTGAAGCAATTCGGCATCATGGACGATACGGCGATTGCCAAGGTGCGCGAGGCGGTGGACGCCGAGATCGCGGCGGGCATTGCCTTCGCCAAGGACAGCCCCATGCCGAACACCGCCGACGTGCTCAACTTTGTGTATACGGAGCAGCAGTAATGGACGCCGTTGTGAGGGAACTCAGCTATTCGCAGGCGATCCAGGAGGCGATGGCCATCGCGCTGGAGCGTGATCCGCGCGTCTTCCTGATGGGCGAGGACATCGGCGTCTATGGCGGCGCCTTCCAGGTGACGGGCGATCTGGTTGAACGCTTCGGCCCGGACCGCGTGATCGACATGCCGATCTCCGAACTTGGGGGCGCGGGCGTTGCCGTCGGTGCGGCGGTTACCGGCATGCGCCCAATCTTCGAATTCCAGTTCTCGGATTTTGCCACGCTCGCCATGGAGCAGATCGTCAATCAGGCCGCCAAGATGCGCTTCATGCTGGGCGGCGAGGTTTCCGTGCCGCTCGTCATGCGCTTTCCCGCCGG
>CAYMQH010000177.1:1561-3105 GCA_964392525.1 uncultured Aestuariivirga sp.
GGCATCGACGTTGAAGTGATCGACCTCCGCACCATCCGCCCCATCGACCGCGAGACGGTGATCGAGAGCGTCAAGAAGACCACGCGCCTGCTTTGCGTCTATGAGGCGGTGAAGACATTGGGCATCGGCGCCGAGATCAGCGCCATGGTGGCCGAGAGCGAGGCCTTTGACTATCTCGATGCGCCGATCATGCGGCTTGGCGGGGCCGATAGCCCCATCCCCTACAATCCCGAACTCGAAAAAGCCGCAGTGCCGCAGGTGCCGGACATTGTGGCGGGTGTCCGCAAGCTGGTGGAAGGGAGGCGCTGACGCATGGCGACGGAAGTCATTCTCCCCAAGGTGGACATGGACATGGCCACGGGCCGCATCTCCCGCTGGCTGGTGGCGGAAGGCGCTGCTGTGAAGCAGGGCGACCCGCTGTTCGAAATCGAAACCGACAAGGCGGCGATGGAGATCGAAGCGCCTGCGTCCGGCGTATTGCGCAATCGCGTGGCGGAGGGCTCTGACGTTCCCGTGGGCAATGCGGTCGCGTGGATCATGGGCGAGGGTGAAGCTGCAGCGCCTGTGCCGAAAGCGACCGAAGCCGCAGTTGCAAAGCTTGAAGTGACTGCCCAGCCTGTCGCATTGGCGGGTACGGCATCCGCCGCGCCAACCGTGGCGGTGGGTATCCGCGCCACGCCGCTCGCCCGCCGCCTAGCGCGTGAGGCGAGACTCGACCTGTCGCGCCTGACTGGCACGGGGCCTCATGGCCGCATCGTGCGGGCCGATGTCGAGGATGCGCTTGCCGGGCGTGCTGCGGTACCGGTTGCCACGCCCGTCAGCCCCGCCGTGTCGGATCAGAACGTGCGCCGCCTCTTTGCCGAAGGGTCCTTCCGCGAAATCCCGCATGACAAGATGCGCCTGACCATTGCCCGCCGCCTCGTCGAGGCCAAGAGCACGGTGCCGCATTTCTACCTGAGCGCTGACTGCCGATTGGATCAGTTGCTGAAACTCCGCGCTGATCTCAATGCGGCATCGGACAGCTACAAGCTGTCGATCAACGACATCATCATCAAGGCCTGGGCGCTGGCACTCCGTGATGTGCCGATGGCTAATGTGACGTGGACGGACGGTACCATGCTTGCCCATGAGCATGTGGATATCGGCGTTGCTGTATCGGTCGAGGGTGGCCTGATCACGCCCATCATCCGCAATGCCGAAGCCAAGCCGCTGTCCGTCATCTCCAACGAGATGAAGGACCTCGCGGCGCGCGCCAAAGCGAGGAAGCTGAAGAACGAGGAATACCAGGGTGGCACCACGGCGATTTCCAACCTCGGTATGTTCGGTGTGAAGGATTTCGCGGCTATCATCAATCCGCCGCATGCGACGATCCTTGCGGTGGGTGCTGGTGAACAGCGCGGTGCCTGGGAGAATGGCGTGTTCGTGCCAGCCACCTTGATGACGGTCACGCTCTCCGTCGATCACCGGGCCGTGGATGGCGCGCTTGGCGCTCAGGCGCTTCAGGCGTTCAGGGGCTATATCGAGATGCCGCTGTCGATGCTGGT
>CAYMQH010000178.1:0-3016 GCA_964392525.1 uncultured Aestuariivirga sp.
CGCTACCAGCGCGCCAAGACGGGCGCACTCTTCGCCGCCTGCACCATGGCGGGCGCGGCCGCCTCCGGTTTCGAGGCGCAGAACTGGCAGGCACTCGGCTTTGCCATCGGCGAGGCATTCCAGGTGGCCGATGACCTGCGTGACGTTGCGGGCTCGGTCGAGGCGCTGGGCAAGCCCGTACACCAGGACGACGCCCACAGCCGCCCCAACGTCGTCGCGGCCCTCGGGTTCGACGGGGCCATGGCCCATTTCGATGCGCTGCTCGATCAGGCCATGGCGGCAATCCCGCCCTGCCCCGGCGCCGAACAATTGGGCCAGCAGATCATCGGTGTGTCGCGCAGCCTGGTCAGCGGCCTGTCGGCCCGCACTGCCGCCGCCTGACCCTGCGAGATGGGTGTCGCCGATCACTGGCTGGCCATCCGCAACCGGCTTCTGGCCTCACCCCGATTCCAGCAATTCGCCCTTGATTACTGGCCGTTCCGGCTCATTGCGCGGCGCCGGTCGCGCCAGCTCTTCGATCTTCTGGCGGGCTTTGCCTATTCGCAGGTGCTTTATGCCACGGTGAAGCTCGGGCTCATCGAGATGCTCAAGGCAGGGCCCCTTCCGGCCGCCGCCATCGCCCGGCGCACCGGGTGGGAAACGGACCGGCTTGAGCGCCTGCTGAAGGCCGCAGCTTCTCTCGATCTCCTCGCAACCACCAGCGGCGGAGACTATGCGCTTGGCCAGCACGGCGCAGCCCTCGCCGGCAATCCGTGGATCGCCAAATTCATCCTCCACCATCATCTGCTCTATGAGGACCTCGCCGACCCGCTTGCCCTGCTGGCGGGCAAACCCGCCGGGGGCAGGCTGCGGGATTACTGGGGCTATCCGGGATCGGGATCGGTCGATGCGGCAACCGCTGCGACCTACAGCGCGCTCATGGCGGCCTCGCAGCAGGCGGTCACCGCCGAGATCCTCGCCGCCCACGATTTCAGCCGGCACACGCATCTGATCGATGTGGGCGGCGGCAACGGCGCCTTTCTGGCCGCCGCCGCCGCCAAGCACCCGACGCTGAAGGTCACGCTCTTCGACCTTCCGGCAGTGGCTGAACTGGCCCGGACCACCCTCGCGAGCTTCGGGGCGCGCGCGACGGTTGCCGGCGGCTCCTTCCTGTCCGATCCGCTGCCGCAGGGCCCCGATGTCGCCACGCTGGTGCGCATCGCGCATGATCATGACGACGCCTCCGTCCTCGCCATTCTCACCAATATCCGGCGGATGCTGCCACCCCATGGCCACCTCATCTTGGCCGAACCGCTGTCCGGCATCCCCGCCATCGCACCGGTCACAGACGCCTATTTCGGCCTCTATTTCGCGGCCATGGGCCAGGGCCGGACCCGCAGTGCGGCCGAACTCGCGGAACTGGCCCGGCAGGCCGGTTTCGGAAACATGAGGATTGCGGGCACGCGCAACCCGCTGGTTTGCAGCCTGCTGCGCTTCAGTATCAGCTGAAAACACTGTTAAGTCCTATTGACACTATAAACTGTCATAGTAAGGTTACACATAAGGAGCACCTTCCGGCTTGCCAACTAGGGCCGCCGGATCTCCTCGGAGGACGACGATGGAGACGATCGCAGTCGTCTTGGAACAGCCGGGTCAGCTGACGCTGAAACCCCTCGCTGTCCAGCCACCCGGAGCGGATGACATCGTTGTCGACGCGCTGTGGAGCGGAATCTCGTCCGGAACCGAGCGTCTTCTGTGGTCAGGTCAGATGCCCGTCTTTCCCGGCATGGGTTATCCGCTCGTTCCCGGCTACGAAACCGTTGGCATCGTCCGTCGCGGCGGGCACGGCTTTTCCGAGGGTGACCGCGTTTTCGTACCCGGTGCCAATTGCTACGGGCCGGTGCGCGGCCTGTTCGGCGCGGCCGCCTCGCGCATCGTCCTGCCTGCGCAGCGCGCCATTGCGTTACGCAACATCGAGGCCGAAAGCGGCATCCTGCTGGCACTTGCGGCAACCGCCCACCATGCCTTGGTGGAAGAAGGCAAGCCGCTTCCTGGCCTCATCATCGGCCACGGCACGCTGGGCCGCCTTATGGCGCGGATCGTGCTCGCCCTGGGTGGAGAGGCTCCCACCGTCTGGGAAACGAACGAAGCCCGCCGCAGCGGCGGCACCGGTTACAGCGTCATCGACCCCGCCACGGACGAGCGCCGAGACTACGCGGCGATCTGCGAGGCGAGCGGCGATGCGACCCTCCTCGACAGCCTCATCCCGCGGCTGGCGAAGCGCGGCGAGATCATTCTCGCAGGCTTCTACCACGCACCCCTGTCCTTCACCTTCCCGCCCGCCTTCATGCGCGAGGCGCGTTTCCGGATCGCCGCCGAATTCAAGCCGCATGACGTCGAAGCGGTCACCGATCTCGTCACCGCGGGGCGCCTGAGCCTCGAAGGGCTGATCAGCCACCGGGCGTCGGCCGCAGCCGCCGACCAGGCCTACCAAACCGCCTTCACCGATCCGTCCTGCCTCAAGATGGCCATTAGTTGGAGCGATCTCACATGAACAGCATCGACCTCAACATGGCCCGCGACGCGGTTCCCAAAAAGGAAACGCAGGTCATCGCCATTTATGGCAAGGGCGGCATCGGCAAGAGCTTCACGCTTGCCAATCTCTCTTACATGATGGCCCAGCAAGGCAAGCGCGTGCTGCTGATCGGCTGCGACCCCAAGAGCGACACGACATCCCTTCTGTTCGGCGGCAAGGCCTGCCCCACAATCATCGAAACTTCCGCCAAGAAAAAGCTGGCCGGCGAGGAAGTGACGATCAGCGATGTGTGCTTCAAGCGCGATGGTGTCTTCGCCATGGAACTGGGCGGGCCGGAAGTGGGCCGCGGCTGCGGCGGGCGCGGCATCATCCACGGCTTCGAACTGCTGGAGAAGCTCGGCTTCCATGAATGGGGCTTCGACTATGTGCTGCTCGACTTCTTGGGGGACGTGGTCTGCGGCGGCTTCGGCCTGCCGATCGCGCGCGACATGTGCCAGAAGG
>CAYMQH010000179.1:0-2990 GCA_964392525.1 uncultured Aestuariivirga sp.
CTTCAGCCCTCGGGCTCGGCCTATTTCATCGACACCGCCAAGCCGGAGATCGAGAGCCATACGCTGGCCGTGATCGTGGACAATGAGCCGGGTGTTCTCGCCCGCGTCATCGGCCTGTTCTCGGGCCGCGGCTACAATATCGACTCGCTCACCGTTTCCGAGACGCAGCATGAGAAGCACGTCTCGCGCATCACCATCGTGACGAGTGGCACGCCCAGCGTCATCCAGCAGATCAAGAGCCAGCTGGAGCGGCTGGTGCCGGTTCATTCGGTCGCTGACCTCTCGGTGCAGGGCAATTCGCTGACCCGCGAACTCGCCATGGTGAAGGTGGCAGGCACCGGAGAAAAGCGCGTCGAGGCGCTGCGCCTCGCCGATGCCTTCCGCGCCCGCGTCATCGACGCCGGAACCTCCAGCTTCATCTTCGAGATCACGGGCAAGAGCGACAAGGTGGAGCAGTTCATCTCGCTCATGGTGCCGCTCGGCCTCGTCGAAGTGGCCCGCACCGGCGTCGCGGGGATTACCCGCGGTGCCGAGGGGATGAAGGATTAGGGCGCACTCTCAGTGCGTCTTGCGAGCCCAGGCGGGTTTCAGCTCCGGATCAAAAGTGTGAGCTGGATCCCGGCCTGTGGCGGCATCACGGGGCGGATGGGTGGGGGGCTAGGTGGTCTGCCCATTTTCCTGAAAACCGGAGTGTTTTATCAGGCCAATACGGGTTAAAAGCCTCCAATTCCAGGAGTGCCTGACCCCATGGCCTGCAAGCTGTCCGTCAACGTCAATGCCATCGCCTTCCTCCGCAACCGGAGGGACCTGCCGTGGCCGTCCGTCACCGATCTCTGCCGGGTGGCGCTGGATGCGGGCTCGATCGGCATTACCGTTCACCCGCGGCCGGACGAGCGCCATATCCGCCGCACCGATGTGACCGACATCAACCGCCTGCTGCGTAAGGAGTATCCGGGCCGCGAATTCAACATCGAGGGCTATCCGGACGAGCGCTTCCTCACCTTGTGCGAGGCAGAAAAGCCGGAACAGGTGACGCTGGTGCCGGATGACCCCACGCAGAGCACCTCCGACCATGGCTGGGACATTGCGGCCAACCGCGATCTCCTGACGGGTCTCATCGCCCGCCTTCACCGGGGCGGCATGCGCGTCTCCCTGTTCATCGACCCCGACCCCGCCGCACCGCACTTGGCGAAGGAGGTGGGCGCAGACCGGGTTGAAATCTACACCGGCCCCTATGGCGGCGCCTTTACACCCGATGACCTTGCCCGGGAATTCGCCAAGGTGGTGGCGACCGGCAAAGCGGCGGCGGACGCGGGTGTTGGCCTCAACGCCGGACATGACCTGACGCGGGAGAACCTTCCAGCCCTTGTCAAGGCACTGCCGAACCTGCAGGAAGTCTCCATCGGCCACGCCGTCATCGCGGATGCGCTGATGTTTGGCTTGGGCGACACTGTCAAGAAATTCCGGGCTTCCATTGGCGACCTCTGATCTTCTCACGCTTCTGTCGATCGGTTTCATCCAGTTGCTGGCGGTGATCTCGCCGGGGCCTTCGTTCCTGATCACGGCCCGCACCGCCGTGGCACAGTCGCGCGCTGACGGCATGAAGGTAGCCCTCGGCCTGGGGGCTGGCACAGTGATCTGGTCATCCGCGGCGCTGCTTGGCCTCAACGCTGTGTTCCATGCCGTGCCGGTTCTGTTCATGGGGATGAAGATCGCCGGTGCGCTGTTCCTTCTCTACATCGCCTACATGATCTTCCGCCATGCGGCTGAACCGCTGAAAATCGAGGGCGCGGCGGAGAACACCGGCAGTCCTTTCATCAAAGGTTTCCTGACCCAGATCGCCAACCCGAAGGTTGCAGTGTTCTTCGGCTCAATCTTCATCGCCATGCTGCCGGAGCAGGTGCCGCTCTGGATGACATTGACCCTTATCTTCATTGTCAGCTTCAACGAGGTCTGGTGGTATTCGGCCGTGTCGCTTTTCTTTGGTTCCGGTCCGGTGCGGGGCTTCTATCTCAGCGCCAAGGCATGGATCGACCGGGTAACGGGCCTGTTCCTCGGTGCGCTGGGCCTGCGGCTGCTCTGGGGCGCGCGCGAGGTGCTCTGAGTCCCGAACCTTGCGAAACTGTAATGCGGGCGGGCACTTGAAGCGGCGGCTCCGGCACCATAGCTGCACCATGTCCGGGCCCCTCTGGCGCCGAGCCTCTCTCGGCGTGATGTCGGACATAATGGCATCTGACAGGGAGCTATCATGGACTTTCTCACCGCATTTCTGCTCGCCGACTGGCTGACCAAGCCCGTCTGGATGTGGCTCATGTTCATTGGCATCGTCATTGCGCTGCTGGTGATCGACCTCGGTGTGCTGCACAAGGAACACCGGGAGATCACAGCGCGTGAAAGCCTTGTGCTGTCGGCGGGCTATATCGGCCTCGGCCTTGCGTTCGGCGGCTGGGTGTGGTGGTCGCTCGGCGCCGGGTCCGGCATGGAATATCTCACGGGCTTTGCCGTCGAGAAGGCCCTGGCGATGGACAATGTCTTCGTGATCGCCATGATCTTCTCGTTCTTCGCTGTACCGCTGAAGTATCAGCACCGGGTGCTGTTCTGGGGCATTCTGGGCGTCATCGTGCTGCGCGCCATCATGATCGGCTTCG
This sequence comes from uncultured Aestuariivirga sp., assembly GCA_964392525.1. Classification (GTDB taxonomy): domain Bacteria; phylum Pseudomonadota; class Alphaproteobacteria; order Rhizobiales; family Aestuariivirgaceae; genus Aestuariivirga. The sequence continues at coordinate 2,649 of CAYMQH010000179.1, forward strand.
GCGCAGCGATCGTGAGCGAGTTCTCCTGGGTGCTCTATGTGTTTGCGGTGTTCCTGATCGCCACGGGCGTCAAGATGATCGTCTTCGCGGACAAGGAATATGACGTTGCGAAGAACCCGCTGCTGGCTTTCATGCGCCGCCGCTTCAATGTGACGGACGAGCATCACGGGGAGAAGTTCTTCGTGAAGAAACCGCACCCGGAGACGGGCAAGCTCGCGTGGTTCATGACACCGCTGTTCCTCGCCCTCATGCTCATCGAGGTGGCGGATGTCATCTTCGCGGTGGATTCCGTGCCGGCGATCTTCGCGATCACCACCGATCCCTTCATCGTCTATACCTCCA
>CAYMQH010000180.1:0-2987 GCA_964392525.1 uncultured Aestuariivirga sp.
CCCAGAAGCTCTTCGGCCACATGAAGGTCTTGTAGTAGAAGCCCGCGACGAAGATGGACGAGGCCAGCGAGTTTACCGCACCCACGTCGAAGTTCAGGGACGGCCAATTGTTCTGGCTCTTCGCAACCAGCCCGTCGAAGAGTTCGATCATGGTGGCGCGGGTGTTGGCCTCCTTGCGGCCACCCTCGCGCAGTTCAACCAGCGCATTGGGCTCCGAGGACCCGGCGCTGATCACGCCACGCGGGCGGTGATACTTGAAGGAACGGCCCATCAGATGGACGCCATTGGCCATGAGCGCCGAAGCCAGCGTATCGCCCTGGTGGCCGGTGAAGGGCTTGCCGTCAAAAGTGAAGGACAGTTCGGTCGAACGGTCGATCAGCCCGCCCTTGTCCAGACGATAGGAGGTCATGACTTTGCTCCCTTCGCCTTGGCGTAGTCCTTCGCGGTCACGCAGGCATAGACATCATGTGTCTCGGTGTTGCGGGTCACCACGAGCCATGAACGGCAGCCGCCGGAATGGTGGGTGTATTCGTCAAAAGGCCCACGCGGATTTGTGCGCAGGTAGACATATTCATACCACTGCTCCATCGAGGACGGATCATTGGTGGTGGGGCGGGTGACAGAGGCATCGCCCAGGAAGGTGAATTCCTCGACGGGGCGGGTGCCGCAATGGGGGCATTGGATGAGCATGGTTTTCTCCTCCGTCAGTGCAGGTTCGGAGTGGCGCCCTGGCCTTTTTCGTCCAGCATGTGGCCGGTCTTGAACCGGTCGAGACGATAAGCGGCGCTGAGCTTGTGAGGTTCGTCCTTGGCGATGGTGTAGGCAAAACACCAGCCCGAGGCGGGCGTGGCCTTGAAGCCGCCATAGCACCAGCCGGCATTGAGGTAGAGGCCTTCGATATGCGTCTTGTCGATGATGGGTGACCCATCCATCGACATGTCCATGATGCCGCCCCAGGAGCGCAGCACGCGCACACGCGCGATCGAAGGGATCATGGCCACACCGGCTTCCACCACATGCTCCACCATCGGCAGATTGCCGCGCCGCGCATAGGAATTGTAGCCATCGATGTCGCCGCCGAAGACGAGGCCGCCCTTGTCGGACTGCGAGACATAGAAATGTCCCGCACCGAAGGTGACGACGCCGTCGATATAGGGCTTCAGGCCTTCAGAGACGAAAGCCTGCAGCACATGGCTCTCGATGGGAAGCTTCATGCCGACCATCGCCGCCGTTTCAGACGAGTTGCCCGCCGTGGCGAGGCCAAGCTTCTTGCATTTGATGAAGCCCTTGTTGGTGTCAACGCCGACAACCTTGCCGTTCTCCGTGCGGATGCCCTGAACTTCACAGCGCTGGATGATGTCCACGCCGCGGCTGTCAGCACCGCGCGCATAGCCCCAGGCCACGCCATCATGGCGCACTGTGCCGCCGCGCCGCTGCAGGAGGCCACCCTTGATAGGAAAGCGGGCGTTATTGTAGTCAAAGAAGGGATACATCTCCCGCACCGCCTCGCGGTCGAGGAGTTCGGCATCGACGCCATCGATCCGCATGGCGTTGCCGCGCCTGGCGAAGGCATCACGCTGGGCGTCCGTGTGGCAGAGGTTCAGCACACCCCGCTGAGAGACCATGGCGTTGAAGTTGAAGTCCTGCTCCAGATTCTCCCACAGCTTCATCGACCATTCATAGAATGGGTTGTTGCCGGGCAGCATGTAGTTGGAGCGGATGATCGTCGTATTGCGTCCGATGTTGCCGGAACCGAGCCAGCCCTTTTCGAGAACGGCAACGTTGGTAATGCCGTGTTCCTTGGCGAGGTAATAGGCCGTGGACAGCCCGTGGCCGCCGCCGCCGACGATGACGACATCATACTCCTTCTTGGGCTCCGGCTCCCGCCAGGCGGGCTGCCAGTTCTTGTGGCCGGAGAAGGCGTTCTTGAGAAGCGAGAATACGTTATACCGCATGCGCTGGTCCTGAATCGAGTTGGCGAGACATTAGGCCGGGCGGCCTGTCACGTCTTGCAGACGAGAGCCAATTCCTGATAGATTTGCGCCATGCGCGATACACCCCAGACTGTCGGCCTGCTGCTCGTTCCGGATTTTGCGCTGATGTCCTATGCCTCGGTGGTGGAGCCCTTGCGCGCCGCCAACCTGCTGGCAGGAAAGGAACTTTACCGCTGGGTTCACATATCGCCCGGGCCGTCGGTCGTCGAAGCCTCCTGCGGCGCGACGGTCCCCTGCACGGTAAAGGCGGGGGACCCCGTGACGCTCGATTTGCTGCTTGTCTGCGCCGGCGGCACCCCCACCGCCTTCCGGGACCGCACCACGCTGCGCTGGCTCAAAACACTGGCCGCGCGCGGGCTGCGCATCGGCGGCGTATCGGGAGGCCCGGTGATCCTCGCCAGGGCGGGCATCATGGATGGCTATCACATGACGGTGCACTGGGGCCACGCCCCCGTGGTGGCGGAGGCCTTCCCCAACATCCTGCTCACCCGCTCGATTTACATCGTCGACCGCGACCGGCTGACCTGTGCGGGCGGTACAGCCCCCCTCGACATGATGCATGCCTTGATTGCCGAGCAGCATGGGCCGGACCTGGCCCGCCAGGTGTCGGACTGGTTCATGCACACCGACATCCGCCCGGCGCAGAGCTCGCAGCGCGCTTCGCTGGCCGAGCGCTTCGGCATCCATGACGGGCGCCTTGCCGCGGCTCTCGAAATGATGGAAAGCCATCCGGGCGAACCGCTGAAACGCAGCGAGACGGCACGCCGCATCGGCCTCTCCACCCGCCAGCTCGACCGGCTGTTCACCGGGAAACTTGGCGTTAGTTATGCAGATCACTACCGCAGCATCCGGCTCGAACGGGCCCGCGACCTGCTCCGGCAATCAGCCGTCCCCATCACGGAAATCGCGCTGGGATGCGGCTTTTCCAGCGCCAGCCACTTCAGCCGCGCCTACCGCGAGGCCTTCGGCGTGACACCCGCCTCGGAGCGGAAG
>CAYMQH010000181.1:0-2985 GCA_964392525.1 uncultured Aestuariivirga sp.
TCAGGCAATAAAAAAGGCCCCCGAGGGAGCCTGATTTCCGCGCAGCACCACCAGTTCCTGGAAGCCTTAGGCTTCCCCGGCGCTGCGCGGTCCTACTACAAGAATGCTGTTCATGGAGACAAATTGTACGCGGGGTGGCCGAACCCGTCAAGGGGGCGTCGCTATACCCTCACCCAACCCTCCTTCAACTGGCCCCGCCACCAGGTGAACTGGCGCTTGATGAACTGGCGGGTGGCGGCCTTGGCGCGGGTGATCGCTTCGTCCATGGACATCTCGCCCCGCAGCGCGGCGGAAAGTTCCGGAACGCCAATGGCCTTCATCATCGGAAGGGCGGGGTCATGGGCCAGCACCGCCCGCACCTCCTCGAGGGCACCGTCAGCCATCATCTGGTCGAAGCGGGCTTCGGCGCGGGCGTGGAGTGTGGCGCGCTCGGCGTCCCTGAACAGGCGCTCGACCTTCGCAACCGAAAGGACGGCCGTGGACTGGGCCGCCGTCTGCCAGTGCCGCAGGGGCTGGCCTGTGCCTTCCAGAACCTCCAGGGCGCGGAGAAGCCGGTGGCGGTCCGCCGGGGCCAGACGGGCCGCCCCCTCCGGATCCCGGCGGCTGAGTTCGGCGTGAAGGTCGCCCTCAAAGCGCCGCCAGGCCTCCCGAACGGCCTCGTCGATGGGCGGAAGCTCCGCCAATCCCTGCTCGAGCGCCTTGAAGTAAAGCCCGGTGCCGCCCGTCAGGATGGGCAGTTTCCCAGCCGCCCAGCAGGCTTCGATTGCCGCTGTCGCATCGGCCAGCCAGCGGCCCACGGAGTAAACCTCGGTTCCCGGCACATGGCCATAAAGCCGGTGCGGAACCCTCGCCTCCTCCGCGACGCTTGGCCGTGCCGAGAGAATGCGGAGTTCCGAGTAGACCTGCAGCGCGTCGGCATTGATGATGACACCGTTGCGCCTCGCGGCCACCTCCAGCGCCAGGGCGGACTTGCCGCTGGCGGTGGGGCCTGCAATAAGCAGCACGGGTTTCTCAGAGGTCGCTGTCATATGGATTCCGTGCTCGTTCTCATAGCAGCCCCGGGCTCCGGCGCAATCAATGCCGGCGTGGTGGAACTGCTGCGGGAACTGGGCGGCGGCACACCCCACTGGCTTTCCCCTGGGGAGGCCTGCGAAGTGCCTGCCTTCGAGCGGCTTCCCGAGTTCATGGTGGACATCCGCCGCCACCCCATCGACAGCGCCATTGTCTCCATCCACAACCGCCGCAAGCGCCTGCTGATCGCTGACATGGACTCCACCATGATCCAGCAGGAATGCATCGACGAACTGGGCGAGATGGCGGGGGTGGGCTCCCGCATCAGGGATATCACCGCCCGCGCCATGCGCGGCGAACTGGACTTCGAAGGAGCGCTCACCGAGCGCGTGAAGCTGCTGAAAGGGCTCGGCGCCGGGATCATCGGGCGTATCATCGCGGAGCGCATCACCTACATGCCGGGCGGGCGCACGCTGATCGCCACCATGAAGGCAGCGGGGGCCTGCACGGCGCTGGTCTCGGGCGGATTTACCCCCTTCACGGCCCATGTGGCCGCTCATCTCGGCTTCGATGAACACCAGGCCAATGAACTCGTGATCCGAGATGGCGTCCTGACCGGCCAGGTGGGCCAGCCGATCCTCGGCCAGCAGGCGAAGGTCGAGGCGCTGCGCCGTATCACCGCGCGCCTCGGCATCGATCCCGCCGATGCCATTGCCGTCGGCGACGGTGCGAACGATCTCGCCATGCTCTCGGTTGCCGGAATGGGCGTGGCGCTCCACGCCAAGCCCAATGTGCAGGAGGGTTCCCTCATCCGCATCAACCACGGTGACCTGACAAGCCTGCTCTATCTCCAGGGCTATACCAAAGCCCAATTCGCCAAAGCGCCATCACGCCCTTGAAGAAGTCTGGTGAATTTGTAAGCATCGCCACCAACGAGAACAGGGAGGATAAAATGGCCGCACATCATGCAACCGGAACCCGCAAATTCGTATTGGGCGAAAACCGCCTTCCGAAGAGCTGGTACAATATCGCAGCCGACCTTCCGGCCATGCCGCCCCCGCCGCTTCACCCCGGCACCATGCAGCCCGTCGGGCCGGATGACTTGGCCCCTCTCTTCCCCATGGAACTCATCATGCAGGAGGTGAGTGCTGAACGTGAGATCGACATCCCCGAGCCGGTGCGCGACATCTACCGCATGTGGCGCCCCACCCCGCTTCACCGCGCCTATGGCCTGGAAAAGGCCCTCGGGACCACGGCAAAGATTTACTACAAGTATGAGGGCGTGAGCCCCGCAGGTTCCCACAAGCCCAACACCGCCGTGCCGCAGGCCTTCTACAACAAGGAAGCCGGCGTGCGGAAACTGGTCACCGAAACAGGTGCGGGCCAGTGGGGCTCCTCCCTGTCCTTCGCCGGCGCGCTGTTCGACATCGACGTCAAGGTCTACATGGTGAAGATCTCGTATAATCAGAAGCCCTATCGCCGGGCGCTGATGGAGGTTTATGGCGGCAAGTGCGTGGCCAGCCCCTCGCTTGAGACCAATGCAGGCCGCCAGATCCTCGCCGCCAACCCGGACTCGAACGGAAGCCTGGGAATAGCCATTTCCGAAGCCGTGGAAGTGGCCGCCATGAATCCCGATACGAAATATGCGCTGGGCAGCGTGCTGAACCATGTGCTGCTGCACCAGACGGTCATCGGCATCGAAGCCATCGAACAGATGGAGGAAGCCGGTGCGCAGCCGGACATCATCGTGGGCTGCACCGGCGGCGGCTCAAATTTCGCAGGCCTCACCTTCCCCTTCATCGGCCAGCAACTGCGCGGCGGAAAGAAGGTCAGGGTCATCGCGGCCGAACCCGCCGCCTGCCCATCTCTCACCCGCGGCAAGTATGCCTATGACTTCGGCGACACCTCGCACATGACGCCGCTGGTCAAGATGCACACGCTGGGTTCCACCTTCATGCCGCCGGGCTTCCACGC
>CAYMQH010000182.1:0-2820 GCA_964392525.1 uncultured Aestuariivirga sp.
GAATGGTGCGGGCGGAGGGACTTGAACCCCCACGGGTTTCCCCACTGGAACCTAAATCCAGCGTGTCTGCCAATTTCACCACGCCCGCGCACGTGCAATAACCCGGGCCGTTGCAATGGGCGCGGTCTATAGCAGAGGGGTTTTCGGGATGCCAGTGAAGAAAACGCAAACGTTTTGAAACCCACCGGCGTGCTAGCGGCGGACCTGACTGGCAGTCGACAGCCCGATCCCCACCGCAACCACCGCGATTCCCGCCCACACCATGGGCGGGTAGCGCTCGCCCAGTAAGGTGACGCCCACCCCCACCCCCACGGCGGCGGCCACATAGCCGATCTGCGAAAGATAGGTCGGCCCGCCCACTGCCTGCAGGCGGAAGAAGGTGAGGTACATGACCGTCGCGGCGGCGAACTGGGCGGCCACAAGACCCGGAACCTGAGCCAGCGCCGCAACATCGGTTCCGCCCGTGATGGACGCGATGAGGAGAAGCGGCAGCACCGCCGAAAGGTTGACAAGCGCCCCCAGCCGCATCGGCCCCGCCCCCCTTGGCCAGGCAAGGCTCCGGTAGACATTGCCGGCGCCGAGGAACACGGGGATCGCAGCCCCCAGCAGCAACCAGACCCCATCGCCCCCGCCGAAACCCGCGTTCTGCCCCAGGATGATCGTCACTGCCCCCAGAAGCCCAACGGTCATGCCGATAAGGCCCAGCGCATTGGGCGGCCTCACTTTCAGCAGCATGGAAAGAAGCGCCGTCGTCACCGGCGAGGTCGCCACCAGAATGGCGGTAAGGCCAGCGCCGATATGGGAAATGACCGTCATGGTGAGGAACAGCGGAATGACATTGGAGATGAGCGCCGACGTGGCGGCGTAGAGGTAGACGCCGGGGACGACCTCCGCCCGTTCGAACATCAGGGCTGCGGCCAGCACCGAAAGCCCCGCGCCAAGGCAGATCACCACCGCCCACATGGCCGGGGCAACGCCCGCCATGACCGCCAGTTTCCCAAGCGGAAAATTGCAGCCGAAGGCGAGGCCGGTGACCAGCAGCAGTGGAAGCGGCCTGTTCATAGGTGGGAAAGAAGCGTCTCGGCGGTAAGCCCCTCCGGCCCGTGGTGCCCGGCGGCATCGCCATGCAGCCACACGGCGGAACAGGCCGCCTCGAAGGGATCGAGCCCCTGCGCCAGAAGCCCCGTCACGAGCCCGGCCAACACATCCCCGGAGCCTGCGGTCGCCAGGGAGGGCGGCGCATTCACGTTGATCCGCGCCCGCCCATCGGGTGCGGCAATCACCGTGTCTGCCCCTTTCAGGATGATGATGGCACCCGAAAGCGCTGCGGCACTGCGCGCCCGTTCCAGCTTGGAGGGATCGTCACTGTCGAAGAGCCGCCGGAACTCCCCCTCATGCGGCGTCATCACCACGGGCCGGCCATCGACAAGGCCGATCAGGCGGAACAGCCGCTCGCGCTCCTGTGTGAAGGAGGTGAGCACATCGGCATCGAGCACGGCGGCAGCACCGCACATCAGCACGGTTTCAACCTTGTCGCGCGTATCCACCCCCACGCCGGCGGCAGGGCCGATCAGCACCGCAGTCTTGCGCCGGTCAGCGAGCAGTGTGCCAAGGTCGGCATCCGAGAGCATGATGGCGGAAACCTGCGTGGCGTGAACGGCCAGCGCGGCAGGGGTTCCCGACAGCGTGACGAGCCCTGCCCCGCAGGAGAGCGCGGCCCGGGCCGCAAGCCGTGCTGCCCCGGTATGCAAGGGCCCGCCGGATACGACCACCGCATGGCCACGCCCATATTTGTGCCCGCCAGGGTCAAGGTCCGGCAGGTTGATGTCAGCATTCACGGATGCGGTGGGCCTGATCTCATCCAGCACCCTGTACGGAATGCCGATGTCGGCCACCACCAGTTCACCGCAGAGCTCGCGCCCCGGCATCAGAAGGTGACCGGGCTTCGGCCGGAAGAAGGTCACCGTCACATCCGCCCTGATGGCTGTGCCCTGCGGCTGGCCGGTCAGCCCATCGAGGCCCGACGGCACATCCACCGCCACCACCGGGCAGCCGGAACCATTGACCGCATCCGCCACATCCGCCGGAAAGGCGCGCGACAGGCCAGCGCCGAACAGCGCATCCACGATCAGCCCGGCATCGCCGATCGCAACGCCCTGTTCAACCGGCCCGTCCCAGCGCCGGGCCATCAGCGCGGCATCGCCTTTCAGCTGCGTGGCATCGCCCAGCAGCGCCAGCCGCACCGGCCAGCCCCAGGCCTTCAGATAGCGCGCCACCACGAAGCCATCGCCGCCATTGTTGCCCGGCCCGCACAGCACCAGCGTCAGCCGCGCACCGAAGCGGCGTGTGATCTCCTCCGCCACGGCGCGCCCGGCAGTCTCCATCAGGGTGAGGGTCGGCACCCCTGCCGCCGCGGCCAGCGCATCGGCTCTGTACATCTCGTCGGGGGTCAGGATCTCGTGGCTCATGGACAGCAGGCTATCCCATTCGCGGGCCACACGGAACCAACCGCATGATGGGCCGCCGGGGGAGCATGGTGAATTTCCAGGCAGCTTTGCCTAATTATTCACCAGACCTATACGCCTAAAATTTCATCATGCCACGCAAGTATCTGATTTTGCTGGCCTGATCAATTGGCACGCATCGTGCAAACCCATCGGACATCCAACCGCGAGGTCGTCACCGCACATGAAAAAGATCGAAGCGATCATCAAGCCGTTCAAGCTCGACGAAGTGAAGGAAGCCCTTCAGGACGTCGGCCTACAGGGCATCACGGTGACCGAGGCCAAGGGCTTCGGCCGCCAGAAGGGCCACACCGAA
>CAYMQH010000183.1:0-2799 GCA_964392525.1 uncultured Aestuariivirga sp.
CTCGAACTCCGAGTTTATCCAGAGACGCTTTAACATAGCCAATGTTGAACAAGTAAATATGCCACCGAAGAAGTCTCTACCGGAAGCACCTGTGATTTTTTCACTAAAGCTACCTGTGGAGGAGAATGTTCCTCAGCCTGCGAATGGAACAACCGACTATTCAGAAATCCTGAAGGATGTAGAATCCTCGCAGGTTGCCGAGAGGTTTAATACGGATATCATGAAGGAGATTCTGGGACGCACTCGCAGTCCTACCTACAGTAGCAACACGGCCTGTTTTTGGTGTTGCCATTCCTTTGGTTGGAAGGCATGTGTATTGCCTATCTCCTATGATGCGTATGAAAACATGTATGCCTGTGAAGGTCATTTTTGTTCTCCTGAATGTGCGATGGCGTCTCTGTACGCGGATTCTTCTTTATCCGACGGCACCCGTTGGACACGTCATGCTCTGTTGAATGACATGTATCGTAAGATGTATGTCAATCGTGAACTCACCCAAGCGCCACCGAGAACCACGCTGCGTATGTTTGGAGGTCCACTGGATATTGAGCAGTTCCGTCAATATACAGCATCCTCGGAGGATATGGTTGCGGTTCAGTTACCTCCGCTGAGATTGTTTGTTCCTACGATGAATGTTCAGGGTCCTGTCCGTGATGTGAAGAAATTTGTGGCTCTGTCACAGGAGACCGTAGACAAGGCATCCAAGGAGCTTCGTTTGAAGAGGTCCAAGCCTGTTCACAACAACGTGGCGACTCTAGATAAGCTGGTCACAAAGGAGATGACACCTAACGGCGTCGTGAATACTTTCGGCTCTTTCTTAGCTTCCGCGTCTGGCGCGACTTCCTAGACTTGCGGCGGCCACCCTGAGGATCTTCTGAGTCGGTAGCAACCATTGTAGATGCTCTTTCCCTCCGAGGAGGCAGGGTAGCAGGCATTGTAGGTCCCGGTGGATCTGGACCCAAAGAAGGCACATTCGCAGGCTCAGAGGAAGGAATAGATGCCGCAGGAATAGTTTCTGGCTGAGGCTTCTTAGGGTCTTCATTACCACCCCTACGACTCTTTCTAGACTTAGCCATTTATATGTTGAACTCCAAAATTATGTATGAATCCCAATGATATCCTACGCACACAAATGACGATGAGTTTGGGGAGTGTAAGGAATCCTCTTCTCAATATTCTTGCCTTGAATGTCTTTGACATCGCAACCAAGACATTCCCGGTATGGTCAGTGTGGACAAAGTCGGTATGTTGTTCACGCCGTAAGAGCAATCAAATCCCATCCTCTGTAGTGAAGATACCCAAGGCATCTATTACATGCGAACGCGGTGTCTCGCAGCAAAACACCAATGGACGGCAGGTTCAACCTTCAACTCTCTACCAAACTCGCATGGATGCGGTTGTTCATTATGTGACAACACGTCCCGAGATGCGCAGTCTGTTGTCCGTAACGCATCATGATTATCTACCCAACGAGTTTGAACCTATTGAATTGGATAGTGATACGTATTTTGAGTTGATGGACTTACAAATCACAGACGGAGCACCTGCGATAATCAAGTTCAAGCTCTTTTGTTATGAACATGATATCCAGCATCTCCAAGAGTTTGTAGATAATTGTAATACTGACTATGAGCGTCGTATGGCCAACAAGCTAGGGAGTCATCGCTATTTCTTTGATCAGGTCATTCAAACCAAGGTCAAGGGAAACACACAGAACCCTCTCCCCAACACTCACCTTCTCTACACCAAGACCAAGTTCACAACCAACCGCACCTTTGACAATGTCTTTTTTGAGGAGCGCAACCATGTGCGAGACCGTACCAAGTTCTTTCTGGAGAACCGTGCTTGGTATGATAAGAAAGGCATCCCGTATACGCTTGGATTTATGTTTCACGGGCCACCGGGATGTGGAAAGACCTCAAGTGTCAAGGCCATCGCAAATGAAGGACGTCGTCATATCATCAACGTCCAGTTGTCGGAAATCAAAACCAAAGCACAGCTTCAGCACTTATTTTTCAATGATGAAATCCATGTCTACAATGGTGTCAATACGGAGAAGTATACCATTCCCGTGAGTGAACGACTGTATGTGATTGAGGATATTGATGCGATGGGCGATACCGTTCTGCGTCGCGAATGGAAGAAGCCTCAACAGATGACCAAGCCCAAGACCGAGGAAGACGCATGGCTGAATCGTGAAAAGGAAACAGAGAAGGAAACCCTGGATTTGTCCTTCTTGCTGAATCTATTGGATGGAACCCTGGAAGCCAACGGTCGTATTCTCATCATTACCACCAACTTTCCCGAGAGGATTGACCGTGCGTTGATTCGTCCGGGCCGTGTAGATATGATTATCAAGTTCAAGAACTGTAATCGCAAGATTCTACAGGAGATGGTGGAGTCCTTCTATGAGGAGATTGTGGACATTCCCGATGACCCGAGTTTGGACTACAAATGGACACCTGCTGAAGTGAATCAAATTCTGTTCCGCAACTTTGGAAAGCCACAAGACGCTGTTCATGAATTGGTAACTCTGACCCGCGATGATATGTATGGGTTCGCGGAAGCAACCGAAAACGGATTGATGGACACCACCGAAATAAACGTATCTCAAAATGGCAGTTCAAGTTAAAGTGTGTTTCGTGATGGACTGTACGGCATCCATGGAACCCTACATCCATCATGCCAAGACAAAGATGACAAGTTTGATTGAGAATGTCATTCGAGAACATCCCAACGCCCAGATTCAAGTTTCGTTCATTGGTTACCGTGATTACGGTGACGAGGAGCGAATGATTG
>CAYMQH010000184.1:0-2790 GCA_964392525.1 uncultured Aestuariivirga sp.
AGGATGAAGGCCGCCACCATGCCGGGAAGCGCTATGGGCACGATGATGCGGAAGAAGGCGCCCCAGGCAGAGCAGCCATCAACCATCGCGGCCTGTTCCAATTCCTGCGGGATCGCGTCGAACTGGTCCTTCATGATCCAGATGACGATGGGTAGCACTGACAGCGTGTAGATGAGGATGAGGCCGATCATCGAATCCAGCAGGGCCAGTTCCTTGTAGAGCACGAGGAACGGCATGGCGAGCACGACAGGCGGCAGGATCAGCTGCGACAGGAAGAAGAAGGAGATGTCGCGGTTCTTCCAGATCTTCCACTTGTACTGGAAGCGGCTCAAGCCATAGGCGGCCGTCGAGCCCAGCACCAAAGCGAGGAGCGATGCGCCGATCGAGGCCTGGATCGAGTTCCAGAAGCGCTTGATGAATTCGGTGCGCGGCGTCGACTCGGTGAAGATCGTATCAGGCGAAAGCCCGATGGCGCGCAGGCCCAGCCAGGCAGGCTTGAAGTCCACCCAGGGAATGATGTGGCCGAGCTGCACGTCCTTGGCCACTTTGAAGGTGGTCGTGAAGGTCCAGAAGATCGGGAACAGCGCGATGATCGTCCAGATGATCAGCGCGGTGTAGATGAGGATGCGGTTCAGTGTGCGTGGCATCAGCTGTGCCTCTGCATGAAGCGGCTGGTGGCCCAAAGCATCAGCGCGATGAAGATGATGATGATGATGAGGTAGATCTCCGCGATCATCGTGCCGTAGCCCACGTTGGAGCGGTCCTTGTATTCGCGGAAGATGAAGCTCGAGATCGTGTCCGTGGCGCCGCCGGGGCCGCCGGACGTCGTGTTGATCACGATGTCAGCGAGTTTCAGCTGGAAAATGACACGCAGCACGATGGTGGTGAGCGAAACGGGAAGCATGAGTGGGAAGGTGATCTGCCAGAAGCCCTGCCAGCCCGTCGCGCCATCAACCTTGGCGGCTTCCTGCACATCTTTCGAGAGTGCCTGGAGCCCGGCGAGGATCATGATCATCATGAAGGGAATCCATACCCAGGCGTCCATGATCGCAATGGTGGTCTTGGCGAGCCACGGCGAGGTGAGGAGCGAGGGGTTCTCCCAGCCGAGGAATCGCAGCAGGTTGGTGACGGGGCCGAAGCGATATTCCAGCATCGATTTGCCGATCATCCAGCTCACCGCCACGGGCGAGAGCATGAAGGGCAGGAGGAACGCCACGCGGAAGAATTTCTGCGCCCGGATATCAGCGTTGAGCAGCATCGCCAGGCCAAAGGCGATCGCGTATTGCACGATCACCGTGGCGACATAGAACACCATGTTGCCGAGCGCGTTCCAGAAATAGGGATCGGCCCAGAGCTGGCGGAGATTGTCGAGGCCGTTGAACTGCCGCCCGGTGGCCGATTGCAGGTTCCAGTCGCTGAAGGCGATGAAGAAGCCGAAGACCGTGGGGAAGATGACGAGCGCCACCGTGAACAGGATGGCGGGCAGCACGAACAGCGCCCGCCAGCCGGCTTCGCCGTCGCGCAGGATCAACCCCCAGCACAGTGCCCCGCTCCACAGGATGTAGGCGATGAGGATGGGTTGCCAGTTTGGAAAGCCGAAGGAGATAAGCCCGGCGGCGTAAAGCGCCTCGACCAGTATGGCGATGCCGAGCAGCACCGTGGAGATACGGACGAGCAGGCTTCCGAGCCTCTGCCGCTGTGGTGACAGGCTGGCTGCCACGCCCTCATAGCCCGATGCTGCGGTGAGAGGTGAGGTCATGAGGTTCCCTGCGGGTTCCGAAAAAAGAAATCCGGGCCGGCAGCATGAAGCCGCCGGCCCGTCCGTGAGGGGTGTTAACCGAGAGACGCCTTGTAGAGCGCGATCTGGTTGTCGCGGCCCAGCTGGTCGGTGATCTTCTCCCATGCGGCGGCGATGGCGTCGGCGCCGGCCTGGGCCGTCATCTGGCCGGCATAGATCTTCGACAGTTCGTCCTCGGCGACCGAGTAGTACTGGAAGATGCCGGGAATGCGCGGCTCGATCGCGGCATTTGGGTGGTTGTAGGAATTGGCCTGGCTGTCGAGGAAGCTCTTGATGAACTTCTCGTCATAGCCCGCGCCGACCCACTCCTGAATGTTGAAGTGGCTCTGGCGGTAGGGCTGGAAGCCTGACGGATAGGCGGCCATCCACAGCGAGATGTCCTTGCCGCCGAGGTGGGCAGCGAGCGACCAGGCCGCCTTCTGCTTCTTCGGATCGGCATCGACGCGGGCCATCACATAGATGCCCCAGCCGATATAGGCCATGTTCGGCGCGTGGTTCGGCTGGGCGGGCGTTTCCCACTGGCCGGTCTTGGCGTTGTAGACGTCCGGCGAGCCCGGCAGGATGTCGAAGGCCGTGACATCGCCGACGACGGAGGTGTCGTTGGTCTTGACGTTCGAGCCGATGTCACCCCACCAGGAGAGCATCGAGCCCGTGCCGGCGAGGAACTGCTGGAAGCCCGTGGTGCCGGGGTCGGCGTTGAGCTGGTCAGCCGGTTCGGAGGGCAGGCAGTCCAGCACATCCTGAATGGCGCGAACCCAGCCGGGGTTGTTGATCATCGGCTTCATCGTGTCCGGCTCGAACAGGAAGGCCCGGCTGTCGGGGTGCTTCACATAGGCCGTGGCGCGCGAACCCAGGAAATAGAAGCCGAAGCCGCCCCAGCCCTTGCACGGGTCGAGATAGCCATAGGCATCCTGGCCGTTGATCTTCTTGCCCTTGAGGAACTTGGTGGCCGCGTTGACCTGCTGCCAGGTCTTCGGCACGCCCCATTCGCC
>CAYMQH010000185.1:0-2760 GCA_964392525.1 uncultured Aestuariivirga sp.
CTCGGCGGCGGCTCGCTCGAACTCATTGACATCAAGGACGGCAAGCTGCGCGACGGCATCACCTTGCCGATCGGCCCGCTGCGGCTGATGGACATGTCGGGCGGCTCGATCGACAAGGCCCGCGAGATCATCGATGAAACCTTCGCGCGATCGGGCATCCTGAAGCTGCTCAAGGGCCGGACCTTCTATGCAGTGGGCGGCACGTGGCGCAATCTGGCCAAGCTGCACATGGCGCAGAGCCATTATCCGCTGCATGTCCTGCACTGCTATCAGCTCAGCCGGCCGCAGGCCATGTCGCTGTCGGCACTTGTTGCGAATCTCTCGCCGTCATCGCTCAAGGATATCCGCGAAGTGTCGAAGAGCCGTTCGGACACCATGCCGTTCGGTGCGCTGGTGCTGGAGCGGCTGTTGCGCCATGCCGAGCCCGGCCGGGTTGAAATCTCGGTCTATGGGGTGCGTGAGGGGCTGCTTTATTCCAAGCTGCCGCTCCGCAAGAAGCGGGCTGATCCGCTTCTTTCATCCTGTTGGGATTTCGCCCGCCGCTATGCCCGTTCGCCGGAACACGAACTGGAATTGTGCGATTGGACCGACCAGCTGTTCGGACCGGGAAGGCTGCCGGAAACGGAGGCGCAGCGGCGTCTGCGCTATGCCGCCTGCCTGCTGGCCGATATCGGCTGGCGCGCCCATCCCGATTACCGCGCCGAGCGGTCGCTCTCGATGATCTCGCAGGCGGCCTTCGTCGGCGTGGATCATCCCGGCCGGGTGTTTCTGGCGCTCACCATTTTCTATCGCTACGATGGAGATGGTGAGAATGGCGACGACCTGACCCGCATGCTCGAGGATGAGGACAACCAGCGCGCCCATCTGCTGAGCAGCATGTTCCGGCTCGCCTACCTGCTCTCGGCCGCCATGCCAGGCATGCTCCCAAAAATCAGCATCCGGCTGGGCGACAACAAAACTCTGGTTCTCTCCCTGCCGAAGAAACTGGCGGATCTGTCGGGTGAGCGGGTCGAGAAGCGGCTCGCCGGGCTTGCCGCCGAAATGGGACGGACGCCGAAACTGGTAATCGGCAGCAGGTAGCCGCTATTCCGCCGCTGCCGGAACGCTCGCAGGCGCGGGCAACACCCGCACCCGCCCGCGGGCGAAGCCGATCACCGCCTCACCGCGCTTGATGGCCAGCGCCAGATTGCCGAACAGTTCCCGCCGCCAGCCATGCATGAGGTGGATATCGGCATCATCACTTTCCGCGATGGCATCGATGTCGGAACTCGACGCCACGAGTTTCGGGGCGATCCCTTCCTGCTCGCAGACCACCTTCAGCGCCAGCTTGAGCACTTCGGCCGCTGCCTGTGCCGCTTCGCTCATGTCGTCGCGGCCGTCGTCTGGTTGCTCAAGTGTCCTGGGGTCGATGGCGAGGCCCGCCGCCACGGCCTTGAGAAGGCTGTCACCGGTTCGCGAACTGGCCATGCCGCGGGGCAGGGCGCGCAACTGATTCAGCGCCTCCCGCGTTTGCGGCATCTGCACCGCCACCTCGGCCACCGCATCATCCTTCAGCACGCGCGAGCGCGGCACGTTTTTCTCGCGCGCCTCACGCTCGCGCCAGGCGGCGACCTCAATCAGAACGCCGAGCTGCTTCTTGGAGCGCAGCCGAACCTTGACGCGCTTCCAGGCGTCCTCGGGTTCGGTGCGGTAGGTGGCCGGATTGGTGAGAATTTCCATCTCCTCGCGCAGCCAGTGCTCTCGCCCGGTTCGGTCAAGCTCGGTCTTGAGCGCTTCGTAGACGACCCTGAGGTGGGTGACGTCGGCCAGCGCATAGACCAGTTGCTTGTCGCTGAGCGGCCGTCTCGACCAGTCGGTGAAGCGGGAGGACTTGTCGATCTGCGCCTTGGCCAGGCGCCGCACGATGGCCTCATAGCCCACCTGGTCGCCGAAGCCGCACACCATGGCGGCAATTTGCGTGTCGAATACCGGATGCGGCACGATGCCCGCCCGGTGGACCATGATTTCAATGTCCTGCCGGGCAGCATGGAAAACCTTGAGCACCGCCGGGTTGTTCATCAGGGCAAAGAACGGCGTGAGGTCGATCCCCGGAGCGAGGGGGTCGATCAGGCCATTCAGCGTTTCACCGGCCACCTGGATCAGGCAAAGGTCGGGCCAATAGGTCGACTCGCGCATGAATTCAGTATCGACAGTGATGAAGGCCTCCGTGGCGAGAGCCGAGCAGAGGTGTGCAAGCGATTCGGTGGTGGTGATCAGTTCCATGCCCGCAGGGAAGCGCGATCGCCTCTTCAGGTCAATGGGTTGTGCGGAATTCTTCGGGGTGGTGCATTCGGAAGTTGTTTCAAGGGCTTGGCTGCGCGCGGCTGATGACGGCCCGAGCCCGGCAGCCTTCAGGCACCACCCCTGGCCATGGGGAAACTTTGCTGCCGCCCCTTGCAATCATTCCCTTGACTTGATCCCGGAGCAATTGCATAAGGCGGCCACCAAACGGCCCGGGCGACCCCCGGGCTGATTGGCGTTTGGCCCAAAGCAAACGGAATGCCCTCACAGGGGCATTGTGGGGGAGTGTCCCGAGCGGCAAAGGGGGCGGACTGTAAATCCGCTGGCTTCGCCTTCGTAGGTTCGAGTCCTACCTCCCCCACCATTGCTTGGGGCTTTGCGCCAGACAGGGTTAGGAGTTCGGACAACGGTTTTCCGGGCGGGTGTAGCTCAATGGTAGAGCAGCAGCCTTCCAAGCTGAATACGAGGGTTCGATTCCCT
>CAYMQH010000186.1:0-2759 GCA_964392525.1 uncultured Aestuariivirga sp.
AACCCGTCTTTACAACGTGAAAGGCTGTCGTCCTAACCGATAGACGAAGGGCGCCCGCACTCTGAGGTGACCGCTCTATAAGCGGGGTTTTTCGGCTTGGCAAGCCCTAAGAAACGCGCGCCGCGTCCTCGATGTGGAGGCTCGCAACGCGCGATCCCGACCAGTCGTCGATCGTCAACCGCCCGGCAATGTGGAGCGGCATCTGCTTCTCGGACAACAATAATTCGCCAAGTTCCGTGCCCATGGCGCGGAACGCCACGGCCTTGAGGCGCTTGCCATCAGCAGAGGCAATGGTGCAGCGGATATGGTCGCTCCCCGCCCTGTCCGCATAGAGCACGCGATGCGCCGGAAAGGCGAAAACCGGGGAAGGATGGGCCGTGCCGTAAGGCCCTGCCTGTTCCAGAAGTTCGATCAACTCCAGCGTGGCCGCACCCGCCGTCAGGGCCGCGTCGATGGAGAGCGCCCGGTCCTGCGCGGCCTGCACCTGCACCGCCAACCGCTCCTCCATGAAGCCGCGCAGATCGCCCAGCCGCTCCTTCCGAACCGTCAGGCCCGCCGCCATGGCATGGCCGCCGCCCTTCTCGATCAGGCCGGATTCGAAGGCCTCGCGCACTGCACTTCCCAGATCGACACCCGGAATCGACCGGCCAGAGCCTGCGGCAAGCCTGCCGTCCCTGTCTTCCGCCAGAACGAAACTCGGCAGGTTGAAACGCTCCTTGAGGCGCGCCGCCGCCAGCCCCACAACGCCCGGATGCCAACCCCTGCCCGACACGACCAGCACCGAGGCGAGCCGTTCCCGGCCCAGCATGGCATCGGCCTGCAGCATGGCCTGATCGACGACAGCGAGTTCGATTTCCTGGCGCTCTCGGTTCAGCCGCTCGAGTTCCTGCGCGATCTGTGCTGCCTCTCCCCTGTCGGCAGTGGTCAACAGCCTCAGGGCCATGGCGGCATTTCCGATGCGGCCCGCCGCATTGATGCGCGGACCAAGCAAATAACCCAGCGCATAGGTATCGGGCTTGCGCTTGAGGCGCGAGACATCGGCAAGGCTCGACAGCCCGGCATTCTCGCGCCGCGACATGATCTTCAGGCCTTGCGTCACATAGGCGCGGTTCAAACCTTTGAGTGGCACGACATCGCATACCGTGGCGAGGCTCACGAGTTCCAGCCATTGCAGCATGTTGGGCTCGGGCCTCGCGCCGGAATACCAGCCCCTGCCCCGCAGCGCCTTGTTGACGGTGGCGATGAAGATCATCGTGACACCGGCCGCGCAGAGATAGCCAAGTCCCGAAATATCATCCTGCCGGTTCGGATTGATGACAGCGTGGGCCTCCGGCAGCACCTCGCCCGCCTGGTGATGGTCCACGATGATGGTGGTGAGGCCCAGTTCCGCGGCACGCGCCAGCGGGTCATGCGCCATCACGCCGCAATCGAGTGTCACGAGCACCTCGGCGCCATTGGCCTGCAACTGCTCCACCGCGCGCTGGCTCGGGCCATAGCCTTCCGTCAGGCGGTCGGGAATGTGAACGCTGCACGATGATCCGACCGCCGCGAGAAAGCCGGAGAGCATGGCGGCGGAGGACACGCCATCGACGTCATAATCGGCGATCACACCGATTTTCTCTCCGGCCACAATGGCTTCAGCCAGCCGGGCTGCCCCCTTCTCCATGTCCTGCAAGGCCGAGGGCTGCGGCATCAGCGTGCGGATGGTCGGGTTCAGAAAGGCTTCCGCTTCATCGACGCCGACGCCGCGGGCCGCAAGCACGCGGCCCAGAATTTCGGGCAGGTCATGGCGCTGCGAAATGGCCTCCGCGATCCGGGGGTCTTCCAGCCGCGCCCTCCATCGCCGCCCGGACGCCGAGCGTTCGACATTCAGGAAGGGACGTGGCGCGGCGCCGGTTGTCAAAGCCTCTCGATCCGGATCATGCGCGGGTGCGAAGCGACGTGGCCATCCTTCTCGATGCGTTCAAGCGCGGCGCGCATCGCGGTTTCCACAGTGTCATGGGTGATGAGGATGAAGGGTGCCGTGGCGCGCGGCGCATCCTTTTCGGTCTTGCCACGCTGGAAGATGCTTTCGATCGAAATATTCTCGTCGGCCAGGATCTTCGCCACGGCGGCAACGGCGCCCGGCTTGTCATGCAGCGTCAGGGCCACATAGAAGCCGCCCTCATGGGCCTTGGGCGGCGCGGCCTTGTAGGGGCGAAGCTCCGCCGCCGGAATGCCGAACACCGGCCGGAAATTGCCGCGTGCGATGTCCACGATGTCGGAGAGAACGGCGGAGGCCGTCGGGTGCGCGCCCGCGCCCCGGCCCTCGAGCATCAGGTCACCGACGAAATCTGCCTTCACGACGACGGCGTTGAACACGCCATCAGTGTCCGCCGCGGGCGAGCCTTTGGGAATCAGCGTCGGGTGCACGCGCTGCTCGATGCCCTGTTCGGATGCCACGGCAACGCCCAGCAGTTTGATCTTGTAGCCCATCTCGCCGGCCTGGCGGATGTCATCAAGCGTAATCTGCTCGATGCCTTCAATGTCAATGGCGTTGAGATTCACCTCCGTGCCGAAGGCAAGCGAGGTCAAGACGGCCAGCTTGTGCGCGGTATCGAAACCACCGACGTCGAAGGTCGGGTCGGCCTCGGCATAGCCCAGCGCCTGGGCTTCCTTCAGCACATCCGCGAAGCTGCGGCCTTCATTCGCCATTTTGGTGAGGATGTAGTTGCAGGTGCCGTTCATGATGCCGAACAGCTTGCCCACGCGGTTGCCCG
>CAYMQH010000187.1:0-2740 GCA_964392525.1 uncultured Aestuariivirga sp.
ATTTCAACGAGCTCGATAAGAAGGGCCTGATGATGTACGGCCAGATGACGGCCGGCTCCTGGATCTACATCGGCACGCAGGGGATCGTGCAGGGTACATACGAGACCTTCGCCGAAGTGGGCCGCAAGCATTATGGCGGCAACCTCAAGGGCAAATGGTTCCTGACGGCGGGCCTCGGCGGCATGGGCGGCGCGCAGCCGCTGGCCGCCACAATGGCTGGCGCCTCCATGGTGGCGATTGAATGCCAGCCCTCGCGCATCGAGTTCCGCCTCAAGACGCGCTATCTCGATACCAAGGCCAACACCATCGAGGAAGCGCTCGAGATCATCGACCGGTCGCACAGGCAGGGCAAACCCGTCAGCGTCGGCCTTCTCGGCAACGCGGCGGAACTGCTGCCCGACTTCATCCGGCGCGGCATTCGCCCCGATGCGCTGACCGACCAGACCTCCGCCCATGATCCCATCAACGGTTACCTTCCCGCTGGCTGGACCTTGGCCGAGTGGGAGGAAAAGCGCATCTCTGATCCGCAAGCGGTGAAAGCCGCCGCCATGGCCTCGAAAAAGGCCCATGTGCAGGCGATGCTCGATTACTGGCACATGGGCGTGCCCACCCTCGACTATGGCAACAACATCCGCCAGATGGCGCTTGAGATGGGGCTGAAGAACGCCTTCGAATTCCCCGGCTTTGTTCCCGCCTATATCCGCCCGCTGTTCTGCCGTGGCATCGGCCCATTCCGCTGGGCAGCGCTGTCCGGCAATCCGGAAGACATCTACAAGACCGACCAGCGCGTGAAGGAACTGATCCCCGATGATCCGCACCTTCACAACTGGCTGGACATGGCGCGGGAACGCATCGCCTTCCAGGGCCTGCCCGCCCGCATCTGCTGGGTGGGCCTCGGCCAGCGCCACAGGCTTGGTATGGCCTTCAATGAAATGGTGCGGAACGGCGAGGTGGAGGCACCCATCGTGATTGGCCGCGACCATCTCGATTCAGGCTCTGTCGCCTCCCCCAACCGCGAAACGGAGGGCATGATCGATGGCTCGGACGCGGTATCTGATTGGCCGCTGCTCAATGCGCTTTTGAACACCGCAAGCGGAGCGACCTGGGTGTCCCTCCACCACGGCGGCGGCGTGGGCATTGGTTACTCGCAGCATGCCGGCATGGTGATCGTGGCGGATGGCACGGATGACGCCAAGCGCCGCCTTGAGCGCGTGCTGTGGAATGACCCCGCCTCAGGCGTGATGCGCCATGCCGATGCGGGTTATGACATCGCTGTTCAATGCGCCAAGGAACAGGGGCTGAAATTGCCGGGAATTACGCAATAACTTTTGTTTCCTCTTCTCCCGTGGCGCAGCCATGGGAGAAGGGGAAACACATCCCGCCTAAGGCATCACCCGCATCACCCGGCCCTTGGGCGCTGCTTCATCGGTCAGAATGTAGAGATAGCCATCCGGGCCTTGCCGCACGTCGCGGATGCGGGCCATGCCCTCAAACAGGCGCTGCTCCCCAACCACCTTTTCACCATCAAGCACCAGCCGGGCGAGATGCCTTTTCGCCAGCGCGCCGACAAAGAGGTTTCCCTTCCACTGCGGATACCTGTCACCCGTGTAGAACACCATGCCGGATGGCGCGATTGACGGATCCCAATAGTGGACGGGCGGCTCGATCCCGTCCTTCTGCGTCAGACCCGCGCCAATTGCCTCGCCGGAATACTCACGCCCATAGGTGACATCGGGCCAGCCATAATTCTTCCCGGCCTCCGGATGATTGAGTTCGTCGCCGCCCCTCGTTCCGTGATCCACCGTCCAAAGCTGGCCCGTGTCCGGATGGATCGTGGCACCTTGCAGGTTGCGGTGTCCGATGGACCAGATTTCGGGAAGCCAACCTGGAGGCTTGGGGTTATCGGGTGGAATGCCGCCATCCTCGGTGATGCGCATGATCTTGCCGATGTGATTGTCCGTCTGCTGCACCAATGCGCGAAGGTCTTGCCTGTCGCCTGTGGTGACGAACAGCGCGCCCGTTCTGTCGAAGGCGAGACGCGAGCCGAAATGGGCGCCGCCTTCAAAAGCCGGTTGCTGGCGAAAGATGATCTCGACATCCGTCAGGCTCCGCAGATCTTCCGACAGCCTTCCACGCATCACGCTGGTGGTACTGGCCCCGCCCTCGCGCGGTTCCGCGAAGGAGAGGAACACCAGCCGCGTCTCCTCGAACCTTGGGTGGAGGGCGATGTCGAGAAGCCCGCCCTGATCCTGTGCGGCAATCCCGGGCAGGCCGGCAATCGGCTCCGAAAGCTTGCGATCAGCCCCGATAGTGCGCAGCGCCCCGGACCTCTCGGTGACGAGGATCACGCCCTCTGGCAGGAAGGCGAAGGACCACGGCCGGTCAAGGCCATCGGTCACGGTCTCGACCATTTCCCTCGTGGCGGCACGCGCCTGCAGGGGGGCGAGCGACGCGGCGAGGAGGCTTGCGAGAACGGCACGGCGTTGCATCATGTGACACCCGCTTTTAGGAAAGACAAACTCTCCTACGCTGCAGGCAAAATCATGGATTTCATATGGCGAGCGTTGAAAGCCCCGCTCTCAGAGATGTGATCTCGTCGTCATTCACACCATGGAAGGACCCCGGATAGATGCGTTCCGTCACATCCGCGCCCATGCGCCGGAACACGGCCGTGGTCTCCTGAACGCGTGCCAGGGGAATATGCGCGTCATGATCGGCGCAGCCGAGGAAGACCCGCGTT
>CAYMQH010000188.1:0-2640 GCA_964392525.1 uncultured Aestuariivirga sp.
CGAGAAGGTCGAGTTCGTGAACACGATGGGCTTGTTCCCCCGTTGCTAATGCCCCCGCGGCTACTCCGGTGAAGGAAAGACCGACTGACCCACCTGTGAGGGTCAGGCAGTTAAAGAGGAATTCGCGGCGCTTCATAAGGTCTTAGTGTCTGCGCGCTTTGACAGCCAGGGGCGGATCAGCATCACCATCCCTGCAACGGCCACGAGTGGGAAGACGCCCCACTGCACGATACTGACAAATACCGGATTCTCCCGCAGGGGGGCGGCGTACACAAAAGCACCGAGGAAGGGCGTTGCAGCCAGATGAATGTTGCGAAGCAGCCGATGGGTGAGGCGCATGGAGGCTCCTTTAGCTATATCTTTTGTTGGGGTCACTGCCTCGGATGTCATGGTGAGTGAATGCAAGACTCTTTAGTGAGATGTCGGGCAGATTATGGCGGCATTGCCCATTAATGTAAACACCGATAACATCACCTTATGCTCAACAATGAATTACCTCGCGCCGCTTCTTATAGAAGTTCCGTCGAAACCCGAATGCGAAGCTTTCATCACGGCAATCTTCGGCATGAACTGATTGATGCAGCGCTGTCAGCTCCGGACATCGAGGGGCTGTCGTTGCGACAGATCGCCGCGAATCTTGGCGTCACGGCAGCGGCAGCCTATCGCCATTTCGACAGCCGTGAGGGTCTTTTGTTTGAAGTTGCCCGTATTGGGTTCAATCGTCTTAGACAGCGGTTTGCTACTGCTTTTGATATCACGGCCCCGCCATCGGACGCTGAGGAGGCGCGGCTCCGTCTATGCCGACTGGCACATGCCTATCTGCAATTTGCAGATGACGAGCCTGCCATGTGGCGACTCATCTTTGGTGCGCAGGCCGAGGCCTATCGTCAAACGATCGACTCTCATGGCAAACCCGATAGCTACGAGTATCTTCCCGCTGCCTTGTTAGGGTTGTATTTGAAGGGCGTTATTCCTGCTCAGCCCAGCGATCGTGATGCGCTTTTCGCGTGGAGTGCTGTCCACGGCGCAGCCACCTTGCGTAGCGGCCGCGTTCCGGGTGCGCTCATTCCGATTCCGGAACTTGCGAACGAAGTTGCTGAACGCGTGATTCGGGCCATGAAACATCCCTAACCTTGACAGGAGATACAGCGATGATTCTTCATGACCTTACCCCAGGTATGCACCCGCGCCGCGTTCGGATCTTCATGGCTGAAAAAGGCATTTCCATCGAGCGACGCGAGGTGGATGCCGCGGGTGGTGCGAACGCAATGCCTGACTTTCTTAAGCTCAACCCTCTAGGCAAACTGCCTGTGCTCGAACTCGACGATGGCAGCACCATTGCTGAGTCGCTGGCGATCTGTCGTTATTTGGAGGCCTTGCACCCGCAGCCACCATTGATGGGGCAGACACCTAAGGCCTCGGCCCACATCGAGATGTGGACGCTGCGCATGGATCACGAACTGTCACAGCTGATCGCGCTGGCGTTTGTGCACAGCAGCGACTTCTACCGCGGGCGCGTCGAGCAGGTGCCCGAAGTCGCCGGCTGGGCCCGCAATCGGGCGCTGCAGACCATGGCGTGGCTGGATGGCGAGTTGGCTGAGCGCAGCCACATCGCTGGCGATGACTACACCCTGGCCGACATCGTCGCGCAGTGTGCCTGCGTCCTGGGCAAAGCGGTGGGCTTGCGCATCCCGCCGGAGATGACCCACCTGTCGCGCTGGTTCGCTCAGGTATCTGCACGACCCACTGCCCGGGCATGAAGCCTTGACCAAGGAGAACCCCATGTCCGGACAAGGAGTCTGTTGTGTGATCGGCGCTGGTGACGCCACGGGTTCAGCGGTGGCCCGGCGCTTCGCCAAGGAGGGCTACACCATCTGCGTGGCGCGGCGCACTGAGGCAGCCTTAAAACCGCTGGTGGACCAGATCACTGCCCAGGGGGGTCGGGCTCTCGCCTTTGGGCTCGACGCACGACGCGAGGACGAGGTGGTCAAATTCGTCCAGCATATTGAAGCAGATATCGGGCCGATCGAGGTATTGGTCTTCAACGTCGGCGGCAATGTCCGGTTCCCGATCCTGGAGACAACGGTTCAGAAGTACTTTAAAGTCTGGGAGATGTGTGCCTTGGCGGGCTTTCTGGCCGGCCGCGAGGCTGCGCGTGCGATGCTGCCTCGAGGGTGTGGCACCATTCTTTTTACCGGCGCCACGGCCAGCGTGCGGGGTTCTAGCGGGTTTGCCGCCTTTGCAGGTGGCAAGGCGGCGCTGCGGGCACTGGCCCAGTCGATGGCGAGGGAGTTCGGTCCACAAGGCTTGCATGTGGCGCATGTGATCATTGATGGTCTGATCGATACCGCCTTCGCGCGCACTAATTTCGCGCAGCGTGTGGACGAACTCGGACCCGATGGCATCCTGAACCCGGACCATATCGCAGAGGCCTACTGGTGGTTGCACAGGCAACCCCGCGATGCCTGGACCTTCGAGCTGGATCTGCGCCCTTCAGTGGAAAGGTGGTAGCGGCGTATGGAGGCGGCTTTAAAAGAGAGCCGTGTCGAGTCAGTGTCGACGGCCGGGGCATTGGACTTTCTATTACTGCCGAGTCGGCCGCCCGCTTCCTGCTGGAGCAGGTGTCTTCCGATAGGTACC
>CAYMQH010000189.1:0-2621 GCA_964392525.1 uncultured Aestuariivirga sp.
GCCCTTTTGGTAGTTGCTGGCGCGCAGTCATGATCACACGGCGCATGTGAAACGGCTTCGCGCAGAGGGCCACGGTCGTGATGCCTGACCAGCCCCCGGGCCGCGCTGCGATTACCTCCGCCCCGAAGCGGAAGTTCTCGAGTGTGTTTCGCGCCCTGCGTTCGGTGAGAAGAGCTGATGCTGGCACGCCGTGCTCCTCGGCGTATGCAGCGTAAGCTTCCCATTCGAGACGCCCATCGGGCATCCGCCCGGCACCCGAGATCAGGATGAGCGGCGCAAGCCCCATCCTGTAGAGCGACACGGCCGGCTTGATGCTCGACAGGCTGGGACTTGCCGCAACGAACACGAGATCGGCTGGCCCGGGCGGATCGCTGACGAAGAGAAACTGTGAGATGGCGTCTCTGGTTTCAAAGGGAAACATCGGGGTCCATGGCAGCCGCGTGGATACGGGCGGTCTCGTACCCGTGCTTCGACTTGCTTATACCCGGTTCAAGGGCCCTGAGAACTCTGCCCTGCGCGTCGAAGCTTTCAACTTCAGGTCAATGAGACGCCGTGGCGAACGGAGCAGCCTCAGACCCTGCTGAAGATCGCGTGAGCGGCCTCAAGATCCTGCACCATGTTGAGGTGATCTGTGAGGCTGGCGATGTCCAGGGTGTCGTTGACGAGCTTTTCCTTCGGCCGCAGCGTCACGAAGGCAATGCCCCTCTGCTGAAACTGCTTGAGTGCCTGCACCAGAAGCCGGATGCCCATCGATGAGAGATAGGTGACATCCTGAATATCCAGAATTGCCCTGTCGCCCCGATTTCTGAGGCTGCCCGCCTTGGCGGCAAATCCTGCCTCGATCCTTCCCACTTCCGCTGTATCCAGGCGGCCCTCGAGTTTCAGTGTGGTGACAGTCATCGCGCTTCCTCCGGTGCGGCGGTTCTGGCCGAGAACTTTGTCATAATCAATCGATTGCTGTGATCATTCACTAACCGCAGGCAAAGCGCTCTGTGCCTGGGAGACTGAATCACTCTGCAGGGGAGTTTTCTACTGCGGGACGCTCGGCTGGCTTGAGAGCGGCTTCAACATCAGGCCCTGCACCACGCCCCCGGAACGTGACCTCGCCCACCATGCGGAAATGCTTATGAGCGCGCGTAGACGTCCTCGTAGCGGATGATGTCATCCTCGCCCAGATAGGCGCCGGTCTGGACTTCGATCAGGATCACCGGCACCTTGCCCGGGTTTTCGAGCCGGTGCACGGCACCAAGCGGGATATAGGTCGACTCGTTCTCGCCGAGCAGCCTCGTTTCGCCATTGACCGTTACCTTCGCCGTGCCCTGCACCACGATCCAGTGCTCGGCGCGGTGGTGGTGGGACTGGAGCGACAAGGCCGCGCCGGGCGTCACCACGATGCGCTTCACCTGAAAGCGCTGGCCCATGGCGAGGCTCTCGTACCAGCCCCACGGCCGGTGGTCGCGGTTGAAGGCGGTGGCCTGCTTCGCCGCGCGGGCCTTGAGCGCATCGACCGCCTCCTTCACCCGCTGCGTGTCGGCCTTGCGCGCCACCAGCACCGCATCCGGCATGGCGATGGCGACCATGTCCTCGAGCCCGATGCCGACCAGTTCGAGGCCCTCCACCTCCGAGCGGAGCAGCGAGCCCCGGCAGCCGATGGCCAGCGCATGGGGCGAAAGCACATTGCCTTGCGTGTCGGGGCCTGCCTCCTGCCAGACGGCATCCCAACTGCCGAGGTCCGACCAGCGGCCGCGATAGGGCATGACGGCGAGGTTCGCGGCCTTCTCCATGATGGCATAGTCGATGGAGATGGGGGCAAGCTCTGCCCAGGGCCTAGGTGCGAGGCGCAGGAAGTGCAGATCCTGCGTGGCCTGTTCGACGGCATGAGTGGCGGGTGCCAGCATCTCCGGTGCGTGGGCCTCGAAGGCCTCGATCATGGTGCGGGCCCGGAACAGGAAGATCCCGGCGTTCCAGAAATACCGCCCTGCAAGCAGCATCGCCTGCGCCCGCTCCGCATCCGGCTTCTCGACGAAGCGGGCGAGGGGCTGCGGTTCCGCCGCCGCGCGCGCCTCGGCCGAGGCCAGTTCGAGATAGCCATAGCCCGTTTCCGGCCGGTCAGGCGTGATGCCGAAGGTGACGATCTTTCCGGCCTTCGCCGCCGGCACTGCAGCGGCCACGGCGGCACGGAAGATCTCAGGCTCCGGGATGACATGGTCGGAGGGGGCGACCAGCATCAGCGCTTGCGGGTCCTGCCTGTCCAGCCACAGGGCGGCGGCGAGTACGGCGGGCGCGGTGTTGCGCCCTTCAGGCTCGATGAGTGTGGCGGCCGCCGCCATGTTCACAGCGGCCAGCTGCTCTGTCACCACGAAGCGGAAGGCATCGGAGGTGACAATGACCGGCGCAGAGAACATGGTCCCCGCAAACCGCCGCGCCGAGGCCTGAAACAGGCTCTCCTCGCCCACCAGCCGCGCAAACTGCTTTGGAAAGGCCTGCCGCGACAACGGCCACAAACGCGTGCCAGACCCGCCGCAGAGAAGAATGGGATGGAGCATATCGACCATGACTGAAAAACAAATGGAATATGCCGTCCTTTGTGCTCTGGGAATAGGGATTGTCAATGCAAATCA
>CAYMQH010000190.1:0-2527 GCA_964392525.1 uncultured Aestuariivirga sp.
CTTCAGCCGCGCCTACCGCGAGGCCTTCGGCGTGACACCCGCCTCGGAGCGGAAGGCGAAGTAATTTACTTTCCTTCTCCCATCACTTGGATGGGAGAAGGAAAACAATGCCAAAACAAAAAGCCCGGCGCGATGCACCGGGCTTTCCGTAATTCCTGCACAAGCCAGATCAGCAGTCCAGCGTGTTGTCACGTTCCCATTGGGTGAGGTGGCGGCAGTAGTTGTTCCACTCGTTGTGCTTGAGCTTGAGATAGCCCTGGCACACTTCCTTGCCGAGCATCTCGTGAAGATAGGTATCCTGCTCGAAGTTGCGGAGCGCATCAAGCAGGTTCAGCGGAAGCTTCTTGGCATCCTTGACGGTGTGGCCCTGAGCATACATGTCAATGTCGAGGCGCTTGCCCGGATCAATCTTCTTGTCCAGGCCATGCATGCCGGCGGCGAGGATCGCGGCCAGCATGAGATAGGGGTTCGCGGCGCAGTCCGGCAGGCGGTATTCGGCGCGGCCACCATCCGGGATGCGGACCATGTGGGTGCGGTTGTTGCCGCCATAGGTGATGGAGGACGGCGACCAGGTTGCGCCCGAAATCGTGCGCGGCGCATTGATGCGCTTGTAGGAGTTCACCGTCGGGTTGGTGATGGCGCACATGGCCGCTGCATGCTGCATGAGGCCGCCGAGGAAGTGATAGCCAAGCTGCGAAACGCCGAGTTCGCCCTTCTTGTCGTCGAACAGGTTCTTCTTGGCGTCAGCCGTCCACACGGAGAGATGGACGTGGCAGCCATTGCCCGTGAGATTGATGAAGGGCTTCGGCATGAAGGTGGCGCGCAGGCCATGCTTCTCTGCGATCGACTTGACCATGAACTTGAAGAACGCCACCTGATCGGCCGTCGTCAGGGCGTCATTGAAGTTCCAGTTGATTTCGAACTGGCCGTTCGCATCCTCATGGTCGTTCTGGTAGGGGCCCCAGCCGAGCGAGGTCATCGTCTGGCAGATTTCGCCAATGACATCGAGGCGGCGCATGATGGCGGCCTGGTCGTAACAGGGTTTTTCCGCCGTGTCGCGCGCGTCCGACACTGCCGTGCCATCAGCGTTGATCAGGTGGAATTCAGGCTCGACGCCTGCCATCAGCTTCATGTTCTGCTTGGCGAATTTCTCGGAAAGCTTGCGCAGCACCACGCGCGGCGCCTGGGCCAGCGGCTCGCCGTTCATCCAGGGCTCTCCCGCAACCCATGCGACATCCGGGCGCCACGGCAGCGGGATGATGGAATTGACGTCCGGCATCACCAGAATATCGGGATGCGCGGGGGTCTGGTCGAGCCAGGTCGCGAAGCCCGCAAAGCCAGCGCCCGCCTTCTGCATCTTGGCGGCGGCTTCCGCCGGAACGAGCTTCGCCCGCTGTACGCCAAAAAGGTCGGTGAAGTTGAAAAGGAAGAACTTGATGCCATTCTTTTTGGCGTATGAGGCGAGATCGCCCATGGTACGTTTCACTCCCGTCAGTCTTTTGCTTCGTCTTGTTGTAACCCCCGGCTTCCTTACAGAGGAAGCCGGGGAATGTCATCAGCCAGGATATTAGTATCCACCGCGGCCGGGAATCCAGCTTGTTCCGGCAATCGGGACCTGCGCCATCGCCGCAGCTTCGACCGTCAGTGCACAGAGGTCTTCCGGCTCCAGATTGTGCAGGTGGCTCTTGCCGCAGGCACGCGCCACCGTCTGGGCTTCCAGCGTCATGACCTTCAGGTAGTTGGACAGCCGCCGCCCGGCCTTGACCGGATCGAGGCGGGCCGCCAGCACCGGGTCCTGCGTGGTGATGCCGGCCGGATCACGGCCTTCATGCCAGTCATCGTAAGCGCCCGCCGTGGTGCCGAGCGCCCTGTACTCCTCCTCGAGGTGCGGATCATTGTCACCCAGCGCCACAAGCGCCGCCGTGCCGATCGCCACGGCGTCTGCGCCCAGCGCCAGCGCCTTTGCCACGTCAGCACCCGAGCGGATGCCGCCTGACACGATGAGTTGAACCTTGCGGTGCATGCCTAAGTCCTGCAGCGCCTTCACCGCAGGGCGGATGCAGGCGAGGATCGGCAGGCCCACATGCTCGATGAACACTTCCTGGGTTGCCGCCGTGCCGCCCTGCATGCCATCCAGCACCACGACGTCAGCACCGGCCTTCACCGCCAGCGCCACGTCGTAATAGGGACGCGTGCCACCGACCTTCACATAGATCGGCTTTTCCCAGCAGGTGATTTCGCGCAGTTCATGGATCTTGATTTCGAGATCGTCCGGCCCTGTCCAGTCCGGGTGGCGGCAGGCTGAGCGCTGGTCGATGCCCTTGGGCAGGCAGCGCATCTGGGCAACGCGGTCGGAGATCTTCTGGCCCAGCAGCATGCCGCCGCCGCCGGGCTTGGCACCCTGGCCGACAACCACTTCGATGGCATCTGCCTTGCGCAGGTCATCCGGGTTCATGCCATAGCGCGAGGGCAGATACTGATAGACGAGATGCTTCGACTGGCCGCGCTCTTCCGGCGTCATGCCGCC
>CAYMQH010000191.1:0-2440 GCA_964392525.1 uncultured Aestuariivirga sp.
GCGGCTTTGCGATTCAATGGCGCGGATTTCATGTTCCATGCCGACCATGCCTATCTGGACAATCCCCTGTCAGGGATCGTCGCGGGGCTTGACGCGCGTGGCGCGGGCGTTGAACTCAGGCTTTATGGCTGCGACCCTGACAAGGCGGAAGCCAGGGCGCGTGCCATGGGATTTACCATTCTTGCCGGTACGAGCGACAAGCCACATGGGTTGCGCGAATGTGTCATCCTCGATGATGACGGATATGCCTGGGTTCCTTCCGTGGCATCGTCGGACTAGCTGACCAGTCGAGGACTGCCGTTACGAAACCGGTGGTGTCGTGCAGAGCCTCGTCGAGCAGCGAGAGCGGCGTTGCCTGTGCCGGTGCGATTTCGGCCAATGCCTCAGCATCATCAATGCGGAACCGCGCGCCGAACTTGCCCGCAAGCTGCTGCATCGCCCGATTGTCGCGCGCGCAAATCATATGCAGTTGTTCGACACCGCGGTTCTGGGCGGCGGTGATGACGCGTTCCATCAGGGCAGAACCCAGCCCCATGTGGCGGTGGGCGCTTTCAACCACAAAGGCAGCTTCTGCCATCTTGTCCCGCGCGATGTGAAGCGGGCGGAGTTCCGCGGAGGCATATATGTCAGGACCAATGAACGCCCCATAGATCACCGTGCCGATGCGGCGGGCGGTGTCGGCATAAGCATCGAGGAAATTGTCGTTCACCGCGGTTCCGAAGCGGAATTGCCGGGTCTCCTCATCAAGGCGGAGAAGGTGGCGGCGGAAGGCCCCCGTCTCGAGGGGCCACAGTTTGCGGATACGGTAATGGGACAGCACGTTCTTCATTAAGGGTCGTCTCGGTTTCGCCGTATAATTTCGGACGTTGAAATTAATATTATGTTGCGATGCAGCAAAGACAAGGCAGTAATTCCATGCGGTTTCTGCATGGCTGGGGCATCAGGCGGATTGGCTGGATGAAATGGCTGTGCCTGACCCTTGCCGCCGGGCGTCACCCCTTCTAGTTTGGCCTCCGGATCATTCATTCAGGATTGGATTTGCCTCACATGGTCAAGGAAATCGGACATTTCATCGGCGGCAAGCACGTGAAGGGCGCGTCTGGCCGCTTCGCCGACATTTATAATCCCAATACCGGCGAGGTTTCGGCCCGGGTGGCGCTGGCATCGCCCGCGGAACTCCGCGCGGCTGTCGAGAACGCCAAGGCGGCGCAGCCCGAATGGGCGGCCAAGAACCCGCAGGTCCGGGCGCGCGTCATGATGCGTTTTCTGGAGCTCGCCCGCACCCACGCGGAGGAACTGGCCACGCTGATCTCCATGGAACATGGCAAGACCATTCCGGATGCGCTGGGCGACCTGCAGCGCGGCGTGGAAGTTGTGGAATTCGCTTGCGGTATCCCGCACCTGCTGAAGGGTGAGTACACGGACGGCGCCGGCCCCGGCATCGACATGTATTCGATGCGCCAGCCCTTAGGGATTGCCGCCGGCATCACGCCGTTCAATTTCCCCGCCATGATCCCGCTGTGGAAGGCGGCGCCTGCCATTGCCTGTGGCAATGCGTTTATCCTCAAGCCCTCGGAGCGTGACCCGTCCTGCCCGATGCGGCTGGCCGAGCTTTTCCTGGAAGCGGGCCTGCCCGCCGGCATCTTCAACGTGGTGAACGGCGACAAGGAAGCCGTTGACGGCATTCTGGATGATCCAGACATCGCCGCCGTCGGCTTCGTCGGCTCCACCCCCATCGCACAATATGTCTATGGCCGGGCCACCAACAACGGCAAGCGCGCCCAGTGCTTCGGCGGCGCCAAGAACCACATGCTGATCATGCCCGATGCCGACATGGACAAGGCCGTCGATGCGCTGATCGGCGCAGGCTACGGCTCGGCTGGTGAGCGCTGCATGGCGATCTCGGTGGCTGTGCCGGTGGGCGAAGCGACGGCAAACGCGCTGATCGAGAAGCTGGTGCCGCGCGTCGAGAAGCTCAAAGTCGGCCTTTCGACCGACCGCGAGGCCGATTACGGCCCCCTCGTGACCCAGCAGGCTTTGGACCGCGTGAAGGGTTACATTGACGCAGGCGTGAAGGAAGGCGCGAAACTGTTGGTCGATGGCCGCGGCTTCAAGATGCAGGGCTATGAAAACGGCTTCTTCCTTGGCGGATCATTGTTCGACAACGTGACGAAGGACATGAAGATCTACAAGGAAGAGATCTTCGGCCCGGTTCTCTCGGTGGTGCGCGCCAAGACCTATGATGAAGGCCTGAAGCTGGTGAACGACCACGAATATGGCAACGGCACCGCGATCTTCACGCGCGACGGCGATACGGCGCGTGACTTCGCGTCTCGCTGCCAGATCGGCATGGTGGGCATCAACGTGCCGATCCCCGTGCCGCTGGCCTATCACACCTTCGGCGGCTGGAAGCGTTCTTCCTTCGGTGACCTCAATCAGC
>CAYMQH010000192.1:0-2439 GCA_964392525.1 uncultured Aestuariivirga sp.
GCCGAGCCGATGATGCCGAAGGCATGTTCGATGCCGTGCATCTGGAGAACCTTGACGAACGCCTCTTCGGTGGTCATGCGCATGGGGATATGTCCTCGCGTAAACAGTTGTCGCTGATGTTGGCCCGCATCTAGCCTTTGTGGGCCTCTCCAGGCTAGAACCAGCTGGAAAGGACACCGGGGTCCAAGGGGCGCCAGGACCGGGACTATTGCCCTGCCCCCCGGGCTGACGTAGACGTGTGGTTGAACAGGTGCTTGGGGCTCGACAGCCTCCAAGCATCAAGACATTGAAAGGAGTCCTCGATGAAATCGTATCTTCGGGCCGGAATCGTTGCTCTGGGCATCCTCGGCGCGGCCAGCGGCAGCGCCTGGGCGGGAAGCTTCGAAGACGGCATGCTGGCCTTCCGCAACGAGGATTACGGCAAGGCCCTCGAGCTGCTGCTGCCCTATGCGAAGGACGGCAACACCGAGGCAGCCTATCTCATCGGCGAAATGTATGGCCCGCGCAGCTGGGGCCAGAAGGGCGAGAACCGCAACGGCGTCGAGCAGGACAATGCCAAGGCCATCTACTGGTGGGGCGAGGCAGCCAAGAAAGGCGATTCGGACGCCCAGTTGAAGCTCGGCTGGTGGCTCCTCAAGGGCGGCGATGTCGTGAAGAAGGATCAGGCCGCCGGCATGAACTGGCTGCTGATGGCCGCCCAGCAGGGCGAACCGCAAGCCCAGTATGAAGTGGGCATTGGCTATTGGAAGGGCCGCGGCGTGAAGCCCGACCCCATCGCCGCATACATGTGGCTTGACCTGTGCTCGACCGAACCGGGTTTCGACAATGCCGCCAACTACCGTGACGAAGTGGCCAAGACCATGACCCCGGCGCAAATCACCCAGGCCAAGCAGATGGTGCAGGCTTTTGCACCCAAGCGCGGCAACTGAGGCCACAGCCATGACCATGCATGACTTTACGGCCAAGCACTACATCATCGCCATCATCATCGTTCTGGTGTCCGTCGGCGCCTTCTCGCTCAGTTGGGCCTGATCTCTGTCAGGGCAGCGGGCCTGCCCTGAACAGTGTCACCTTGAGGCCGCCATGCAGCGCCGGCGGGCCGGGCGGCTCGAACGCCAGCCCGGTCGCGGCCGCAAGGGCGCCATCGGTTGTGATCATGCCGACCCGCCAGCCCGAAAACCTGTTCGTGAGCACCTGCCCCAGCGCACCGTAGAGCGCGAAAAGCGGCTTCTTGTCGCCGATGCGCGTGCCATAGGGCGGATTGACGATGACCAGCCCCGCAGGCCCTTCGGGCGGCACCAGATCGCTGATGGACTGCTGGCGGAAGCTGGTGAAAGCGTCAACGCCTGCACGCCTGGCATTCTGCTGCGCCGCCTTCACCACGCCGGCATCCCGGTCGCTGCCGAAAAAGCGGATGGCAGGCTCCCGGAAGGTCTCGGCCGCCTGCATCGCCTGCCAGCGCGCGGCATCGAAGCCTGCCAACTGTTCGAAGGCGAAATGACGATTTCTCCCGGGGTTCAGCCCAGCCGCCATTTCGGCTGCCTCGATCACGAATGTGCCAGAGCCGCACATGGGGTCCACCACCGGCTCTGACCCGTCGAAGCCGCACTGGCGCAGAAACAGGGCGGCAAGCGTTTCCCGCATCGGTGCCTTGCCCACCGCAGCCTTGTGGCCGCGCTTGTGAAGCGACTCGCCCGAACTGTCGATGCTGATGGTGCAGAGATCATCCTCGATCCGAGCCTTGATGACGAGTGTCGCATCATCCGACACCGTTGCCCCCAGTTCCTCCTGGATGGCGCGCGATATGCGCTGGGCGGCCGCCCCCGAATGATAGATGCGCGAGCCGGTGCAACTCGCCTCGACGCGCACCGGCACGTCCTTGCGCAGGATGGCGGCCCACGGAACCTTGCGCGCCCGCTTGTCCAGTTGCGCCAGATGCAGCACCCGGAACGCGGCAATGCGGGCCAGCACGCGTGTGACGCCGCGCAATTCCAGATTGGCGCGCCATACGTCGGGCCACTTGCCCTTGACCATCACGCCGCCCGGAACCGGCTTCACGGCCTTGAAGCGGCGCGACCTCACCTCCGCCAGAAGCGCGGATTCAAGGCCCGGGGTGGCCACGAGGAAGATATCGAAATCAATGCTCGGCATGGCGCACCGCATAGACCGAAAGGCCGCCGGGCGCGATCATATTCCGTTGCCGCTGATGACCCGTCAGCCGAATGTGCTGTGCCAGTGGCGCGCGATGTCGATGCGGCGCGGTATCCACACCTTGTCGTGGGAGAGAACGTAATCAATGAACTTTGCCAGCCCAACGGCGCGCCCCGGCCTGCCAACAAGTCGGCAATGAAGCCCGATGGACATCATTTTTGGGCTGCCGCGGCGGCCTTCTTCATAAAGGCAATCGAAGCTGTCCTTCAGGTACTGGTAGAAGTGCTC
>CAYMQH010000193.1:0-2373 GCA_964392525.1 uncultured Aestuariivirga sp.
TCCTCCAATCTAATCAGCGACTTGATGAGGGTGGCACCCCAAGCGGGGTCGTCCTCGACCCATAGTGCAGGAATACTACGATATTCATTCCCAGCATTACGGGGTAAGGTAGCTTCATGGAGGCCTCGAAGGTCATCAACCAGCAGTCCTTCCATGACGGGTAGCTCGTCCTCTGGGTAGCAAGAGATTGGCCCTGCCGCTCGAAGTTGTATGGCAATACAATGTCGTGGCTTATTGAAAGTCCTGATCATGCTCCGCTACGGAATGTTCGACTTCGCTTGAACGGCATTCAGGAATGATCGACGGCGATGCGCCACTTATCTGATCGGACGGGATCAAAAGGGGGCTGCGGGCATATTGATGAAGCCTGCCGCGGGTTCCGTAGCTCTGGGCGCCGTCCAGTACGAAAGGCGGCATGGTCAGGTGAACGGGATTATCTGCGCCAATCTCCAGATACGCCAAGCATTATCCAGGGGTAAGCCCAGTCGCAAATCACAAAGAACGACACGGAATGTCCCGACAGCCTACCCCAACCGGTCAAATTACCTTCCGTGATAGACCCAGCCTCGCGCAGCACAAGGTTCGGCCCGAGCCAATCAAACGTGTTGCGTGAACATCGGTACGCATCTCAAGGTCGCATGCATCACCGCGAACTCGGTCGATGGCGCACACGTCAAGCGCTTCATGAACGGGGTTGAAACACTTCACTAACGCGGAGTTCGACTTTCGTTACGCGCCAACGGCGACCCATACCCGGTATACAATCAACATCACGGCGATCAAATAGAGCGCGAAAAGAACGCGGGCCGTCATGATGGCGGCCTCTCTCTTCCTGCGCCGCCTCAACACATGGACAACAAAAATCATCAGCATGGTGAGAAATGTGACAGTGAATGCCGTCAACTGAAATGCATCCGCGAGGCTGAAATCGGTCGTTGGAGGCAATCCACTCTGCAGGATGTAGCCAGAGCCGATGGTTGAGAACAGCGCACCAGTGCCAATGGCCAACTGAGCGCCAATGTCAATGACATCACCAGTGTGCCGGAACGCGCTGCTGGTCAGCACGATGCCCGCAAGCGCAATGGCAAGACCAAAGCCAATGAAGGTGGAGAGCAGCAATCGCCAGCCGTTCCGCTTGACATCAATCTCCACTGTCATGCGCGGATAAATGCTTGGGCCAACAGGGTTCATTGTTGGATCACCGTAGGCCGTCTCATAGAATTCGCTGGAGGAAAAAATCTTCATGCCCTCGATCTTCCAGCCTGCAAGGACCAGATCCCGTCGGAGTTTCGTGCCTTCGACGTCGGGCACGAACCGTAAGGCCCTGGCATCGGCATCAGCACTCTCGAGTATGATTCTGATCTTCTGGCGGTCAAACGGATAATTGGTAACGTCCCAGCTCTGATCCAGAACTGCAGAGTACTTGATCTGATCCCAGAAACCTTCATTTGGCACGACTTCCCGATAACTGGCCAGCGCCTCGGATGAGCGCGCATTGATGATTTCGATCTCCGCCTTGGGGTCAAAGTCGGCGTCAGCATGATTGAACCAGACCCAGAACTGGGTTTCGATGTCACGGCGGGCGAAGTTCAGGTCGAACAAGTTGGTGATGAACATCCCAACTTTGACCTCCTGGGGGACATATTGGGCACGCCCCTGATCAGGACCCACTGCCACTAAGAAAAGCGCCACCACAAGCGCCATGACCCGACCAAAACCCATGCTGGTGCCACCCAACTCCTGCAGCTTCTCCCTCCGCATTCAAAATCTCAATGGGGGAGAATAATGATACATTTTTGATTTTGTCTCAGCGGCGCCTGGTGGGCCGCTTGTGAAGCGTACGCTCTGCTAGACGTGAGATGCTTGCAGCTTTCACATCCTCGGTTTTACAGAACATAACTCCGCCTTTTTGAACAATTGGTCGCACTTTTCTTACCGGCCTTGCTCAGTACTGAACTCATTGGAGGTAAGTTAGCCTGCTGTAGACAAATATCAAGCCCACACTTGACTGAGGCCGCTCATCACATTCGTTCGTTCTTTGCGGGCTCGTACACTCAGGCTTTCGACTGCTACCAGATACAGGACTGTGACGTGAAGAACATCTGTCTCGCTCAGTTCTAGAGGCAGCAGTCTTGATGCTATCAGTTTCAGGACCGGAACCTGAATGTCCGGCATGAGCACTTCTGAGACAAACCGGTTGACTTGAGACAGGGCGAGTTTCTGGCTCCTCATAGCTGTCGGGAGAAGCCCGGATGGGTCAGTAATCCGAGACGCGGGCAACGCCCGAGAAGATTATGAACGACAGCCGCCGGGCCAACCACAAGCACCATTCAGCCCAGAAGAAGATCATGATCCTCTTGGTAGGTCTCCGGC
>CAYMQH010000194.1:0-2299 GCA_964392525.1 uncultured Aestuariivirga sp.
CAACACGCTGATCCTGCTCACGTCGGGCACCACCATCACCTGGGCGCATCACGCGCTGCTCAACAACGACCGTCAGGGCCTCAAGATGGGCCTCCTCGCCACGATCGCGCTGGCGGTGCTGTTCACCTTGGTGCAGGCCTATGAATATCAGCACGCGGCCTTCGCCTTCAGCCGCGACCATGGCGGCAACATCTATGGCTCGACGTTCTTCATGTCCACGGGCTTCCATGGCTTCCATGTCATCATCGGCACGATCTTCCTGATCGTCTGCCTCATCCGTGCCTACCGTGGTGCCTTCACGCCGAAGGCTCATTTCGGCTTCGAGGCGGCGGCCTGGTACTGGCACTTCGTTGACGTGGTCTGGCTGTTCCTGTTCGCCGCGATCTATATCTGGGGTTCGGCCGGCGCCGTCATTCCGGGGCACTGAGGCCCGCACATCTCACGAGCTGGGGCTGCGGCGGTCAACCGGTGCGGCCCCTTTGTTGTTTGCGAGGACACATGACGGACGGAGTCTATTATCCCGACATCTCGCCCCTCAAGACGGGAATCGCGGGAAAATGCCCGCGCTGCGGCCGCGGCCGCCTGTTTGATGGCTATCTGAACTTGGCCAAGGACTGTTCCTCCTGCGGGCTTTCCTATGAGTTTGCCGATGGCGGCGATGGTGCGGCCTGGTTCGTCATGCTCTTCGTTTGCGTGGTCGGTGTTGGCTCGATCCTCGGCGTCGAGGTGGCCTACAGCCCGCCCTTCTGGGGCCATGCGCTGATCGCCATTCCAGTGCTCGTCATCCTGCCGCTGGTGTTGCTCCGCCCGATGAAGGGCGTGTTGATCAACCAGCAATGGAAGACTGGCGCGCGCGAAGGGCGCATCAGCCAATGACCCAGCAGGAGCGGCCGCCGCGGATCTGGCCGGTGCTGATCGCCGCCCTCGTCGGAACGGCCATATTGCTGTGGCTCGGCGTCTGGCAGGTACAGCGGCTGCAGTGGAAGGAGGCGCTGCTGGCGCAGCTCGCCGCCAATGCCGCCGCCACGCCGATCGACCTTGCCACCGCCGTCAGGCAGGTGGAGGAGGGACGCGACATGGAGTTCGTGCGCGTCAGCTTCCCCGCCCGGTTCCGTCATGACGGGGGGATGAAGATGATCTCCACCTATGAGCGCGGCCAGGGCTGGACCATCATCACACCGGCAGATACCCCCGATGGCTGGACGGTCATCGTCGACCGCGGCCGCATTCCCGGCCAGCTCATCGACAGCTTCGACCGGCCGGAGGGCGAGGTGATCCTTGACGGCGTGCTCCGCGCCCACCAGGGCGGCAAGGCCTATTTCGACCCCGACAATGATGCCGCCGGCAACATGTGGTACTGGTGGGATGTGCCGGCCATGCTGGCCGCCAGTGGCGCGCCGGACGGCGCGAAGCCCTTCCCCCTGGTGGTGCAGCTACTTCCCTCCAGTGGCTCGGACGGTTTCCCGAAGCCGGAAGAGCCCAAGGCCAAGCTCGCCAACAATCATCTGGGCTATGCCATCACGTGGTTCGGTCTGGCCGCAACCCTGATCGGCGTTGCGGGTTTCTATGTCTATGATCTG
Source organism: uncultured Aestuariivirga sp. (assembly GCA_964392525.1). Lineage (GTDB taxonomy): Bacteria > Pseudomonadota > Alphaproteobacteria > Rhizobiales > Aestuariivirgaceae > Aestuariivirga. The sequence continues at coordinate 1,581 of CAYMQH010000194.1, forward strand.
CGGAAGCGGCGGCGGAGGTGGGGGAATCCACCGCTTGATGACACGCCGCCCCGGGGCTAAAGCTGCCCGGACTTCTTGAGAGGACAAGGCCTTGCGCTATGTTTCGACCCGGGGCGAGGCTCCGGAACTCGGTTTTGAAGACGTGCTGCTCACCGGGCTGGCGCGCGATGGCGGCCTCTATGTGCCGGCCCAGTGGCCGGACCTCTCCACCCGCGCCATCACCGCACTCCAGGGCCAGAGCTATGAGGCGATTGCCCATGAGGTGATGCATCCCTTCATCGGCGGCGCCATTCCCGAAGCCGAACTGAAGCGGATGATCGCCGAAGCCTATGCCAGTTTCGGCCACCCCGCGGTTGCACCGCTGAAGCAGCTTGACGACAATCAATGGCTGCTCGAACTCTTCCACGGCCCGACGCTGGCCTTCAAGGACGTGGCGATGCAGTTGCTGGCCCGGCTGATGGACTGGGCGCTGGCCAGACGCCACGCCAAAGCGACCATCGTTGGCGCCACCAGCGGCGACACGGGCGGTGCGGCGATCGAGGCCTTCAGGTCTTCGCGCCACGCCTCGGTCTTCATGATGCATCCGCATGGCCGCGTCTCCGAGGTGCAGCGCCGCCAGATGACGACGGTGGACAGCCCCTCGGTGCACAATATCGCCATCGAAGGCAACTTCGATGATTGCCAGGCCATCGTGAAGGCGCTGTTCAACGATCTCGCCT
>CAYMQH010000195.1:0-2281 GCA_964392525.1 uncultured Aestuariivirga sp.
ATCGACCCCGTAACGACGACGCTCGGCATCGAGGGATCGAGCGTCTTGTGGGCGCGGCGCATGGCGCCTTCGGTGCCGTGCTGGCCCAGTTCCTCTTCCGAGAGGCCGGTCACCACGATGGGCAGTTCATGCGGCGGCAGCGCGTCCGTGTAGTGCAGCACCGAGGTGACGGGCAGGTTCTCGCAGCCCACCGGTCCGTCGATGATCACCTGCAATCCCTTGATCGCGGTGAAGACGTAAACCGAACCCCAGTAGCCGCCAGCGCGGTCATGATCGATCACGAACATGGGCGGGCCTCCATGCAATGCAGGGCGGTGCCGCTCATGTGCCCACCGCCTCCTCGGCCTTGGCGCGGGCGGCCAGCATGCCGGCGTATTTCTTGCGGAATTCCGGCCGGTCCTGCGGGGTCTCTTCCCAGACGCCGGCCGTGTAACCCTCGCCGACGCCGTCAAAGAAATCCTGCATCGCAGTGAAGCGCTGCTTGTTCTGAAGCGCCGCGTTGATGACCTGCGCGAGGGAGCCCGCACCCGCCGGCCCCATCAGCGGCCGGGCCGAGATGAGATTGGTGAAGTAGAGCGCCGGGATGGCCATGGACTTGGCCTTCTGCACCACCGGCGTCGTGCCGATGGCGAGATCGGGCTTCACGTCCACCATGGCGGCGATGTCCTGTTCGAGCGAGGCGCGGAACTGCACGGTGACGCCGTGTGCCTCCAGCCATTCACGGTCGGCGTCCGACCAGCGGCTGCGGGCACAGGCCGTGCCGACATAGGGAACCTCGGCACCGCTCTCGATCAGCAGGCGGGCCACGAGAAGCTCCGAGCCTTCATAGCCCGAGAGCGTGATGCGGCCCTTGATCGGCTTGGCGGCCAGTGCGCCCTTGATGGCGGGAAGAATGGCATTCTGCCCGGCGGCAATCTTGTTGGGCGCGATGTTGCAGGCATCCCCGATGGCGGCGAGCCAGGCCGCCGTGCCGTCATGGCCGACGGGGGCGGACCCCACAACGCTGCGGCCCGCCGATTCGAATTCGCGGATCGAAGCCGTGTAGAAGGGATGGATGGCTGCAACCGCGGCACAATCGAAGGCAGAGAACAGTTCGCGCCACTCCCGCACCGGAACGACGGGGCCTGCGGCAAGGCCGAGCGGCTCCAGCATGCGGCCGATGCCGACGGGGTCGGCCGGGAACATTTCACCCAGCAGCGTGATGGCGGGAAGCGTGCTGCGCGGGGTGCGCGGCGCCTGCACCGGGCCCTGCCTGATTTCATTGGCCGCATAGCGCAGCATGGCGCCTGACAGCACGTCCTTGGCTTCCGCATGCGTGGGAACACCAAAGCCTGGCACATCGATGCCAATGATGCGGACCCCGTTCACTTCCGCAGGTAATAGTTGCAGCGGCACGCCGGAGGCCGTCGGTACACAGAGGTTGGTGACGACGATCGTGTCATAATCTTCGGGCCGCGCCAGCTTGAACACCGCCTCGCGGATATCCTCGAACAGCTTGCCCGTTACCAGTGTTTCACTGTTGAAGGGCACATAGCCGACACTGCGCTTGGCGCCGTAGAAGTGTGATGTGAAGGTGAGTCCGTAGACGCAGCAGGCCGAACCCGAGAGAACGGTTGCCACGCGGCGCATGCGCAGCCCGACGCGGAGCGAGCCGAAGGCGGGGCACATGCTTTGCGGCTGGTCATGCGGCCCCAGCTGATAGTCGCGCGCATATTGGGCGAGTGTTTCGCTCTTGCCTGCATCAGCGGCGGCCTTCAGCGCCTCCGCCTGGCCGGTATGGCAGGAACGGAGTGCCGGTGCTGTCGCGGGCTGGTCTGCCTGCGCTGGCGTCTTGGCCGTCATGTTGATGAGGGTCGTCGCCATGCCGCTCACACCTCGTCGTAGATCACTTCAAGCGAAGGCCGGGTCAACAGCGGTCCGCCGCACATATCTTCGATGGTGGCGGGCTCGAGCACCACGTTGCGGCCCACGGTTTCTCCGGAAAAGAGGTTCAGAAGCCCATCCTGATCGAGCGGCGAAGGCCGGTGCGGCGGGGCTTCCGCCACATTGACGGCGAGTGCCGAGAACAGGTCGCTCCACTGGCCGCCGGGCTTGCCGATGATTTCGTAATTGGCGCTCTTGCGGCGGATGTCTTCATTGGCGGGGATCGACGAGAGAACGGGGATGCCGACAGCCTTGGCGAAGGCGTGTGCCTCACCCGTGCCGTCATCCTTGTTGATGACGATACCCGCGACGCCGACATTGCCGCCGAGCTTGCGGAAATACTCCACCGCCGAGCAGA
>CAYMQH010000196.1:0-2280 GCA_964392525.1 uncultured Aestuariivirga sp.
GTGGACCGCTTCCTCTACACCTCCATGCGCTACCCCGGAAACTACGGCTTCATTCCCCACACGCTGTCGGATGACGGGGACCCGATTGACGTGTTGATCGCCAATCAGCGCGGCATCATCCCCGGGGCACTCGTGGCCGTGCGCCCGGTGGGCGTGCTCAAGATGCAGGATGAGGCAGGCGGCGACGAGAAGATCATCGCCGTTCCGACGCCGAAACTCACCCGGCGCTACGAAAACGTCCATGAATATTCCGACCTGCCGGACATCACCCTGAAGCAGATCGAGCATTTCTTCGAGCACTACAAGGACCTCGAACCCGGCAAGTGGGTGAAGGTCGTGGGCTGGGGCAATGCGGCGGAAGCCGAACAGATGATCCTCGACGCGATCGAGCGCGCCAGAACGGCCAAGGGCTGAGAGGCCAACCGTTGAAACAGAAAGGTCCGGCCTGCGCGCCGGGCCTTTTTGCATCCGGAATACTCTGAGAGGCCGTCACCCCGGCGAATGCCGGGGTCCAGCTTTGCTATCAGGTGCTTCAGAAGACAGCGGGATTCCGGCCTTCGCCGGAATGACGGACGTGTGGTGGAAATACCCCTCACATCTCCGGTTGCGCGATGCCCTTGGCGGCACAAGACGCCTTCACCGTGTTGTAGAGCAGGCAGGCAATCGTCATGGGGCCAACGCCGCCGGGAACCGGGGTGATGGCGCCCGCCACCTTTTCGCAGGATGCATAATCGCAGTCGCCCACCAGCTTGCCCTTGCCATCCCGCTCGATGCGGTTGATGCCAACGTCGATCACGGTGGCGCCGGGCTTGAGCCAGTCGCCCTTCACCATTTCCGGGCGGCCAACGGCGGCGATGACAAGATCGGCGCGGCGAACCACCGCGGGAAGATCCTTGGTCCTGGAATGCGCAATGGTGACGGTGCAGTTCTCCGCCAGCAGCAGCTGCGCCACCGGCTTGCCCACGATGTTGGAGCGGCCAATGACCACGGCTTCCAGCCCATCAAGCGAGCCCAGCACATCCTTCGCCAGCATGACGGAACCGACGGGGGTGCAAGGTACGAGCGAGTCCTGTCCGGTCGAAAGCTTGCCGACATTCACGACGTGGAAGCCATCCACATCCTTGGCGGGGGAGATGGCGGTCAGCACCTTGGTGGAATCGATGTGCCTGGGCAGCGGCAACTGCACGAGAATGCCGTGCACGGCCGGGTCGCTGTTCAACTTCTCGACGAGGGCCAGAACATCAGCCTCCGAGGTTTCGGCGGGGAGCTTGTATTCCCAGGAATTCATGCCGACTTCGACCGTCTGCTTCGCCTTGTTGGCCACATAGACCTTGGAGGCCGGGTCCTCGCCCACCAGAACCACGGCGAGGCCGGGGGTGAAGCCATGCTTGTCCTTGAGTCCCGCCACGGCCGTGGCGATCCGCCCCCTGAGGCCTTCCGCAAAGGCCTTGCCATCAATTACTTTCGCCATATTCACTTTTCCTTCCCTGCATTCACGCTTCGGGCAATCAATGCCTGAACTCCGGCCGGATTTCCAGTGATCAGAATGGTCTTGTTGCGGTCGGTTTCGCCGGCCGCGAGGCTGAAGGCGGATTTGGGCAGGCCCGATGCCCGGGAGATCGTCTCGATCACTGCAGTGTTGGCCTTGCCCTTGTCGGGCGGGGCTGAAACCGTCACCGCGAGCGAAACCGCGCCATCCGCGGCGGTGTAGAGGCCGGTCACCGCGTCGCGGGACGCCTTTGGCGTAACCCGGACGGCGAGCAACAGCCCGCCCTTGCCGGGACGCAGGGGCGATGTCACACGAGGCCGAGGCTGCGGAAGGCGGAGGATATGAACAGGCCGAGGAACTGCAGGCCGATCAGCAGCACGATGGGCGAAAGATCAATACCGCCCAGGTCCGGCAGGAAACGCCGGATAGGCCGCAGCAGCGGTTCCGTCAGTCGTTCCAGCGCGGTACCGACCTGCCGCACGAAGGGATTGGACCGGTTCACGACATTGAAGGCAACGAGCCAGCTCAGGATCACGGTTGCAAGAATGATCCAGAAATAGATGTCGATGATGGTAAGGATCAGCCAGAGGAAGGGATAGAGCATGATAAGGGCGGCCCTGCAGTTGTGGACCGAGCAGATGTAGGCGCGGGCCGTCCTGCAAGCAAGCTTGACGCTGTGCCGCCCAAGGACTAGAAGCCCTCCCACCTGTGGACCGGGGCGGTAGCTCAGTTGGGAGAGCGCGGCGTTCGCAATGCCGAGGTCAGGGGTTCGATCCCCCTTCGCTCCACCA
>CAYMQH010000197.1:0-2226 GCA_964392525.1 uncultured Aestuariivirga sp.
GGCGCTGAACGGCAGGTATCCGAGCTCGTCCAAGATGACGAGGTCGAGCTTGGTCAGGCTTTCGGCAATCTGCCCTGCCTTACCCTTGGCCTTTTCCTGTTCGAGGGCATTGACCAGTTCGATGGTGGAGAAGAAGCGGACCTTGCGGCGATGATGCTCGATAGCCTGAACGCCAAGGGCCGTCGCGACATGGGTCTTGCCGGTACCTGGGCCACCAATCAGGACAACGTTCTGGGCCCCGTCCATGAACTCACCGCGATGCAAGGTCCTGACAGTGGCCTCGTTGATCTCGCTTGCTGCGAAGTCAAAGCCCGAGAGGTCCTTGTAGGCGGGGAAGCGTGCCGCCTTCATGTGATAGGCGATGGAGCGCACCTCGCGTTCAGCCAATTCGGCTTTCAGGAGTTGTGACAGGATCGGAATGGCGGCTTCAAAAGCCGGGGCCCCCTGTTCGATCAGATCCTCAACGGCTTGGGCCATGCCATACATCTTCAGGCTGCGGAGCATGATGACGATGGCCGCGGCGGCGGGGTCATGACGCATGACGGCCTCCCGCAATTTGGCTGCGCAGAGCGTCATAGCGATCGACATTGGCCTTGGGCTCGCGCTGCAGGGCCAGCGCTTGCGGGGTATCCAGCGGTGGACCACCGATGACCTTGCCGTCGACCAAGCGATGCAGGCGGTTCAGCACATGGGTCTTGGTGGGCACGCCCTCAGCCAAGGCCAGCTCCACGGCGGTCAGCACGGCTTGCTCATCATGGTGCAACACAAGCGCAAGGATATCGACCATCTCGCGATCGCCGCCGGGCTTGCGCAGCATATGGTCCTGCAACTGCCTGAAGCCCTCCGGCAATTCCAGGAAGGGTGCGCCGTTGCGAAGCGCTCCCGGCTTGCGTTGCACGACCGCCAGGTAATGCCGCCAGTCGTAGACCGTCTTCGCGGGCAGCTTATGACTGCGCTGAATGATGCGGGTGTGTTCACACAGAATATTGCCCTCAGCGGCCACAACCAAACGGTCGGGGTAGACCCGAAGGCTGACAGGGCGGTTCGCAAACGACGCTGGAACGCTGTAGCGATTGCGCTCGAAGCTGATCAGGCAGGTGGGCGAGACGCGCTTGCTGATCTCAATGAAGCCATCAAAGGCCACCGGCAGGGGCATCAAGGCCGCTCGTTCCTCGGCCCAGATATCGGCAATGGTCCCGGGCAACGTGCCATGGGCGGTCTCATGCCACAGCGCGATGCAACGTTGTTCTAGCCAGTCATTCAGCGCGGCAAGATCGGGAAAGTCCGGCATGCCTTGCAGCATTTGATGACGGGCGTCGCGGACGTTCTTCTCGACCTGCCCTTTCTCCCAACCTGCCGCTGGATTACAGAAGTCCGGCTCGAAGACATAGTGGTTCGCCATCGCCAGAAAGCGGATATTGACCTGCCGCACCTTGCCACGGCCCACAAGATCCACCGCCGTCTTCATATTATCGTAGATCCCGCGTTCAGGCACACCACCGAACACCCGGAATGCATGCCAGTGCGCGTCGAACAGCATCTCGTGGGTCTGCAAGGGATAGGCCCGTAGAAGGAAGGCCCGGCTGTGCGACAGCTTGATATGGGCGACCTGGAGCTTCATCCGCTCGCCACCGATCACCGCAAAGTCCTCGCTCCAGTCAAACTGGAACGCCTCGCCGGGGCGGAAAGCCAGAGGGACGAAGGTGCCACGCCCGGTTGTCTGTTCCTCGCGCTGACGATCGGCACGCCACTGCCGTGCAAAAGCCGCCACACGGTTGTAGGAACCGGTAAAGCCCAGAGCGACAAGATCGGCATGCATCTTCTTCAGCGTGTGCCGATCTTTGCGTCCCTTCTTCGCATTGGTCTTGAGCCAGCCCGTCAGCGTCTCGGCAAAGGGATCAAGCTTGCTCGACCGTTCCGGCGTCGCGAATTGTGGCTCGATCACATCAGCCTTCAGATACTTCTTGATGGTATTGCGCGACACTCCGGTGCGGCGCTCGATCTCCCGTATCGCCAAACCCTGACGCAGGCGTAGCTTCCGGATCACGTTAAGTAGTCCCATGTCGATCACTCCTTTGACCCCCTCGCTCTTCGCTCGGGGGAGGGTCACATGGGTCAAATCTCAATGGAAATCATGCGCCTACCCGGGTCACGTCTCAGTGGAAATCAACAGGAAGTACAATGAAATCAAGACTCTTTGGCGCAATCGCAGCCCTGCTCATGGCG
>CAYMQH010000198.1:0-2178 GCA_964392525.1 uncultured Aestuariivirga sp.
TCGGCCACGGCAAGGCGCGTGAAGTGCCGGAAGCCGTGCGCAAGGCCACCGAGTCGGCCAAGCGCGGCCTGATCCGTGTGCCGCTGCGCGAAGGCCGCACGCTGCATCATGACATCGACGGCCGCTGGGGTGCCGGCAAGGTAACCCTGCGTACGGCTCCCGCCGGTACCGGCATCATTGCCGGCGGCCCGATGCGCGCCGTGTTCGAATCGGTGGGCATGGCAGACGTCGTCGCCAAGTCCAAGGGGTCGTCCAATCCCTACAACATGGTTCGCGCCACGTTTGACGCGCTGAAGAAGCAGACGAGCCCGCGTGCTGTCGCCTCCCGCCGCGGCAAGAAGGTTTCCGACGTGCTCCGCCGCACCGGCGGCGCGGCCGTGACCGAGTAAGGGAAGGGACCCGAGCATGGCAAATACCAAGACCATCACGCTGCAGCAGGTTGCCAGCCCGCAGCGCCGGCCCGCCGAACAGCGCGCGACGTTGATCGGCCTCGGCCTGAACAAAATGAACAGGACCTCGACCCTGCAGGATACGCCTGCGGTGCGCGGCATGATTGCCAAGGTCGCGCATCTCGTGCGCGTCGTGGAATAAGGATTACGTCCCATGAAGCTCAATGAAATCGCCGACAATCCCGGTTCCAGCCACGCCAAGAAGCGTGTGGGCCGTGGCATCGGTTCCGGCCTCGGCAAGACTGCGGGCCGCGGCGGCAAGGGCCAGACGGCCCGCAAGGGTGGTGCGAAGGCCGGTTTCGAAGGCGGCCAGATGCCGATCTACCGCCGTTTGCCGAAGCGTGGCTTCAACAAGCCGAACCAGGTTGACTACAATGAAGTGAACCTGTCGCGCGTGCAGGCTGCCATCGATGCAAAGAAGCTCGATGCGTCGTCACCGGTCACTGCGGCGGCGCTTCTCGCGGCTGGCGTCATCTCCGCTTCGCTGGGCGGCGTTCGCCTCCTCGGCAAGGGTGAGATCAAGTCCAAGGTCAATTTCGAAGTTTACCACGCCACCGCGGGTGCGGTGGCCGCAGTTGAAAAGGCCGGCGGCTCGGTGAAGATGTTGAAGCCCGCCGAAAAGGCTTCTGAAGCGAAGTAAGCTTGCAGGCATCGGACCGGGGCCCCACATGAGGGGCCCCAAGCCTTTGCGAGGACGATAGAATGGCATCAGCCGCGGAACAACTTGCTGCAAACCTGAACTTCGGCGCACTCGCCAAGTCGGAAGACTTGAAGAAGCGCATCTGGTTCACGCTTGGCGCCCTCATCGTCTACCGCCTTGGCAGCTACATCCCGATTCCCGGCGTTGATGCCGTCGAGCTCGCGAAATTCGCCGCGCAGAATTCCAGCGGCATCCTCGGCTGGGTGAACAATCTCGCAGGCGGTGCACTTGGCCGCATGGCGATCTTCGCCCTCAACATCATGCCCTATATCTCGGCCTCGATCATCATTCAGCTGATGACCACGGTTTCGCCGCATCTTGAGCAGCTCAAGAAGGAAGGCGAGCAGGGCCGCAAGAAGATCAATCAATACACGCGCTACGGCACCGTGTTCCTCGCGGCTCTGCAGTCCTACGGCATTGCGGTGGGGCTTGAAGGGCAGCCTGGGCTGGTTGTCGATCCGGGAATGTTCTTCCGTCTTTCGACCGTCATCACGCTGACAGGCGGAACGGTGTTCCTGATGTGGCTCGGTGAGCAGATCACGTCGCGCGGCATCGGCAACGGCATTTCGCTCATCATCTTCGCGGGTATCGTGGCGGGGCTCCCGTCCGGCATCGCGGGTCTACTGGAACTCGGCCGCACCGGCCAGATTTCCACCTTCGTGATCCTCGGCATCATCATCATGGCGGTGGCCGTCATTGCCTTCATCGTTCTGGTGGAGCGCGCCCAGCGGCGCTTGCTGATCCAGTATCCGAAGCGGCAGGTCGGCAACAAGATGTTCCAGGGCGAAAGCTCGCACATGCCGCTGAAGCTCAACACGTCGGGCGTCATCCCGCCGATCTTCGCGTCGTCCTTGCTGCTGCTGCCCATAACGGTCGCCAATTTCACCAAGGGGCAGGGGCCTGACTGGCTCAATTCGATCACGGCCATGCTCGGCCACGGCCAGCCGCTGTTCCTGTTCCTCTACGCCGTTCTCATCATCTTCTTCGCCTTCTTCTACACCTCCATCATGTTCAACCCGAAGGAGACGG
>CAYMQH010000199.1:0-2127 GCA_964392525.1 uncultured Aestuariivirga sp.
ATCTCGCTCGGCATGAAGCAGCTGGACAAGGATCCGTGGGAAGTCGTCACCGAGCGCTATCCGATCGGCGCCAAGGTGAAGGGCAAGGTCACCAACATCACCGACTACGGCGCGTTCGTGGAACTGGAAGATGGCATCGAAGGCCTGATCCACGTCTCCGAAATGAGCTGGACCAAGAAGAACGTGCACCCCGGCAAGATCCTCTCGACCACCGAACCGGTCGAAGTGCAGGTGCTCGACATCGACTCGGCCAAGCGCCGCATCTCGCTGGGCCTCAAGCAGACCCAGAAGAACCCGTGGGAAGCCTTCGCGGACAAGTATCCCACTGGCACCGACGTTGAAGGCGAGATCAAGAACATCACCGAGTTCGGCCTGTTCATCGGCCTCGACGGCGATGTGGACGGCATGGTCCATCTCTCCGACATCGACTGGAAGCGCTCGGGCGAGGAAGCCATCAAGGACTTCAAGAAGGGCGACCGCGTCAAGGCGCGCGTCCTCGATGTGGACCGCGAGAAGGAGCGCATCTCGCTTGGCATCAAGCAGCTGGGTTCCGACCCGCTGGCTTCCGCCGCCGGCATCAAGAAGGGCGACACCGTCACCTGCGAAGTCCTCAAGGTCGAGGACAACGGCCTCGAGGTGAAGGTCGCGGGCACCGACATGACGGCCTACGTCAAGCGCGCCGATCTGGCGCGTGACCGTGCCGAACAGCGCCCCGAGCGTTTCGCGGTGGGCGAGAAGTTCGATGCCAAGGTCACCATCTTCGACCAGAAGGCGCGCAAGATGAACGTGTCCATCAAGGCCCTCGAAATCGCCGAAGAGAAGGAAGCCGTGGCGCAATACGGTTCTTCCGACTCGGGCGCCTCGCTGGGCGACATTCTCGGCGCTGCCCTCAAGAAGCAGAAGTCCGAAGAATAAGACCGGCAGAAATGCTGATGGAAATGGCCGGGCATGTCCCGGCCATTTTTTTCACGCTCTCTTCGTCCTCCCCACAAGGGGAGCGGAACCATGATGGGTGCATTTAAGCCCAGAGCTTGCACTGTTTCCATCGATGGCCTGACGCCCTATATACGTGCAGCATTCACCCATCTGGAGCCCCACATGATCTCCGAAGCCGAACTCATCGTCGACCGCCGCCGCCTGAAGCGCAGCCTGACGCTGTGGAGGGTGCTGGCGATCCTTCTGGCCGTTGCCGCCATTGCGGCAATTGTCTGGTCGCAGGGCGGCAAGGGCTTCGAGAACCAGATCGCGCGCGTGCGCATCGATGGGCTGATCACCGGCGACCAGCGCACCCTCGACCTGCTGCAAAAGGTCGAAGCGTCCGACAAGGTGAAGGCGGTGATCCTGCGCATCGACAGCCCCGGCGGCACCACCGCCGGTTCCGAGGCCATCTATGATGCCGTGCGCAAGATCTCGGCGAAGAAGCCGGTCGTCGCCGTCATGGACACGGTGGCGGCATCTGGCGGCTACATCACCGCGCTGGCGGCGGACCGCATCGTGGCGCGCGGCAATACCATCACGGGGTCGATCGGCGTCATCTTCTCCATGCCGGAGTTTTCGAAGCTGCTCGACACGGTGGGCGTCAAGATGGAGGAGCTGCGGTCGGGCGACATGAAGGCCGAGCCTTCCCCTTACAAGCCCATGTCGGACGAGGTGCGCCGCGTCACCATGGCCATGGTGGATGACGGTTTCCAGTGGTTCATGGGTCTCGTGGCGGAACGCCGCCAGCTGCCTGAGCCACGTGTCCGGGAATTGTCAGACGGGCGGGTCTATACCGGCCGCCAGGCGCTGGCCGACAAGCTGATCGACGAGCTTGGCGGGGAAGACAAGGCCGTGGCCTGGCTCGAGGCCGACCGCAGCATCACGCCCAAATTGCCGGTCGTGGACTGGAAGCCGGAAAGAGCCACGGACAGCTTTGGCCTGGGCTTTGCGGCCCTCGACATGGCGCTGGGGGCGATTGGCCTTGAAGGGCTCCGTCCGGCGGCCGAACGGGCACAGCTTGACGGGCTTCTCGCGCTTTGGCACCCTGCCCGTTAATCAGGGAAGCATCATGATCAAGTCAGAGCTCGTCCAGCAGATCGCCGAGAAGAACCCGCATCTCTATCACCGCGACATCGAGCGCATCGTCAA
>CAYMQH010000200.1:0-2095 GCA_964392525.1 uncultured Aestuariivirga sp.
TCGATGCGCTGGTGATCGGCGGCGCCATGGCCAACACCTTCCTGCTGGCGCAGGGGCATGGCGTGGGGAAGTCGCTGGCGGAGAAGGATCTCGTCGATACGGCGCGCAAAATTCTTCAGACGGCAGAAGATGCGAAATGCGCCATCATCCTGCCGATCGACGGCATCGTGGCAAAGGAATTCAAGTCAGGCGCTGATTCACATGACTATGGCGTCGATGCCATTCCGGCCGATGGCATGATCCTGGATGTCGGCCCCATGTCGGTGGACCGTATCCGCTCCGCCATCGACGATGCGCATACGCTGGTGTGGAACGGCCCGCTCGGCGCCTTTGAAATCACGCCCTTCGACGAAGCGACGGTTGCCGCCGCCCGGCACGCGGCGGCGCGCACCAAGGCCCACAAGCTCGTGTCGGTGGCCGGTGGCGGCGATACGGTGGCGGCCCTGAACCATGCAGGTGTTGCGGCGGACTTTACTTACATCTCGACGGCGGGTGGGGCCTTCCTCGAATGGCTGGAAGGAAAGCCGCTGCCGGGCGTCAAGGCGCTGGAAGCCTGATGAACAAGCCGAAGAAACAGAAGAAGCCCGTGGTGGAGGCTCCCCGCCTGCCACCGCGTCTCTTCCTCGTTGCCCCGGACGCGGCGAGCGCGCCGCATGTCGTCGAGTGCCTGACAGCCGCCTGTGCAGCGGGCGATGTCGCAAGCCTTCTCTTGCCCGCCAGCCTTGCCAGGGATGTGACTATGGCAGCGCAGGCGCTGGGTGTTGCAGTGATCGTCTCCGGTGAGGCGCGCGACGCCACGCGCCACGGAGCGGACGGCATTCAGGTTGATGCCAACACGCATGATGTTGCCGGGGCGCGCGAAGCGATGGGCAAGGACCGATTCGTCGGGGCCTATGCGGCGAGTTCCCGGCATTTTGCCATGGAGGCGGCCGAGGCGGGCGCGGACTACATCGCCTTCGATCAGAACGGCGCGAGTGTGGGCGGCGAACCGATCCTGAAGTGGTGGTCGGACATGATGGAAATTCCTGCTGTTGCCTTCTCACCCGTGGAGCCTGAAGCCCTCGACACATTGCTGCCGCAGAGGCCGGATTTCATCCGCCCTTCCGACGCGATGTGGCAGGGTGCTGACGAGGCCCGCCGCATCGTGGCGGCGCTCGCGCAACGCCTCGGGACTTCATGAAACCTTTCGCCGCCGCCCTGGCCCTTCTGCTTCTGGCCTCACCCGCCGGGGCCGCAAGCATCGCCGATGCCGAGAAGGCTTATGCGGCGGGTGACTTTGGCCAGGCATTTCGGGACGCCGGCGAACTGGCAAAAGCCGGCAACGTGAAAGCCATGTCGCTGCTCGGGCGCATGTACCGCAATGGGCAGGGCACCGCAGCCGACACAGACACCGCCATCACATGGCTGACGCGCGCCGCCTTGCAGAACGATGCGGATGCCGCGCTGGCGCTGGGCTTGATCTATCTCGAGCAATCAGCCGGCCGCTTCGATTTTGCCAAGGGCGAAGCCATGATGCGGCGGGCTGCGGAGGGCGGAAACGCCGAGGCCCAGTTCAACATGGGCCTCTTGGCTTCGGGTGCGTTCGGCAATCCGCCAAGCTACCCGCGGGCGGCGGAGTGGTTTTCGCGCGCCGCCGCGCAAGGCAACGCGGCTGCAGAATACAACCTCGGTGTTCTCTATCTCGAAGGCAAGGGTGTCGAGAAGAACGCGCTGCAGGCCGCAGGGCTGATCGGCCGGGCGGCGGAAAAAGGCAATCCCGACGCCATGCTCGACTATGGCGTGCTCGTACTGCGGGGCGAAGGGGTGCAACAGAATGACAAGGTCGGCGCGCAGTGGCTTGTGCTCTCGGCCCGGCGCGGCAACGTGATCGCGCAGAACCGAGCGGCCCGCCTCTATGCCTTTGGCAAGGGCGTTGCCCGCGACCCGGTGGAAGCGATGAAGTGGAACATCCTGGCCAGGCGCGGCGGCCGCAGCGATGCCGAACTCGACAGCATGCTGGCGACCCTCACAGAAGAGCAGAAGGCCGAAGCCGAAGCACGCGCCGCAGCCTTCAAGCCGCAGCAGGGCCAGTAGGCACCCGCGCCACAGGCGGCCC
>CAYMQH010000201.1:0-2087 GCA_964392525.1 uncultured Aestuariivirga sp.
CCTTGATGCCATAAGACATACTTCAAGTCGGACCACTTCAATGGGGGTGGATCACCCGGTGAGGGCACCCACCTCCACGTCCATCAGCCTCTCGGCGGCAAAGCCGATCATCTCACGCAGCAGATCGGCATCAGGTGTCTTTTCCAGAAGGCTCCGCAGGTTCATCATGTCGTCGGTCATCGGTGGTTCTCCGGTCTTGGGGTTGAGGGTTGCAACCAGACCCTACCGGAAACCCCGGTGACCACCGAAAGCCGTTCGCTCGCTACAGCGCTCCCTAAGGGCGCGCTTCGCGAACGGCTTCACCAGCAGGACCTACACCACGATCAGGGACACGACTGGCGCCGCAGCCTAGCAGAGGTCTCAGGCTTGCAGTCGTCGACGCTGTCGCGTGGATCGCCCCCCGGTGGTCTCCCGCCGGGTGTTCGATCTCGCCAGCGGGTTCCGCGGCAGATCATGCCGGATCAGCTTTGTAGGCCGCCGGGTGCCGCGCTGCTGGACGTAGATCGGTTCGGAGCGGGCGCTGGGGCTCTTTCCACAGAGCTTGTCACCTGATTTGGAGTGACGTTGCAGGTGCTTGTCGGGCGGGCCGATGCAGATGGGTCTGGTGGGACAGTTAGCGGGGCAAGCACCACTATCCACCAAACTATCTGAACAACATCAACGCGCTAGCAAAACAAAATGGCGGAGACGGAGTCCGCTGCATTGTATTTTTTTATGTTTATTTTCAACAGTTTACAGCAGCGTTTTTGTCAACCAACACGCATACCCACACAGTCGGCGATCCTTTGTGGGTACGCAAACCTGAGTCGAACCGTCGCACATCGAGCAGTGTGTACAGGCTTCAGTTCGAATGCCGCCGAGGCATCGTTAAGCTGCGCCGGAACTGGTTGCACTGCAAGCCTGATCCTCGCCCCGGGCGACCGCTGCCAACGCCCCTGCCCTCCGGCAGCGCCGCGACCTCGGCGTGGTGGGACCAGCTCAGATTAGCGCGTCGCCGCGCTAATTCGAATGCGCTCGCGATGACTTTGAGACGCACTGCCGAATTGTACGACAGCCCCGTCTTCTCGATGGCGGCGGTGTACATGTTGCCCCACGAGGCACGGTTTTCGCCGGAGCCGGTTAAGGCTTGCCGCCGCCCTTAGCCCCGATCTCCAGCAGCCGCCGCTCTACCGCGTCCCTGATCAGGTCTGACAGCGTGCCGTAACCGAGTCCAGCTACCGCCGCTTCGTATCGCTCCCGCTCTCGCTTCGTCACCATGATCACAAGCCGCTGATCACGCGCAATCGCGTCGCGGCTGCTCATCGGTATCGGCTTCCTTCCCAACTCATTCTCCACGTCTTGCCCGGCCCGAATAATCCACGGCCATAGTTACGGCAATAAATATTTTGACCGTACTCACGGCTATAACTATTATTCTGTCAACAACAAAGACGCCAACATGACCGCTACCGCCACCGTCCGCCTCAAGCAGTTTTGCTGCAAAAAGTTGGGTTGTGGAGTGCGCCTTCGCAAACCCCGGATGATACAGCCATTTGACGAGTACTGATAAAACTTCAATCCAAGGACGCATGCTTCCCGTCATCTCGCTCCGATCAGGCTCATGCTGAGAAAGCTATAACATTCAGCGTGATCTCCCGGGGCGGACTCTTCGCTTTTTGGCTAGATTGGCCGTGGTCACTGAACCAAATGTCGCGATTGACCGTTATACCCAGTTGCGCTCTGTTCAAACAAAATCAGCCAGAGAACGGATGTATAACCCGGGAGGACTAATCTATGACGAAACACACCAAGTCTGGTCAGCCGGCCTCGCGTCGCGCCTTTCTGAAATCCGGCGCCACCGCGGCGGCAGCTGGCGCTGCAACGATAGCGCTGCCCAATGTGGTGCGCGCGCAGGAAGCCGTGGTTCTGAAGTTCCAAAGCACCTGGCCCGCCAAGGACATTTTCCACGAATTCGCGCAGGATTTCGTGAATCGCGTAAACGAGATGGGGGGCGGTCGCCTGAAGATCGAACTGCTGGCAGCGGGTGCGGTCGCCAAGGCGCTCGAGGTTCAGGACGCGGTGCTGGCCGGCACGCTGGACGGCGGCCA
>CAYMQH010000202.1:0-2050 GCA_964392525.1 uncultured Aestuariivirga sp.
TGCGTGACATGCCGGCCAATGAAAACGAGCCCGGCACCGCCGCCATCATTTCCAATCTCAAGCGCAAGCCGCCGATGGCCACCATCTATGCCGCCGGCGCCATTTCCGTTTTCTGGATGACGCTGACGGGCACAGCCTATCTGCCCTCCGTCTTCAGCCAATCGCCCGTTCTCGTGGCCGATGTCATGCAGGCCTTGGCCCTCATGCTGGTGCCCGGTGCCACCCTGATGGCCGCGGCGTATTTGCTGTACCGCGCCCAGCAGCTGCGTCAAATGTCCGAAAGCCTCATGCACACGGCCCTGCGCCTTGTGCGCCCGCAGGATATCGGGGCAGACAACCTCGCCTCCGCCGCCACGGCCATCCGTGAGGAAATGCACGCCCTCATCAATGGCGTTGAACAGGCCATGAGCCGCGCCAGCGAGCTTGAAGGCATGGTCCACCGCGAAATGTCGGCCATCGAAAACGCTTTTGGCGGCAATGAAGAACGCATCCGCAATCTGATCGCCGGTCTTGAGAACCAGCGCGTTGCCCTGCAGCAGGCTGGCTATGTCATCGGCACCGAAACCAGCCCCATTCTCAATCGGCTGGAACAGAGCACCCATAATCTCGACCAGATCATCCAGATTGCCCAGACAGCCCTTGGCTCGCTGGAAGCGGGCCTGAAAGATTCCACGTCCGAACTTCATCGCACCATTGAAGAAGTTGTCGTGCGCGGCACCCTGGTGGGTGATGACATCGCAACCCAGACCCGCCGCATGGAAGAAACCTCGGCTAATCTGATCACCGGCATCGATACCTTCCGCCAGCACATCGACGTGCAGGTGGCAACACTCGCGCGCACCAGCGGTGACTTGAAGACCGAAGGCACGGGCTTTGGCGAAATCGTGCG
This sequence comes from uncultured Aestuariivirga sp., assembly GCA_964392525.1. Taxonomy (GTDB): domain Bacteria; phylum Pseudomonadota; class Alphaproteobacteria; order Rhizobiales; family Aestuariivirgaceae; genus Aestuariivirga. Next base: position 890 of record CAYMQH010000202.1, read on the forward strand.
CGGCATGGAAAACAACCTTGTCTCCAATCTGCGCAACTCCGTGACCGAGCTTTCCTCGCTCCACTCGGAAGTGACCCGCACGGTCAGCCGCCTCACGGAGACATTGTCCGACCAGATCAAAAGCTCCGGGTCGCATGTCTCCGAGATCATGCAGTCCACCAGCGGTAGCATCACCTATCAGCTGCAAAACATCTCGCAGGAAACGATCCGCCAGCTCGAAGCCAACAGCGATCAGGTCGCCAAGAAAATCCATGTCGCCGGAGATTATGTCTCCGACAAGATGCATTTCGTTTCGCAAGACTTCATGGGCAACGTAACGCGCGCCCGTGATGAGATTTTCAGCTTCATGGAAGAAGCCGGCAACAGCATGACCGGCCAGCTCTCGGCAAGTGCAGGCGAAATCCTCGGCCGCATGGAATTGACGACGAACGAAGTGGCCAGCCGCATGTCGCACGACACGCGCAGCTTTGCCGCGACCATCGAGCAAAGCGCCAACAACATTGCCGAACTGCTCTCCAGCACAGCCGAGCAGACCGCAGGCCGCATCGAACAGTCGAGCATGGCCGTGGGCGAGCTCTTGTCGAACCTGGCCAGCGAAGTCACGGGCCGCGTCGAACAGTCCACGGATGCGCTCAGCGCAAATCTCAACTCCACTTCAAACCTTTTGGTTTCGCGCATGCAGCGCGCCAGCGAAACCGCCGTCTCTGGCGTGGCCGCTGTGGCGGATGGCCTGACGGAACGGATGACCGATGCAACTTCGGGCCTGACCGAAGCCCTCTCCGGTGCCGCAGACACCATTGCCGCCCGCATTGGTGACGCCGCCGCCGCTGTATCCGCCGATGTGCAGGGCGTGGCAGAGCTTGCCGCTGCCGACCTTGCACGCAGCACGCAACACACCGTCACCAGCTTTGCCGGGGCCGTGGAAAGCCTCACCCAGCAGGTCGGTGAGTCCAACCGCACAACGGTTGAGCGGCTTGGCGAAGTCTCGAATGAAATCACTGAGCGCCTCGATACCGCCGGCAACACCATTTTCGAACGCCTCGAAGCCACCGCCCGCGTGCTTGGCAGCAATTTCGACGAAGCCGCCGAAATGCTCAACGGCATCACCAATGATATTGCGACCCGCATGGAAGGCACCTCCACCGCCTTCAGCGCCAAGCT
>CAYMQH010000203.1:0-1812 GCA_964392525.1 uncultured Aestuariivirga sp.
GTGTTGACGCCTACCTTCGGCACATCACGCCCGATGTGCGCGTGGCCAGCATCATCCACACCTCGCCCGTCACCGGCATGGCAGTGGATGTGGGTGCGATTGCGGCCGCAATCCGTAGCGCATCCCCCGATTGCTTCATTATCGTCGATGGCATTCAGCACGCCAGCCATGGGGCGGTCGACATTGCAGTGCTGGGCATCGACGGCTATGCGATCTCACCCTACAAGGTGTTCTCGCGCCATGGCTATGGCGTGGGCTGGGCGTCGGACCGCCTTACGGCATGCACAAAGGACACCGTGATCGGCAGCCCGGCCACAAGCTGGGACATGGGCACGCGGGATGCGGGCAGCTATGCGACGTTCTCCGATGTGGTGGACTATCTGGACTGGCTGGGATCTCAAGTGACACCGGACAGCGACCGCCGAAAACGCCTTGAAGCAGCGGCCAAATCCATACACGGCCACGAGCAGAAACTGGCCGATACGATGATGACCGGCAGCGGCAATCTACGTGGCCTGAAAGACATTCCCGGCCTTCACATCATCGGCGGGGCCGATAATGCGCGGCGCGAGGGCGTGGCCTCCTTCGCGCTGGCAGGCCAGCCGAGCGAAGCCATCGTCAGCTTCCTCAATGAGCGCGGCGTGAGGACGCACACGCGCAAGGCCGATCATTACAGCGGCAATGTTCTGGAGCCACTGGGACTGGCCGATTGCGTGCGCGTCTCCTTCAGTCATTACAATACCGAGCAGGATGTCGCGCAGTTCCTCACCGCACTGAATGAATTCGTGGAGCAGACAACATGATCGACTTTGCCATCACCGACACGCACGTTCACCTCCTCGACCACGCAAAGTTCAAATACAGCTGGGCCGCCGGCGTGCCGAAATTGAACCGCGACTGGACGCTTGCCGATCTTACCGAGCGTGCCAGACCCTATGAGATCGGCGCCATCGTGTTTGCCGAGGTCGATGTCGACATGCCACAGCACATCGAGGAAGCGGAGTGGGTGCAGTCGCTGGCCGCGAAGGACAAGCGGTTGAAGGGCTGCATCGCGGCACTTCCCCTTGAACGCGGAGCTGCGGTTGAGCCCGAGATGGAGCAGCTCTCCAAAATTCCCGTGGTGCGTGGCATCCGGCGCATCACCCAGTACCAGCCCGATCCGGACTATGTGCTGATGCCTGATTTCATCGCAGGTGTGCGGCTTTTGCCGCGCTACGGCCTCAGCTGCGATCTCTGCATCTATCACAACCAGATGCCGGGCATCATCAAGCTGGTGCGGCAGTGCCCGGAGGTGTCCTTCATCCTCGATCACATCGGCAAGCCGGGGATCAGGGATGGGCTGATCGAACCGTGGAAAACCCATATCCGCGAACTGGCGTCCTTGCCCAATGTGATGTGCAAGCTCTCGGGCGTCACCACTGAGGCCGACCATGCGAACTGGACGCGCGAGCAGTTGCGTCCCTACATCGACCACGTCATCAACTGTTTCGGTATCGACCGCCTGATGTATGGCGGCGACTGGCCGGTGGCCGAACTGGCCGGAACATATACAAGCTGGATCGAGGTTCTGGACTGGGCCACGGAAGGCTGCACGCGGGAGGAAAAGCTGAAGCTGTTCCGCGACAACGGGATCCGGGCCTACCGGCTCTAGAAGCATGATCCGCAAAGTGGCGCCCGCCTTTGCGATCAGATCATGCTCAAGGCCTCACCTCGGCTCAAGCGCCGAACGCCTGGCGGCGTAGAGGAAGTAATAGAGTCCGCCAATCACCAGCCAGCCCACGAACAGCAGCCATACCAGATTGTCGAGGTTCA
>CAYMQH010000204.1:0-1801 GCA_964392525.1 uncultured Aestuariivirga sp.
TCGTGCTCGAGGTGACCTTCCGCATCAGGCATGCACTCTACCTGCGTTACCGGAAGACCCACCCCCGATGACGCATCATCGCTTCACGCCATCAACGCTGTTCAACACGATTGGTTCGCATGAGCCTGTCCTCGAGATTGCGAGTGGCGATCAGGTGACGGCGGACACCACCGACGCGCATGGCTTCGACCATCGCGGGCTGAAGATCGGCGACAGGCCGAACCCGATGACCGGGCCATTCCTTGTGAGGACTGCTGAACCGGGCGATGCGCTGCGTGTCATCATTCGCGGCATCCGCCTCACCCGCAACACCGGCTGGACCTTCGACACGCTGGCCCCGAACGTCATTGACCCGCAGGCCGTTTCGCGCCTCCGCGAACGCCGCAAGACGGAATGGGTGATCGACACCGCGAAAGGCCGGGCATGGTTGGCGGAACCGCCTGCCGCCCTCCGCAACTGGTCGGTTGCCATTGAACCGATGATCGGCTGCCTGGGCGTCGCACCTCCCCTCGGCCAGGCCATTTCCACTGCCACCAGCGGCCCTTACGGCGGCAACATGGACTATCGCGGCTGCCGCGCGGGTGTTGAGGTGTGGTTCCCTGTTTCAGTGCCGGGTGCCTTGTTCTTCCTTGGCGATGTACATGCCCGCCAGTGCGATGGCGAGATCGTCGGCACCGGCATCGAAACGGCGGCGGAGGTGACCTTCACCGCCGAGGTCGTCAAGCACAAGGCCATCCACTGGCCGCGTGGGAAAAACGACACGGAGATCTTCACCATCGGCAATGCGCGGCCGCTGGATCAAGCCCTGCAGCACGCCACGACGGAAATGCTCGACTGGCTCACGGAAGACTACGGCCTCGATGCTGTGGCCGCGAGCCATGTGATGGGCCAGTGCGTGCGCTATGACGTGGCGAATGTCTTCAACCCCGCCTACTCCGTTGCCTGCCGCATCCCGATGGATGCGCTCACGGGCTTGACGGGATAAGCCGCTTCAGCCCCTCCACCGTATCTGCCTCCTCTGCCGGCTTGTCCCAGCGGATGCGTGAAACGCGGGGAAAGCGCATGGCGATTCCAGATTTGTGGCGGGCCGATGGCTGAATCGCATCGAAGGCAATCTCCAGCACGAGCCTGGGGGCAACGGAGCGCACTGGGCCGAAGCGTTCAACGGTGTTCTGGCGGATGAACCGGTCAAGCTGCGCGAGTTCCGTATCCGTGAAGCCGGAATAGGCCTTGCCGACGGGCACAAGCACCGGCGCGCCATCCTTTTCCAGCCACGCGCCAAACGTATAGTCCGAATAGAAGGATGAGCGCTTGCCCGCGCCGCGCTGGGCATAGAGCAGCACGCAATCTGCGGTGAGGGCCTGGCGCTTCCACTTGTACCAATGGCCCTTGGGACGGCCCGCCAGATATGGGCTTTCCTTGCGCTTCAGCATCAAGCCTTCGATACCTTCAGCGCGCGTTGCGTCCCATGCCGCTTTCAGCGAAGCCTTGCTGTCAAAAGTCAGTACCCTCGACAGATCGCTCAATGGCGGGCCAGCTTCAGCATGCCATTTTTCAAGCCGGGCACGCCGCGCGGTGAAGGGCAGGCCACGCAGGTCTTCGCCGCCGATGTCCAGCGCATCATAGAAGCGCACATGCACCGGGTACTGGCTCATCATTGCGCGGGTGACGTTCTTGCGGTTCAGCCGTTGCTGCAAGTCCGCGAATGGCGCGACCTCGCCAGTCCGGACCACGAGCAACTCGCCATCAAGCACCGCATCGAAGCTGAAATGATCGGCAAGCTCCGGAAAGCTCTGGCCGA
>CAYMQH010000205.1:0-1796 GCA_964392525.1 uncultured Aestuariivirga sp.
CCCGTGCAGTGAACCGTCACCGGCGTGTGGTGAAGGCCCGTCAGCACGAAGCGGCCGGGCGTGAAGACGGACGGGTGGACATCAACCGGCATCAGCTTGGCCAGCACCTCACGCACGGGCGGGCCCTGCAGCACTATCCGCACGCGGCTGCTGGACAGTGGCGTCACGGCGCACAGCCCCTGAAGACGATGCGGCGTTTCATCCTGCTCGGGGCCGATCACCCAGAACTGCGACGGACCGATGCGCAGAATGGTAAGCTCGCCATTCTGCTGCGCAACGCCCACCGTCTCCGGCAGGCTGCCCACGACATCTGAGAGCTTTGTCTCAAACGCTGCATCAAGTCCTGCGGCCTGCGTCAGGGTAAAACCCGCCCGTTCGGCGATCATGAGCACAGGGCTCACATAGGGCTTCGCGGCGGCAAGCGCTGACATCCGCTCAAGCATGGAGGCGCGCTCCTTCCCTGTCGATGAAGTGCGGCGACACGATCTTGAGCTTCGCCTGCTCGTTCTTGAGCGGGAAGGCAGCGATGATCTCCTCGCCTTCATGTTTCAGCCCGCCCTGATAGAGGCCGAGCGCGATGAATTTGTTGAGTTCGGTGGACCAGGTGACGGAGGTGATGTAGCCGCGGCCATGGCCCTTGATCTCATCATCCGCCGCAAACAGGATCGCGCCGCCGCGCAGCTTCTTCTCGGGTTCCATCAGTTCAAGGCCGACGAGGCTCCAGCGCGTGGGTGACTGGCAATCCTCGCGGAAGCGCAGCGCGCGGCCCACATAGTCCTTTTCCTTGCCGGCCATCTTTCCGAGGCCAAGGTCATCGAGCGTGTTGCGGTGGTCGAGTTCCAGGCCCGCCACATGGCCCTTCTCGATGCGGAGGCTCGCGAGTGCTTCGAGCCCATAGGGCTTGATGCCAGTCAGTGCGGCGGCTTTGAGAATATGCTCCCACAAGCTGATGGCAAAATCCGCCGCGACATGGACTTCGTAGGCCAGTTCGCCCGAGAAGGACATGCGCAGCAGGCGCACGGTAACGCCATCGAACAGGATGTCCTTGCAGCCCATGTAGGGCAGGTTCTCATGCGACAGGTCCGCCTCGGGGAAGGCAAGCTGAAGCGCTTCGCGGGCCCTGGGGCCGGAGACTGCCATGCCCGCCCATTCATCGGTGAGTGAGGCGACCTGCACATTGAGATCGGTCCAGTGGCATTGGAGCAGATATTCGAGCCATGACATCACTTCGCCCGCCTGAGCGGTGGTGGTGGTCATATAGAACTGCGTCTCGGAGATGCGCGCCGTGGTGCCATCATCAATCACCACGCCATCGTCGTTCAGCATCACGCCATAACGCACCTTGCCCACAGGCAGCTTGGCGAAGCCGTTGACATAGACACGGTTCAGGAACTCCGCCGCATCCGGCCCCTGAATGTCGATCTTTCCAAGTGTCGAGACATCGGCGAGGCCCACGGCCTTGCGCACCAGTTCCATCTCCTTCACATAGGCCGTCTCCGGTGAGGAGCCAGCCCACGCATAATACCAGGCGCGCTTCCACAGCCCTGCATCGATGAAGGTCGCACCGTTTTTTGCATGCCAGTCATTGAGCGGCGAGCGGCGCACCGGGCGGAAATGCGAACCCACCGTGCGGCCCGCAATGGCTCCCATGGTGAGCGGCGCATAGGGCGGGCGGAACGTGGTCGTGCCCGCCTCGGGAATGGTGATGCCGCGATGCTCTGCCATCAGGGCCAGCGCATTGATGTTGGAGGTCTTGCCCTGATCCGTGCCCATGCCGAGCGTGGTGTAGCGCTTCA
>CAYMQH010000206.1:0-1729 GCA_964392525.1 uncultured Aestuariivirga sp.
CGGTCGGCGTCTTGCCATTGGCGAAGCGGTAGTGGTCGAGGCGCGCGATGGACATCTCGCCCGCATCCGCCGGAAGATCGGCATGCGCCATGCCGGGCTTCACGAGTTCAGCGCAGCGAAGCCCCGCCGCGCGGCCGAACACCACGAGATCAATGAGCGAGTTGGAGCCCAGGCGATTTGCGCCATGGACCGATACGCAGGCCGCCTCGCCCACCGCCATCAGGCCGGGCACGGTCTTCTCCGGATCGGACGGGTCACCCGCCAGAACCTCGCCATGATAATTCGTCGGGATGCCGCCCATGTTGTAGTGAACCGTCGGCAGGATCGGGATCGGCTCGCGCGTCACGTCCACGCCGGCAAAGATCTTGGCCGATTCAGAAATGCCGGGAAGCCGCTCATGCAGCACCTTGGGATCAAGATGCTCGAGGTGCAGGTGGATGTGGTCCTTGTGCTCGCCAACCCCGCGGCCTTCGCGGATTTCAATGGTCATCGAGCGCGAGACGACATCGCGCGAGGCGAGATCCTTGGCGGAAGGCGCATAACGCTCCATGAAGCGCTCGCCCTGGGAGTTGGTGAGGTAGCCGCCCTCGCCGCGCGCACCTTCCGTGATGAGACAGCCCGCGCCATAAATGCCGGTCGGGTGGAACTGCACGAATTCCATGTCCTGACACGGAAGCCCGGCACGCAACACCATGGCGTTGCCGTCACCCGTGCAGGTGTGGGCCGACGTCGCGGAGAAATAGGCGCGGCCATAACCACCCGTGGCGAGGATCGTCTCATGCGCGCGGAAACGATGGATGGAGCCATCCTCCATGCACATGGCGACAACGCCGCGGCAGGCGCCATTTTCCATGATCAGGTCAAGGGCAAAATATTCGATGAAGAATTCCGTCGAATAGCGCAGGCTCTGGCCATACAGCGTGTGCAGCATGGCATGGCCGGTGCGGTCGGCAGCAGCACAGGTGCGTTGCACCGGCGGGCCATCGCCGAAATTCATCATGTGGCCGCCGAAGGGGCGCTGGTAGATCTTGCCTTCCTCGGTGCGCGAGAAGGGCATGCCGAAATGCTCGAGCTCGTAGACGGCGGTCGGCGCATTACGGCAGAGATATTCGATGGCATCCTGGTCGCCGAGCCAGTCAGCGCCCTTCACCGTGTCATACATGTGCCAGCGCCAGTCATCGGCCCCCATGTTGGCGAGCGATGCGGCAATGCCGCCCTGGGCGGCCACCGTATGCGAGCGCGTGGGGAAGACCTTTGAGATGCAGGCCGTCTTGAGGCCCGCCTGAGACGCACCGAGCGCAGCGCGAAGGCCCGCGCCGCCAGCGCCGACCACCACCACGTCATAGGTGTGATCCGTCACCGGATAGGTTCGGCCACCGATGGTGAAACTCTTCGGGGCCTTCTTCTTGGTTTCAACAACAGCCATCAGAGTCCGAAGCTCATCTTGAGGATTGCATAAAGGGCTCCAGCACCCATCACGATCGTGAAGAAGGTGTTGAGCAGGAGTGCCGCGAATTTGGTTACATGACCATGGATGTAATCCTCGATCACCACCTGAAGTCCCAGCCGCATATGCCAGAGCAGGTTGATGACGGTGAGCACGAGGAGGATCGCGACGAAGGGGTTCTTCACACTCGCCACCAGTTCGGCGCGGCTTGCGCCGATGTGGGTGAAGATGAAGCCGATCAGGAAGATGACCAGCGGGATTCCGGCAATGGCGGTGACGCGC
>CAYMQH010000207.1:0-1697 GCA_964392525.1 uncultured Aestuariivirga sp.
CGACGAATTCAATGAGCGGAATGTTTCCGTCGCGGCTCGTCGTGTCGAAGGAGACGAGGCGGGCCAGCATCTCCTCGGTGGAGTAAATCGTGCCTGTCATGATGCGTCAGTTGATGGCGTGCTTGTCGTGCGGGCTGTCGAGCGAGAAGGCGGGGATCTCGACATTGATGAATTCTCCGGAAGCCAGCTGCATCTGGTAGGCGCCGACCATGAAGCCGGACGAGGTCTTCAGCGGGCAGCCGGAGGTATAGCTGTAGCTGTCACCCGGCTTCAGCACCGGCTGCTCACCCACGACGCCCGCACCCCTCACCTCCTGCACATGGCCGGTGGCGTCCGTGATCTTCCAGTAGCGGGTGCGCAGCGTCACCGTCTCCCGGCCATGATTCTCGATGGTGATGCTGTAGGACCAGACGAAATGCCCTTCCTCCGGCTTGGAATGGCCGTCGAGGTATTGGGGGCGGACAATGACCTTTACCCCCATAGTACTCGACGCGGTTGAATAAGGCGTTGAAACGATTCACAAAAGGGATTCTTTGTCTGCCAACGAAGGATCGCCTTGATGCAGAATGCATTTTCAGACGCCTTATCCAAGTTGCTAACCCAACACATCGCGCTGGGTCAGACAAGACACGAAACGCTGACCTGGCTTGCGTTCCTGATCATGCGCCAGGGCACGATCTGCCTGTGGCGGCTTGCAGCCCATGTCGATACGGCGGCAGAGATCAGCTCGGTGCGCCGCCGGTTCTATCGTTTCTTCCAGCATGTCGCATTGGATGGGTCCCTGACCGCCCCTGTGGTCGTTGGCCTGCTGGGGCTGCGTGGAAAGCCGTGGGTCCTCGCCATGGACCGAACCAACTGGGAGTTCGGCAAGACCACGATCAACATCCTCATGATTTCGGTCATCTGGAACGGCATTGGCATTCCGTTGATTTGGGCGCTCCTGCCAACTGCCGGGAATTCGAACACACAGGCGCGTACCGACCTTCTTGACCGGCTCCGCAAAGCTGTTCCCGACATGAAGATCGCATCGCTGATGGGCGACCGGGAGTTCATCGGCGGCGCGTGGATGGCCTATCTCTGCAAGGAGAAAATCCCCTTTGTTCTTCGGCTTCGCGAGAACCAGCATGTCGTTCGCGACGGCTTCGCCATGTGGACGATCACTCAGATCGCAAAGGGCCTCGGCAAGGGTGAGAAAATGAACCTGAAAGGCTGGTGCAAACTTGGTCAACATACTGACGATAGCTCTCCTGCGGTCCGACTTATCGTCATGCGTTTGCACTCCGGCGAACTCCTCGCCCTCGCTTGTTCGGCCAAACCGAAGCATGCGCTCGCCGCCTATCGGCAAAGATGGACAATCGAGACGCTGTTCTCCAATCTCAAGACCAAGGGCTTCAATCTGGAGGACACGCACATCACGAATGCGCAAAAACTGTCCACCCTGTTGGCTGTCCTGGCCCTCGCTGTGACACTGTGCGTGAAGACCGGGGTAGCCTCGGAGCGTATCCGTCCTGTCCCTGTCAAGAAACATGGCCGCAAGGCTTGCTCGATCTTCGCTATTGGCCTCGCCGCGCTCCGCAAAATCGCCGCCGCAGCAGAGCCCGATCAAGTAATCGCATTCCTGCAGCACCTGCTCTCACCGAAACTTCCCGTTAACCAATTGAAAGCGCTGCCGCTTTGAAGGAGAGTCGAGTACGATG
>CAYMQH010000208.1:0-1677 GCA_964392525.1 uncultured Aestuariivirga sp.
CGTTAGGCCAAAGAGGAAGCTTCTCTTGCTGATCCTGCGCTTCGATCACATCGTCCTCACCGTCGCGAACATCCAAGCCTCATTGTGCTTTTACGAGCGTGTATTGGGAATGCAGGTCATCAGCTTTGCGGGCGGCCGCAAGGGACTGGCGTTCGGCCAGCAGAAAATCAATCTCCATGAGCGCGGCAAGGAGTTTGAGCCCAAGGCGAATGCCCCAACACCAGGCTCTGCCGACGTGTGCTTCATTGCCGATGCGCCTATCGCCCGGGTGCTGGCACATCTGCAAGCGTGTGGCGTGCCGGTGCTTGAGGGACCCGTTGCTCGCACCGGGGCACTTGGACCAATCATATCGGTGTACTTTCGCGACCCAGACAACAACCTTATCGAGGTTTCGAACTACTGTGAGCTGTAACCCCTTCGTCAAACATCTATTGGCTCGCCCATGCATGACCGATCGCAGGAACCGGCTGCCGAGCCCCGCCGCTTCCCGATGCTGCCCTCCGGATTGCTTCTCTTATGCAGGGCCGCCGCGCAGCCAGCCTTCGTGGCGAACGGCCTAACCACGCGATGCAGCAGGCTCGCGATAACGTCCTCAGGAATGGATAATCCCCTCGTCGCGGGCCGCTGATCAGCTCAAGCGTTCGGCACAAAGACGGAGATCAATATGAAACGCTTTGTAATGCCATTGGCAATCCTTGCGCTGGTGAACAACGTCCTTGCGGAAGATCGCAGCACTTTCGTCAGTAATCTGAATGCTGGAAAGCAGCAAACGCTGGTCGTCTACGGAACGAGTCTTACTGCTGGCGGCGCATGGGTGGGCCAATTGCAGAAGGCCTTGGATGAGCGACACCCAGGGCAGGTAACACTCATCAACAGCGGCAAAGGAGCCATGTGGTCGAAGTGGGGTGCAGACAACCTCGATACGCGCGTGATTCAGAAGAAGCCTGATACGGTGTTGATTGAGTTTGCGATCAATGACGCCTTTTTGCCCTACAAGACCTCAGTGGCAGAGGCGCGGAGCAACCTCACAAACATGATCGATCGCATCGTGGCTTCGAAGCCGGAAACGGAAATCATTCTGATGACCATGAATCCGCCCATCGGGGTCCATCTCGAACTCCGCCCAACGATCAGAGACTACTACCAGATGTATCGGGACGTGGCGAAAGAGCGGAAGCTGAAACTCATCGACCACTACGCCAACTGGGAACCCATCATGAAAAAGGACAGAGCCCTTTTCGACAAGTATGTACCCGACGGTATTCATCCAGGCACCGAAGGATGCACCCGGGTAATCACACCGGCGATTCTCAAGGGATTGGGAATCAAGGCCGAACCAACGGCTGGTGGCGACGGGAAACCCACGCCACAGCCGTGACGGTCGGCTGCCTTAAACCCAATGCCGGTTCCAAAGGCAACCGAGGCGAACGTCGCGACCGAAAAGGTTCGCGACTACTTGCTCAATCCGGAGCATCCCGACGGTGGCTCCAAGGCGGCATGGTTCCGGTCGCTCGGCTACGCCCGTGACCATTGGCAGGAATCAGCAGCACGATGAGATTGTCATCCCGTCCATCAAGGAGAATACCCGTGGCCGTCCGCGATCGATTCGTTGGGCATCGATTGCCTGAGCGTGCGCGATCGCCTGGATCTCGTCGAGTAGATCTGGGAGAGCCTGCC
>CAYMQH010000209.1:0-1657 GCA_964392525.1 uncultured Aestuariivirga sp.
GGCGACGATCTGGAGGCTGCCTGCGCGTTCGCAATTGCAGCGGCTGGCCTGTTCGTTTCAACACCGGAGGAGAGCCAGACCCTGATCTGTCGCGAGACAGTGCTTGCCACATTGAAAACGTGAACATGCGCTCCGGCACCTGACGGCAGAACTGTCTCCAGCGGCACAACCAAAAGTTATATGCCGCCTTTTTTATTGACGCGCTGCAGAAACAGTGTTCGAGATACTGTGACGCACGTCTCCAGAGGTGGCACATGAAGCAGGTCGTGATGGCGGCGATGGGCTTGGCCCTTGGAATGGCATGTCACCCGGCGAAGGCTGAAAGCACCACGCCCAATATCCTGATGATCATGCCGGATGACGTGGGCTACTTCAACATTGGCGCCTACAGCCGCGGCATGATGGTGCCGACACCGAACATCGACAGTATTGCCGCGCAAGGCATTCTGTTCACGGATCATTATGCCGAACCGACCTGCACGCCGGGCCGTGCGGCATTCATCACCGGTCAGATGCCAATCCGCACGGGGCTCACGACCGTTGGCATACCGGGGTCCCCCATCGGCATCAGCGCCCTCGATCCGACCCTCGCCGAGGTGCTGAAGGAAAAGGGCTACGCGACAGGGCAGTTTGGCAAGAACCATCTGGGCGACAGGAACGAGCACCTGCCAACCGTGCATGGCTTCGATGTTTTCTACGGCAACCTTTACCACCTCAATTCCGAGGAAGAGCCGCAAGACCCGGACTGGCCGCAGGATCCCGCGTTCACAGCCCGCTATGGGCCACGCGGCGTTCTCGACTGCGTTGCAACAGACACCGTCAATCCGGCGCCAGACGATCCGCGCTCAGGTCCATGGGGCAAGCAGACCTGCACCGATACCGGCCCCCTGACGATCGAACGCATGAAGACGGTTGACGCCGAATTCACCGAACGCACCATCGCATTCATGCGCCAGGCGATTGGTGAGAGGAAGCCGTTCTTCGCCTGGTATGCGCCCTCCCGCATGCACATCTATACGCACCTCAAGCCTGAGAGCCGCTACCTCGCCCAGCCCTTTTCCTCGGAATATGACCTCTATGGCAGCGGACTGATGGAGCATGACGCCTATGTGGGCAACCTCCTCAAGGCGCTGGATGAGATGGGGGCGGCAGACAACACGATCGTCCTCTACACAACGGACAACGGCGCGATGGCCGCATGGTGGCCCGATGGCGGCACAACGCCATTCCGCAGCGAAAAGGCCACTACCTGGGAAGGCGGCGTACGCGTTCCGATGCTGATCCGCTGGCCCGGGCGCATCAAACCCGGCATCGTGTCGAATGGCATTCAAAGCCATATGGACCTGTTCACGACGCTGGCCGCTGCGGCAGGCGTGGAGGATGTGGCGTCCAAGCTCCTGGAGAGCCACAAGGTCAAGATCGATGGCGTCAACAATCTGGCCACCTGGACGGACGGAGCGCCAAGCAGCCGCAACCAGCAAATCTTTTACAATGAGAGCAAATTGACAGCCGTCCGGATCGGCCCATGGAAGATGCATTTCGAGGAACGCAATGGGTTCTTCGACTATTTCCGGGGAAGCGCCCTCGTGTTCAACCTGCGGATGGACCCCTTTGAGCAGCGGGACGGACACTACTCCGCCCTGCTGGCCATGAAGAA
>CAYMQH010000210.1:0-1628 GCA_964392525.1 uncultured Aestuariivirga sp.
CCGCCAATCACCAGCCAGCCCACGAACAGCAGCCATACCAGATTGTCGAGGTTCAGGATCACATAGAGGCAGGCGATGATCGAGGCGATGGGGAGATAGGGATAGAATGGAACGCTGAAGCTCCTCTGCAAGTCGGGCCGCTTGCGGCGCAGCACAATGACGGCAACCGCCACGGCAGTGAACGCAACCAGAGTGCCAATCGACACAAGGCCCCACAACAGTGACGATGGCACAAACCCTGCAATCAGCGAACAGAAGAGCGCAACTGCCAGCGTGTTGAAATTGGGCGACTGGGTACGCGCGCTTAATCTGCTGAACGCCGCAGGCAGCAATCCGTCCCGCGAAACGGCAAAGAGGATTCGCGTCTGCCCATAGAGCGTGACCAGGGTCACGGAGAACACGGAAATGACGGCGCCAAGCGCGAGGACGAGCGACCAGATATTGGTACCGGTGATGTTCCTCAATATTACCGCAAGACCCGCTTCCTGGCCGAAGAATTCCGAAGCAGGCTGAGCGCCGAGGCTGGTGACGGCGACGCCCACATAGGCCACCGTGACGATGATGAGCGACAGAATGATTGCAAGCGGAATGCTGCGCTTGGGGTTTTCGACCTCCTCGGACGCCGTGGCGACCGCATCGAGGCCGACATAGGAGAAGAAAATGATGCCCGCAGCAGCCGAAATACCCTGTACACCAAGCGGCATGAAGGGTTGGAAATTCTCTTTCGTGAATGCCGTCAGCGACACGGCCGCAAACATGATAAGCACGAAAAGCTTGATGATCACCATGATCGTATTGACGGTCGCGGATTCCTTTGCCCCGCGCATCAGCAGCAAGGCGCATATCCATACAAGCAGAAAGGCCGGAAGGTTCATCACGGATCCGGACAGCATGTATGACAGCTCACCCGTTCCGGCGGGATTCTGCATGAACGGGCTCTGCTGTAACAGCGGTGGAATGTGGATCCAGCCGCCCGACATGATCATCATGGCTTCATTCAGGTAACCAGACCAGCCAACGGCGACCGCGCCAACGGAAATGCCGTACTCCAGCACGAGGCAGCCGGCGACGAGAAAGGCCACGCCCTCTCCCATCGTGACGTAAGCATAGGAGTATGAGGAACCAGAAATCGGCACCGAAGCTGCTATCTCCGCATAGCAAAGTGCGGTGAGCCCGGCGACAAACCCGGCGATCAGAAACGACAGGACGACCGCAGGCCCCGCCTTCGGCACCGTCTCGGTGAGCGCAAAGAAAATGCCCGTGCCGATCGTCGAGCCGACGCCAAGCATGACAAGTTGGAACAGCGATATCGACCGGCTCAACTCGCCGCTTCCGCGTATGCTGAGAGCCTCGGGTTCAATCGGCCGGCAGCGCGTAAGACGCCTCAACCAACTATGTGTCTTTGCCACCTGTTTCCTGCCTGACCGTGCCGTGAATGGCTGCCTGAGCGATAACGACCCTAACTTATCAGACTCCATCTTACATAAGCTGATGATTCCACCAAGCGATAGATCCTCTGCCGGTCAACCCGGAGAGTTTTCCATGAGCGCCAGCGCATGTGAGCGGCGGGAGGAGGAATTTCATGATGCCTGGGTGGGCCGGTGGCAGCGGCACCTCCCGCAATATCC
>CAYMQH010000211.1:0-1583 GCA_964392525.1 uncultured Aestuariivirga sp.
TCACCGACCACATCATGGAAGTGAACCTGAAAAGCCGCCCCATCCGCATGAAGGGCGACTCGGGCCAAGAATATACCTGCGACAGCCTCATCATCTGCACGGGTGCCCAAGCCCGCTGGCTGGGCCTGCCGAGCGAGGCGGCTTTCCAGGGCTTTGGCGTTTCAGCCTGCGCCACCTGCGACGGGTTCTTCTATCGCAACAAGAAAGTCATCGTGGTGGGCGGCGGCAACACCGCCGTTGAGGAAGCACTGTTCCTCACCAATTTCGCATCGGAAGTGGTGATCGTGCATCGCGGCTCGTCCTTCCGCGCGGAAAAGCTGCTGCAGACCCGCGCCTTCGCGCATCCCAAAATCCGCGTCATATGGAACAGCGTGATCGACGAAGTGCTAGGCACCGAAAACCCCAAGGGCGTCACGGGTGTGCGGCTGAAGAACAAGGACACGGGTGCCACGGCGGAAGAAACCGCCGACGGTGTGTTCATCGCCATCGGCCACAAGCCCGCCACCGAATTGTTCGCAGGCCAGCTGCCGCTGTCTCCCGGCGGCTATCTGGAAACGCATGGCAAATCCACCGCCACCGCCATTCCCGGCGTGTTTGCAGCCGGTGACGTGACCGATGAAGTCTACCGTCAGGCCGTCACCGCCGCAGGCCTTGGCTGCATGGCCGCCTTGGAAGCCGAGCGCTGGCTCGCCGCACAGGAACAGACCAGCGTAGCCGCCGAGTGATGGACAGCCGCGCTTCCACCACGATGGATTGGGACAAGCTGCGGATTTTCCATGCCGTGGCCGATGCCGGAAGCTTCACCCATGCAGGCCATGAATTGGGCCTTTCGCAATCCGCCGTCAGCCGCCAGATCAGCGCGCTGGAACAGGATCTGCGCGTGCTGCTGTTCCACCGCCATGCGCGCGGGCTCATACTCACCGAACAGGGCGAAGTGCTGTATCGCACGGCGCATGAAGTGTTCACCAAGCTCGCTGCCACGCAAACGCGCCTGATGGACTCAAAAGACAAGCCCATGGGTGAATTGCGCATCACCACCACGGTGGGCCTCGGCTCCACCTGGCTCACCCCGCGCATTGCTGAATTCATCAAGCTTTATCCGCAGATCAATGTCGTCATGCTGCTCGATGACCGCGAGCTGGATTTAGGCATGCGCGAAGCCGATGTGGCCATCCGCTTGCGCAGGCCCGTGCAGCCCGATCTCATTCAGCGCAAGCTCTTCACCGTGCATCATCACATCTTCGCCTCACCTGAATATCTCGAACGGCGCGGCACGCCCAAATCGCTCCAAGACCTCGATGATCACAGCATCGTTTCTTTCGGGCAAACCCCGCCTTATCTCACCAATCTCAACTGGCTGGAAACCGCAGGCCGCACGGATGGCGAGGCGCGCACGCCGGCAATGAAAGTCAACAACGCCTACGGCCTGCGCCGCGCGGTGGAGGCAGGCGTGGGGCTTGGCTCACTGGCCGATTACATCGTGCCGCCAGACAGCCCATTGGTGAAGGTGGATATCCCCACGGAACTACCGCAATTCGACAGCTATTTCGTTTACCCGGAAGAACTCAAAGACAGCAAACGCG
>CAYMQH010000212.1:0-1577 GCA_964392525.1 uncultured Aestuariivirga sp.
TGGCCCAGCAGTTCCTCCTCTGGTCGCATGACATGGTGGCCATGTACCAGGCCCGGCGCGACCGGGAGATCGAGGACAGGGCGGTGAAGGCCACGCTCGACTTCAGCGCCTTCATCCGGGACGACATCACCCGCCGCCGAAAGGAGCCCGGGGACGATCTTCTCTCCGAACTGATCCGGGCGGAGGAACAGGGGGCGAGGCTCACCGAGGATGAACTCGTCACCACCGCCATCCTGCTTCTCAACGCCGGGCATGAAGCCACCGTCCACGCCATCGGCAACGCCATCAAATGCCTGCTCGAACAGGGCATGACAGCGAACATCGGAAAGGGCCACGTCGAGGAGACGCTGCGCTATGACGCGCCCCTGCACCTGTTCACCCGCTATGCGCTGGAAGACCTCGACTATGCCGGCATCCGGCTGCGGAAGGGCGAAAGCGTCGGGCTGATGCTGGGGGCCGCCAACCGGGACCCTGCCCGCTTCCCCGATCCGGACGCATTCAACCCGTTCCGCACGCCCAACCCGCATGTGAGTTTCGGCGCGGGCATCCATTTCTGCATCGGCGCGCCGCTGGCCAGGCTGGAACTTGACATCGCGCTTACCACCCTGTTCCGCAGGCTTCCGGGCCTCCGGCTGGCGGAACCGCCATGCTACCGCGATGCCTATCATTTCCATGGGCTGGAGAGGCTCAAGGTGTCGTTCTGAGGCGTCGTTTCCTGCCCACGGCTTGACGTTTCCCTCCACACCCGGAGCCGTGGTTGAGCGTAAAACACACCTCACGTGAAATCATCTCAACAGGCTCACTCCATGACCGACGCTCAGCCCGCCTCCGCCCCCTCTTCCGGCCGCCGCGCCCGCGGTGGCGCGGATGCCCGCCGCGCTGCCCGTACCTCCACTGCCGTGAAGCAGGCAGGCTTCGTCCGCCGCGCGATCAAGCCCTATGAACCCTTCTCGGACGAGCAACTCGAGTTGATCGAGAACAATGCCGAAATCGTGCTGCAGGAAACCGGCATCGACTTCTACGAAGACGAAGAGGCCGTCCGCATGTGGAAGGACGCGGGCGCCGACGTGAAGCCCTCGGCCACCGACCCGAAGCGGTTCCGTGTGCGCTTCCCGAAGGGGCTTGTGCGCCAGCTCATCAAGACAGCTCCCCGCGAATATGTGCAGCATGCCCGGAACCCGGCCAACAACGTCACGATTGGCGGCAACAATGCGGTTTTTGCGCCGGTCTATGGCCCCCCCTTCATCCGCAACCTTGATGAAGGCCGCCGCTATGCCACGATCGAGGACTTCCGCAACTTCGCGAAGCTCGTCTACATGCTGCCCAGCCTGCACCACGCCGGCGGCACGCTGTGCGAGCCCGTGGACATTCCGGTGGCCAAGCGCCACCTCGACATGATCTACACCCACATCAAATATTCCGATAAGCCTTTCATGGCCTCAGTGACGGCGGGTGAACGCTCGGCCGACTCAGTGGCCATGGCGGAAATGGTCTTCGGCAAGGACTTCGTGGACCAGAACTGCGTGATGACCTCGCTCATCAACGCCAATTCGCCCATGGTGTGGGACGGCGTGATG
>CAYMQH010000213.1:0-1529 GCA_964392525.1 uncultured Aestuariivirga sp.
ACCGGTCCTGCCCGCCCATCGGGATCTGCTAGAGGCACCCGCAACCCACGACCTCCCTTATGCCAATCTGGGTGCCCTGCCTGGAACCAAGCTGACCCGGTTGGCTGCCGGAGCATTGCGAATGGTTGACCGGATCACAGGGTTCTGGCCGACAGGCGGCAGTGCTGGCATTGGGCGGATCAGGGGGCAGCAAGATATCGACCCGGAGGCTTGGTACTTCAAGGCACACTTCTTCCAAGATCCCGTCCAGCCTGGATCGCTGGGGCTGGAAGCGCTCCTTCAACTGCTGACGGCTGCCATCATTCTCAAGGGCCTGGACCGAAACTTCGCCGATCCGCAGCTTGAGGCATTGGCGAAGGATCACCCGTTGATCTGGAAGTACAGGGGCCAGGTTCTGCCACGCGACAGAACCGTAACTACGCATCTCGATCTTGCCGCCATAGTTTCATCGCCAGACGGAAGCCTGCAAGTGGTGGCTGACGGCAGCTTGTGGGTGGGGAACTTGCGGATCTATGAAGTACAGGGCCTCAGCCTGCGCGTGTGGGATCGGTCTGCCTAGAGCGGAAGCCCATCAGTCTGCATCGTCTTCGGCTGCGGAGCAGTAGTTTCTGCACTCATCCGGCTTGAAGGCTGGAAGCAATTCACGGGATTCCGGGCAGGAATTTCGCGTGATCGTGGACGCGTCTGGTCGGCGGCGGCGAGAAGGTCTTCGTCGACTATGCCGGTGACATCATTGACCTGACCGACACGGTGGCGGGCAGGATTGAGGCCGTGAAGTTGTTTGTGGCGACGATGGGTGCCGCGAACCTCACCTATGCCGAGGCGGTCGCCACAGAAGGCCGTGAAGACTGGGGCGTTGCTTACACGCGAATGTTTTCATTCCTGGGTGGCGCGCCGAAGGCGGTGGCGCCGGACAATCTGAAGTCGCCTGTAATCAAACCCGACCGGATGGATCCGCGGCTGAACCGGAGCTACGCTGCGATGGCAGCGCAGCGCTCGATCCTGGTGCGGCTGCGGAATCGGCGCTTCTTCACGCTGGCCGATCTGAACAGCGCCATCCGGCAGTTGATGGACAAACTGAGCATGCGCGTCATGTGGGACCATGACGCCAGCAGGGCCGATCTGTTCGCCACGCTAGACAGCCCGCCACTGCAAAAACTTCCCGGAGGCCCTCACGAATTTGTCCGCCTACGGAAGGCCATCGCCAGAACCGAACCTCTCATTCTCGATGCCTGGAGCCTCTCTGTCCTGACCGCCATGGAGCGGCGCGACATGCTGGCGATCCTCGAGGACCTCCAAGCCGTGGCCCCGCCATTGGCAGTAGTCAACTCCCCGTCGAGCACCGGCATGAGGCTGTGGGTGCCCCCTTGTTGACGCCATCCCTCTGCAAGCTGGTCAAAGCCTCGAAGACAATTCAGACATAAGTTCGTCAAGGGATTTCTCGGCCAGCATATTGTGGCCGTTTGCATTCGTTGCCCTGTTGTGGTCTGGGCTGAGGTTATCGGTGAAATAACCCGCGAGCTTGTCGA
>CAYMQH010000214.1:0-1528 GCA_964392525.1 uncultured Aestuariivirga sp.
TCCCTGAGAAGTGCGCCGAGGCTGGTGGCTGGGAGGGAGACGGGCGTGCGGATCGCCTCCCACAGGCGCTCTGCGCGCTCAGGTCCCAGAAGGCCTGCCGCCTTGCTGCGCAGGCCTTGCTCCAGGTCGGCATGGGGTATGGGTTCCGCGAGGTTGTGGGCGAAAGTGTCAGCGCGCGTACCCGCCTCCACGCGTACGATGGATTCGGTGTCGTTCAGCATTTCATCGCCGACCACCTCGACGAGGCCGCCAAGGCGCTGGAGATTCGGCTCGCGGCACAAGCCATCCTGATAGGATTTCTCGGACGCGGTGTTGATGCCGCTCACCACCATGGCCGCCAGCCAGCGATAGCTGAACTTCACCTCAAGGCCGGTGCGCGGATGCGCTATATCGCAGACCCTGAGCCAGCGCGGGTGCGTGCTCACCACGATGCGGCGGAAGGTGCCTTCCCGCAGCAAGCCCGCCCGGCGGGCCTTCAGCAAGGCCTCGATCATCGCATGGGTGCCATGACAGCACGCGTGGAGCTTGTAGTTGATCGCATCGAACACGAAATGGCCGGGCGGCGGATCGTGCCATGGCGTCTCGGGATCAGGCGAATCGGAATGGGTCTCGATGAAGCCCTGCGGGCCTTCGATGCCGTCCTCACAGGAGGTGAAGCCGCGCCGCGCCAGGCTGGCTGCCTCGATGCCATTGCTGGCGGCGAGCCCGGCATTGAACGGCTTTCCCATGGTGCCGAATTGCGACTTGAGACCCGAGGCACGCGTTGCAACGAGGCTGAGCGCGGCGCGCAGCTGCGAGCGGCCCAGCCCATAGATGCGGGAGGCGGCGATGGTCGCACCGAAGGCGCCGGCCGTCGCGGTCTGGTGGAAGCCGCGCTGGTAATGCCCGCGGCCGAGCACCATGCCGAGCCGGCAGGCCCCCTCAGCGCCGATCAGGAAGGCATCACGGACCGCGGCAGCACTGGCCCCCTGCTCTTCGGCTGCAGCGAGGGCCGCCGGATAAATGCCAACCGAGAGGTGTCCGATATGCGCGAAATGCGTGTCATCGTAATCGAGCGCGTGGGACACCGTGCCATTGACGAGGGCAGCCGCGCGGGCCGGAAGCCGTGTTTCACAACCAACGGCAGAAGCCATGGGTGCACCACCCTCGGCCAGGGCCTGGGCGCGCATGATGGCGGAGAGCGGTTCACCGGAACCGGCGATTGCCACCGTCATCCAGTCGAAAAGCGAGAGTTCGGCAAGCAGCCGGGAGGGCGCGGGCAAACAGCCGGCATCAAGTGCGGCCAGATCAAGTAACGCATCCATGCTGCGAGCCATGTATTCGACCTCCCGGAGGGCCACGGCAGGCCCGCACAGACCGCATGTTAACGGATCATGGAGGCGTTTGCATGCGCCTCATCGGAACGCCGACATGCCCGGCTCGATCGGCCGGTCGATGGCGCCGCCAGCCTCCACCCACTGCTGAAACGCACCGAGATTATAGACCAGCGGGTAGCCGAGTTCCTTCAGGGTCTTGCCGGCCAGCGCCG